>CAYWDR010000126.1:0-10741 GCA_964457075.1 uncultured Solibacteraceae bacterium
CCGCCAGGAGGAGGCCGAGGTCATCGTCGTGAACACCTGCGGTTTCATCGACGCCGCCAAGCAGGAATCCATCGAGGCCATCCTCGAAGCGGCCTCCATGAAGGAGAAGGGTGTCTGCAAAAAGCTCATCGTGGCGGGCTGCCTCGTGGAGCGCTACCGGGACGAGCTCATCCAGGGCATGCCGGAAATCGACGCCTGCCTGGGCACCCGCGACGTGGAGCAGATCGCCGAAGTGATCGGCGGCGCGGGGTGGGAGGATCTCGTTCGCGATCCCGCCTATCTCTACGACGAGGCCAGTCCCCGCCTTCTCACCACCCCGAAGGCCTCCGCCTATCTGAAGATCTCGGAAGGCTGCGATCATTCCTGCGCCTTTTGCATCATCCCGAAACTGCGCGGCGCCCAACGCAGCCGCAGCATCGAAAGCGTCGTGGCCGAGGCGCGCCAGCTCGTCTCCCAGGGCGTGCTGGAGATCAGCCTCGTGGGCCAGGACACCACCGACTACGGCCGCGACTTCGGCGATCCCGAGGCCCTGGGCAAGCTCATCCGCGCCCTGGGCGAGGTGGAGGGCCTGAAGTGGACCCGCGTCCACTACGCCTACCCCAACCGCCTCAGCGAGGGGATGATGCGCGCCATCGCCGAAACGGAGAACTGCGCCAAGTACCTCGACATGCCCCTGCAGCACGCGGACCAGGGCCTCCTCAAGGCCATGGCCCGGGGCGGCAGCCGCGCCTCCTTCATGAAGCTCCTGGACAAGGTGCGCGGCATCATCCCCGGCATCCACATCCGAAGCAACTTCATCGTGGGCTTCCCCGGCGAGGACGAGGCGGCCTTTGGCGAGCTGAAGGCCTTCATCCAGGAGGCCCGCTTCGATCACGTGGGCGTCTTCACCTACAGCCCCGAGGAGGGCACGCCGGCCTGGTCCGCCGGGGATCCCATCCCCCAGCGCACCAAGGAAGCCCGCAAGAAGAAGCTCCTGGAACTCCAGCAGAAAATCGCCCGGGAGAAGAACCAGGAGAAGGTGGGGCAGATCCTCGAGGTGCTCGTCGAGGGCGCCCACGAGGAGACCGACCTCATCGCCAAGGGCCGCCACCAGGGCCAGGCCCCGGAGATCGACGGCAACGTGCTCATCGTGGATGGCCAGCCCATGCCCAACACCATCCAGCGCGTACGCATCACGCAGGCCCACGCCTACGACCTCGTGGGCGAGATCACCGAGGGCGGCACGGAGGCGAGCACCAAGGCCTATGAAGTGGAGGCCCGGACCCGGTTGGAGGATGGGGCCCGCCGGGCCTAGGGTCGATCCGATCGGGCGCAGTCGGCGTTGTATTCGTCACTGGCGCGGTTGTAGGCCCGCTTGGATCGCTGGTGGTCTTGAGCGGCCCGGTTCAGCGCCACACGGTCGTTTTCCGCATCCCGGAGGGCCTCGTTGTAGGTGCGAATGGAGCCAGGATCCTTGTTGAGCTGGGCCAATCTTTTCAGGTGGCCCAACCGGAGTTTCTTGGCCTCGAAGCGGAATCGCACCATCTCCAGATCCTGGTCCGCTTGATCCAGCCGGCGCTTCTCCCGCTTGAGTTCTCCGAGCCTGGCCTCGCAGGAGGCCTGCCTACCCCTTGCCCGCACCAGTGCCTCGATCCTCTGATCCAGATGGGACTGCCGGGCGAGCCCCTGGGGTCCCGCGAACACACCTCGTTCCGACGCCCACTTCAACCAAGCCTTGGCCCGGATCGGATCCTTCTCCGCATCGCTTCCCTCCATGTAGAGCTCCGCGAGCCGCACCGCCGCGATGGGTTTCCCATTCCGGGTCCCCTGCTCGAGCCATGCGATGGCCTTGGATCGATCCCTCGTTTTCCCATCGGAGCCCAGGCCCCCGAAATAGGAGCCCAGGGCGAGATAGGCATTCAGATCCCCGCGCTCAAGCCCCCTCTTGAGCAGATCCTCGATCGCGGTTTCAGGGAAGAAGTGATGCCGGTATTCCTGGGGGAAGAAACTCAGTGGTCTCGAGGCCGTGAACTCACCCAAAAAGGTGGCGGCCGAGGCGCTCCCCCGCCGGTCCGCGTCGAGGATGAGCTTCCACCCCGCCACCAGGGCCGGGAAATCCTTCACCCTGTCCGCTGCCTCCAGGCGGAAGCGCCCCAACTCGAAGCGGGCATCCGCCCAGCCGGCGCTGGATAAGGCTTCCAGGTCTTGGGTCAGCATGGCCTGCTGCGCCTCGGTCAGTGGGTCCCCGACCTTATTCCGCTTCAGTTCGAGAAAGCTCTTCGCCAACTGGAACTTGGCTTCCGAATCGCCCCCCTTCGCGGCCATATATAGGAGAGCGATGGCCCTCTGGGGATCGTAGGGTTCTCCTTCCTGGGCCAGCAACCGATCCGCCAGGGCGATGGCCGCACTCGCATCCCCCAACTCCACACGGCGATTCAATTCCGCCGTCGGGACCCCTCGAAGCGCCACGGAGGCACGCTTCGCCGGCTCCTGGACCGCCTCCGTGGCGCTCCCCTTCGCCTGAGCCTTTCCGGGCGAACCGGCCTCGAGCGAACCCGGGGCGAACGCCGGCAAGACCCCCCACAGCACGATCGCGCAGCTCAGGCGTACCACGTTCATTGGCTTTCCTCGGGGTTGAACCTAGAGTGTATGGCCTCCTCCATCCCCTACACTGGGTTCATGCTGCAACTTCGTAACATCACCCGGACCTTCGAAGCCGGCGGGGAGAGGGCCGGCGTCTTCGACGTGAGCCTGGACGTGCCCGCGGGTCAGATGACGGTGCTCGCCGGGCCCTCAGGCTCAGGCAAGACGACGCTGCTGCAGATCGCCGGGCTGCTCGACGAAGCCGATGCAGGTGAAGTCCACTTGGACGGCGCGCCCGTTTCCTCCCTCTCCGAACGGGCCCGCACGGATTTGCGTTTGAATCGCTTGGGTTTCGTCTTCCAGGCCCACAACCTCCTGCCCGTGCTCACGGCCCTGGAAAACGTGATGCTGCCCCTGCAGCTGCGGGGCCTCTCCACGGAGCAGGCCCGGGTCGAGGCGGAGGCGGCGCTCGCCTCCGTGGACCTCACGCCCCGCCTCCACCACCGCCCCACGGAATTGAGCGGCGGCCAGCAACAGCGCGTCGCCATCGCCCGGGCCCTGGCGGGCCGCCCCGCCGTGGTGCTCATGGACGAGCCCACCGCAAGCCTCGATCAGGCCCACGGCGCCCCCCTCATGGACCTCGTGCATGGGCTCGCCAAGGAGCGCGGCGCCGCCTTCCTCGTGGCCAGCCACGATCCCATGGTCATCGAGCGGGCCGATCGCGTGGCGCGCCTGGTGGATGGGCGACTGGTGAAGCTGGAGGAGGGGAAATGACGGGAATATTGGGCTCCCCCGAGGGACGTCTACGTCCCTCGGGATCTATGGACGCGCTCCAGGCTCCGGACTCCGGGCAGCTATGCCCAGATTCGGGCCAATGCGGTGCTACTAGACCATTGCGCATCGCGATGCGCTGCTCCATCCCCATCCTCCGCCTCCCCCCCCGGAGCCCGGAGCCCGGAGCCCTGAGCCCGCGGCCGGAGGCCGCATGATCCTCGCTCGCCTCGCCCTCCGCAACCTGCTGCGCCAGCGGCGCCGGAGCCTGCTCACGCTGCTCGTGCTCGTGGCCGGTTTCACGGCCCTGAGCCTGGCCGGAGGCTTCATGGCCCAGACCTTCCAGGGCCTTTCCGACGGCGCCATCCGCGGCGGCCTCGGGCACGTCCAGATCCTCCCCGCCGGTGGCCTCGAAGGGGGCGAGGAGGGCAGCCTGGAAAAGGCGCTCGAAGGCGGCGAGGCCCTGGCGGCACGCCTTCGCCAAGACGCCGACGTGGCCGAGGTGCTGCCCCGCATCCAGTTCATGGGCCTCCTCAGCAGCGGCCCCAAGAGCGTCGCCTTCCTCGGCAGCGCCGTGGATCCCACCCGCGAGGCCACCCACATGGCGGTGGCGGATCGCGTGAGGGAGGGCGCCAAGGCCCCCGGCGGCGCGGGTTCCCGCTGGCTCTCCGCCCAACCCGAGGCCCGGGAGGTGATCCTCGGCATCGGCCTCGCGAAGAGCCTCGGCGCCTCCATGGGCAGCGCCCTCACCCTCATGTCCACGACGAAGGCGGGCTCGCTCAATGCCGTGGACGTGGAGGTCGTGGGCCTTCAGGATCTGGGCCTCCGGGAATTGAACGACCGCGCCCTCACCGTGAGCCTGGACACGGCGGAGCTCCTGCTCCAGGCGGAAGGGGCCCGCAGCCGCCTCAGCGTCGTGCTCAAGGATCCCGGGAAGGCCGATGCCGCGTCCCTTCGGCTCGCGAAGGAACGGCCCGGCCTGGAAGCCCACCCCTGGCACCAGCTGGCGGCCTTCTACCAGCAGGTGCGCATGCTCTACTTCGCCATCTTCGGCTTCATGGGCCTCGTGCTCTTCCTCGTCGTATTCCTCGCCACGGCCAACACCCTGCTCATGAGCGTCATGGAGCGCATCCGCGAGTTCGGCGTGCTGCGGGCCACGGGCCTCCAGGCCCGCCAGCTCATCGCGCTGCTGCAGTGGGAGGGGGCCTTCCTGGGCCTCGCCGGCAGCCTCGCGGGATTGGCCTTCACGCTGATCTTCCGGGCGGGCATGAACGCTTTGCACTACCAGATGCCGGCGCCGCCCGGCACGAGCCACGGCTATGAGCTGTTCATCCACTTCGTGCCCGCGGTGTACCTGGCCGCCTTTCTATTTCTGCAGCTCACGCTGCAACTCAGCGCCCTCCTGCCTGGCCTCAAGGCCGCGCGGCTGCGGGTGGTGGAGGCCCTGCGCCATGTCTAGGCGAACCGCGTTCGCACTCCTCCTCCCCGCCGCACTCGCCTGGGGCCAGGGCCTCGAATTCGGCGTCTCCTACGCCCTGCAGCGCCCCGCCCTCCCCTCCGGCCACGAGCCCTCGGGGGTCGGGTTCCATGGAGCCTGGGACTTGAGCGATCCCGGCCGGTTCCGCACCCAGCTTCGGGCGAGCTATGCCCGCCCCGCCGCGGATCGCGCGACCCATGACATGCTCGCTTTCGGACTCCAGCAGGCCTGGTGGAGCGAGGGGCAGGAGGGCCATGCGCTCTTGGCCCTGGAGGCCCGGGCGGAGCGCCTGGGGGAGGCCGGTGCCTCCGTGACCTACCTCCGCGCCTGGGCGCGGGGTGGGCTTGGATTCCGCGGCATCCTCGTGCCCCTGCTTCCATGGAACACGGGGTTCGTGGCCCGGGGATCGGAGCGCTTCGTGCCCTTCACCCGCGTGGAACTGGCCGTGCCCCTGTGGAAGCGCTCGGCGCCCGGCTTCGTGCCGCCCAACTGGGAGTTGAGCCTCCATCTGGGCCTGCGAATGAACCTGGACTGAGCCAAGAGGGTGTAGCCGGATTAGACGACGATGGGAGTACCATGCCCCCATGCGCAACCTCCTCCTTCTCGCCACCCTGCCCCTCCTGGCCGCCGCCCCCGGCAAGGGAAAGCCCATGTCCGTGAAAATCACGCACGCCTCCGTGACTTGGGGTGCCGGCGTGGAGCCCAAGGGCCCCCTACCCCCCGCCCGCCTTCATGTGGAAGTGGCCGTGGAGGGAATCAAGCCCGCCACGAAGCCCGAATTCCGAGCCTGGCGCATGCTCGCCTCCGACCTCCCCGCCTTGGAGCGGGGTGCCAACCTCCGCTTCGTGCGCGGCGGCCTCGGCCGTCTGGAGACGAAGGCCACGGAATCCGGCAAGGGGACGTGGACCCTCCAGGGCGAGTGGCCCGGCGCCCCCAAGGCCGAGGAGCGGGTGGTGGTGGAGGTCTGGAGCAGATCCCGCCGGCTGGGCTATGCCGTGGCGCCCCTCAGCGAGCTCCTGATCCCCACGGGCCGCCCCCAACAGGGTGAGGACAAGAATTGAGGGCGGAGGCCCGGGCGGCCCCGGGCCCGAGGGCCCCCCGCTGGGCCTGGTGGGTGGCCACGGGCTTGGGCAGCGGCTACCTGCGCCCGGCGCCGGGGACGTGGGGCAGCCTGGCGGGCCTCGCCCTTTGGTCCGCCCTCGTCTCCGGCGCAGGCCAGATCGTTGATCCAGCCCACGCCCGGACGGTCCTCCTCGGCCTCGGCCTCCTCGCCCCCCTCCTCATGACGGGCCTGGCCATTCACGCCTCCACCCTCGTCGTACGGGAGACGGGGCTGAAGGACCCCGGCTTCATCGTGGCCGATGAGTGGGCGGGCCTCTGGGTGGCCCTCCTTCCCCTCCTCGCGAACGTGCCCTTGGGCTCCATGAGCCTGGGCGGGCAGGCCGCGCGGCTGGCGGCCCCCTTCCTTTTGTTCCGCCTCTTCGATATCTGGAAGCCCTGGCCCGTCCACCAGCTGCAAGCCCTCCCGGAGGGCTGGGGCATCGTGCTGGACGACGTGGCCGCGGGCCTCTGCGCCGCCCTGGGCACTCTCTTCCTGGATCGGGCCCTCCTGGGGTGGCTGACGGCGGCGCGCTAGTTTCTTCACATTTCTTCATTAGGCCGCAAGGCGGGGCCCCCGGAAAATAATCCCCTTGTCCGGGAGACCTTCATGGCCTCGCTTCGCACTTCGGCCCTTCGCGCGGGCTTCCTCCTCGCCGCCCTCCTCGGGCCCGCCGCCGCCCAGGAACGGGAACCCCGGGACCGCCCGGACCTCCGCGAGGCCTGGATGGCCCGCTATTACGGAGCCCCCGCCACGGCCGCCTACCTGGATTTCAAGGCGAAGCTCGCCTCCCGCGAGGTCACCCGCTACGCGCCCGCCTTCCGCCGCGCCCTGGCCGCCATCCCACAGTGGCGGGAGATCGGCCCCAACGGCGGGCGTACGGGCTTCCCCCTCGTGCCCACGGACATCAACGACAGCGGCCGCGCCACGGCCATCGTCACCCACCCCGGCGACGAGAAGATCCTCTACGTGGCCTACGCGGGCGGCGGCGTGTGGAAGACGGCGGACGCCCAGCTGGACGCCGCCGGGGATTGGAACTGGCGCTCCATCACGGATGCCCTGCCCGCCAGCAGCGGCGGCGGCAACATCGCCGTGGGCGCCTTCGCCATGCACCCAAGCCAGCCGGAGACCCTCTACCTCGCCCTGGGCGACGCCTTCGATTCGCCGGGGCGGGGTTTCTACGTCAGCACGAACGGTGGAGATAGCTGGACCCAAGGCGGCGCCCTCGGAGCCGCCACGCGCAGCTACGCCCTCCTCCCCCTGCCCGGCACGGTGATCCTCGCCGGCACGGATGACGGCCTCTTCCGTTCCACGGACGGCGGCACCAGCTTCACCTCCGTGCCCCTCACAGGCCTCACGAACCCCCGGGTGTGGTCCCTCGTCGCCCTCTCCCCCACGGACCTCGTCTGCTCCGCCGCCAGCGGCGGCGGCAGCCTTTGGTACTCCGCCGATGCGGGCGCCACCTGGACGAAGGGAACCCTGGACGCCGCGGCCACGGCCAAGGCCCCCAACCGCATCTCCCTCGCCGCCAGCTCCGGCACCCTCGTCTGGGGCACGTTCCAGTCAGGGAGCAAGGTGGCCCGGGGTCTCCTCAAGACGGCGGACAAGGGCCACACGTGGACCTTCGTGGATGGCACGGCCGGCGGCGTCCTCTCGGACAGCAGCAACCAGGGCTTCTACAACCTGGGCATCGCCGTGGATCCCGATGACCCGAACAAGGTCTTCATCGGCGCGGATAATTCCGTGTGGCGCACGCAGGATGGCGGCACCACCTGGGCCCGCATGACGGACGCCTACCACCGCCGCTACCAGTACGCCCACGCCGACGTGCACACCACGGCCTGGTCGAAGAAGGGCCCCAAGACCCTCATCTACGGCACGGATGGCGGCTTCACCCTTTTCCGGGATCCCTATCGCTCGCCCATCCCCGTGGCCGCCTCCGGCGTGCCCGTACCCGATCGCACCTTCGCCGATAGCCGGCGGAACACGGGCATCTCCACCCAGCTCATCTACAACCTCGGCTGCTCCATCGCCGCCACGCCCGCGGACTCCCGCTACCGCATCGTCACGGGCCACCAGGACAACGGCAGCCGCGTGCGGGTGGGCAGCGGCAGCGCCCTGAACCTCAGCACGGCCTTCGACGAGACGGCCCCCACGGGGGACGGCTTCGCGGCCCTCATCCATCCCAAGAACGGCGATCTGATGCTCACGGCGAGCTACAACAACAGCTTCCTGAAGAGCACCGTGGGCGGCGGCGAGGGCACGTGGAATGGCGCCACCTCTGGCCTCTCCGGCGGCGGCCCCTTCAAGAGCGTGCTCGTGCCGGGACTCGCCGATCCCACCGGAAACACGGTCTACACCTTCAACAGCCGCGTCTTCAAGACCACGAATTTTGGCGACACCTGGACGGGCCTCACGATGACGGGGTACTCGGGTGCCATCGACCACGTGAACGCGGCACCGAGTGATGCCCTCGCCCTCGCCGTGGTGGGCAACGCCACCGGCGCCGCCACCTATAACGGCGGCACGAACTGGACCCCCTTCGGCGCCCTGCCCTCCGCCGCCTCCCTCAACTACGTGGCCTTCGATCCCGCCAACGCCCAGGTGATCTACGCCGCCTCCACCCTCAACAGCGCCACGGACGCCCACCTCTTCCGCTCCCAAAACGGCGGCCAGAGCTGGCTGGCCCTGGATACGGCCTCCAACGGCTTCCCCTTCGGCATCCCCGTCCACGTCGTGCAGGTAGCCCCCTGGTCCAGCGACGAGGTTTATGTCGGCACGGATTTCGGCGTCTACCGCAGCGTGGACGGCGGCGCCCACTGGGAGCGCTTCGGCCAGGGCCTGCCCCTCGTCTCCACCCGCGATATCTACCTGGCCCCCGATCACAGCTTCATCCGCGTGGCCACCTTCGGCCGCGGCGTGTGGGAGATCGTGCCCGAGGCCGCGGGCGTCTCCGTGAGCGTCGCGCCGGGATCCACGAACCTCCTGCCCGGCGCCACGCGCGCCTTCACGGCCACCGTGCTCGGCGACGCCAACACCGCCGTGACATGGTCCGTGCAGCAGGGCGCCGCCGGGGGCACCATTGACGGGACGGGCCTCTACACGGCCCCCGCGACCCCCGGAGCCTACACCGTCGTCGCCACCAGCCAAGCGGATCCCTCCAAGTCGGGCAGCGCCACGGTGACCGTGGCGAAGAGCCTCGACCTCAACCAGGATGGCGTCGTGGACCTGCGGGACCTGCTCGTGCTGGGCCAGCGCTTCGGCACCACGGATACGGGCGCCGACTTGAATGGCAGCGGCACCGTGGACGCCGCTGACCTCACCCTCCTCCTCGCCGGTTTCTGAGGTTCCCATGAAGCGCCTAGCCGCCCTCCCGCTCCTCGCCCTCCTCGCCTGCGGAGGCGGAGGTGGAGGCTCCACGCCGCCACCTCCCGCACCCGCGCCCAAGCTCGCCTACACGGACCCCACGACGGGCGCCTACCGCCTCGTGCGCAACGCCGCCCTCTCCACGGACGGCCACCTCGTCCTCAACCTCGTGGGCCCCGCGGGCACGCAAGGCCGGGGCCTCGCCTTCACCCTCACGGCGGAAGCCGCCAAGGCAACGTGGGCGAAACCTGAAGCCTCGGACAGTGACCTCGTGGCCCCCGCCACCTTCGACCTGGGCGCCGCGCCCCGCATCTTCAAAGTGAAGGCCACCGGCGCCACCCTTCAGGCCGCCTTCTCCCAGCAGGGGCCCGCCGTGTCCGCCAAGGCCCTGGACGCCCCCCTCGCTCTCGTGGCCTTGAACTTGAACCCCGGCGCCAAGGGCACGGTCACTCTCACGGCCACCCAGGCCCAGGTGCTGCCCGCCTCCGGCAGCCCCCAGGATGTCGTCGTATCGGTGGGCACCCTCCAGATTCAATAGCCCATGACCCTCGCGCCCCTCGCCCTGGCCCTCGGACTCCTTGTCCCCCCGGCAAAGCCCATCCGCGTAAGCCTGGGAGAGGCCACCGTCTTCACGGGGATGGGGCGAGGGGAAGGCACGACCCCACCGCCCACCCTCAGGGCCCACGTGGAACTCTCCGAGCTGCCCCCGAAGGCCCGCCCCCGGATCAAGGCCTGGCGCACCACGGCGGGCGGGCTGAAGCACTTCGCCCAGGTCCCCCGCCCCCGCGCAGGAGCGACGCTCCTGGAGGCCGACCTTCAGGGCGGCCCTTCGGCCTTTGAACTCACGGCCCCTTGGCCCGAGGAACCCCCCACTCAGAAAGACCGCCTCGTCGTGGAGGTCTTCCTCGGCCGGCGGCGAGTCGCCTGGACGGCAGCGGAAGTGCGGACGCAGCCGAGGCGCGAAGCCGGGCGCACGGACGGGCCTTGAGCGGCGTTTAGCCTTGGCGGGGGCTTTCCGCATGGCCTCGTGAAAATGACCACCACGAAGCCACGAAGGGCGCTCCGCGCCTCACGAAGAAAAGCGAAAAGATCAACCTCAGCGCAGCCAGGGGCCGCAACCAAACGGGCTATCAAAAACAGATGCACCACGGAGGCACCGAGGCACGGAGAAAAGCCGCCCACCGGGCGATCCTCCCGGTGTTCTACAGGCCTCCAACCTGCTCTTGGGCCAGCCCTCCGGGCCTTTGGCCCAAGGTCCAGCCATGCTGGACCTTCCTTCACAGGCGGCGCCAAGCGGGCCCCGAAAGCCCGCCCTGGCGCCGCCTGCGAAGGGGAGGGCGTCGAGTGTGTCGGCACCCCTCCGTGCCTCGGTGCCTCCGTGGTGAACTTCTTTTTTCGGCTTAACATCCCGGTGATCCAGTAGTTGGTCGAACCAAGCCCACGACTTCTTCGCGAGAAAAGACGAA
>CAYWDR010000127.1:0-10731 GCA_964457075.1 uncultured Solibacteraceae bacterium
TGGTGGCGATGTAGAACCACAGGGCCACGTAGAGGTGCTTCTCGCGGCGCCTCCATAGGGTGCCGAAGAAGTTCACGGCGAAGACCACCCACACCACGGCGATGAGGATATCGATGGGCCACTCCAGCTCCGCGTATTCCTTGCCCGTGCTGATGCCGAAGAGCAGCGTCACCGCGGCGAGCACGATGATGGCCTGCCAGCCCCAGAAGTGGAACTTGCTCAAGAAGTCGTTGAACATGCGCGTCTTGCACAGGCGCTGGGTGGAGTAGTAGATCGCCGCGAAGACGGCGTTGCCCGCGAAGGCGAAGATGGCCGCGTTCGTGTGGAGGGGCCGGAGGCGCCCGAAGCTGATCCAGGGCAGGCCGAAATTGAGCTTCCAGCTCGCGAGCTGGAGGGCCACGATCACGCCCAGGAGGAAGCCCACGAAGGCCCATGCCAGGGTGGCGACGACGAATTTCTTGACGATCTTGTCGTCATAGGGCGCGAATTCGGTGGCGTGAGGGTCCATGAAGGCTCCTTCAATCAGGTTTCGAGTCATCGACGAGGATGCGCATCGCGGGGGTCTCGCCCTCCTCGTACTGGTCCCGCTTCACGGACCAGACGAAGCCCAGGACGAAGCCCAAGGCCAGCAGCAGGGCGAGCGGGAGCAGGATGAGGACCACGCTCATGCGGCCTCCCGGAAGAGGCGCCGCACTTCGCGGGTGCTGAGTGTGCTGGAGAGCAGCACCGTGATGGAGCTGAGGGGCATGATCACGGCGGCCGCCAGGGGGTTGATCCACCCGCCCAGGGCTGCGATCCCGCCCACGAGGTTGTAGGCGATGGAGAGGGCGAAGTTCCGCCAAAGCACCCGGCGCGTCTCCCGGCCCAGCACCACGAGATCGGCCACGGCCCCCAGATCGGGGCGGGAGAGGTAGACATCGGCCACCTTGAGGCTGAGGTCCATGCCGCCGTGCATGGCCACGCCGAGGTGCGCCTTTTGGAGGGCCAGGGCGTCGTTGGCGCCATCTCCCACCATGAGGGCCTTCGGCGTGGCTTCCACCACGGCAAGCTTGGCTTCGGGGCTCAGCCCCGCGAGGGCGGCTTCGGGCGGAAGGCCCAGCTCCGCGGCGAGACGGGCCACCACGGGGGGCGCGTCGCCGGAGAGGATGCGCACCTCCAGCCCCAGGGCCCGAAGGGCCTGCACGACGCCCTTCGCCTCGGGCCTCAACTCATCGGCGAGGCGCACCCGCGCCCTCGCGACGCCCTCCACGAAGAGGCCCACGCCGGTGGCCCGTCCCTCGGGATCGGGAAGGGCGCGCACCGCCACGGCGCGGCCCTGCCATCGGCCCTCCACGCCCCGGCCGGGCACCTCGGCCAGCTCCGTCACCGCCTCGGCGGGTCCCTCGCCGAGGTGGTGGCGCAGGGCCCGGGCGATGGGATGGAGGGATCCCTGTTCCAGGGCCCGCACAAGGGCGCGGTTCTCGGCGCCGCCCCCGGCGAGATCCGCCCAATCCACCACGGCCAGCTCGCCGCGGGTGAGGGTGCCGGTCTTGTCGAAGCAAATCGTCTCCACCTGGGCCAGGCGCTCCAGGGCCTCGCCTTGCTTCACCACGTCCCCCCGGCGGTGGGCCCGGGCCAGGGCGTAGGTGAAGGTGAGGGGCGTCGCGAGGGCCAGGGCGCAGGGGCAGGTGACGATGAGCAGGCTCAGGGCGCGGTTGAGCCCCTCCTCGGGGCGCGTGCCGAGGAAGGCCAGGAAGAGGGCCGCGGCCGCCGCCAGCACCACGAATAGGAAGCCTCGGGCCACGGCGTCGGTCATGCCCAGGATCGGCGCGCGGGTCTCCTGCTCCAGTTGGCGGAGGATGCGCCCGAGGCGGCTCTCCGCCAGGGTTTCGGTGGCTTCCATCACCACGTCGGCGCCCTCGTTCACGGCGCCGGCGTGCAGGGCGTCCCCCGGCCGCACCTCCACGGGCACGGGCTCGCCCGTGAGCCACGCGACGTTCATCTGCGAGGCCCCCTCCCGCAATAGGCCGTCGGCGGGCACCCGCTCGCCGTGCCGCACGGAAAGGCGGTCGCCGGGGCGCACCTGATCCGGCGGCACGTCCACCGTCCCCTCCCCCTCCAGCCGGTGGGCGATGGGCGCGAAGAAACTCTGGAGCAGCTGGGAGGTGCGCGAGGCCCGGGCCTGCACCTCGCGGAGGTAGTGGCGGCTGGCCAAGAGCAGGAAGACGAGGGCCGCGAGGGAATCGAAGTAGATGTGCTCCGAACCGCGGAGGAGGTTGTGAAGGCTCAGGGACGGCCCCAGCACCAGGGCCAGGGCGATGGGCACGTCGATGTTGATGCGCCGGGTGCGCAGGGCCCCCCAGGCGGAGCGGTAAAAGGGTCCCGCCGCCCAGAAGGCGATGGGCAGGTAGAGGGCGAGGCTCAGCCATCGGAACAGGTGGGCGAAGCTCCCCGTCGCGCCGCCATAGAGGGGTACCGCCATGAGCATGAGGTTGCCCGTGCAGGCCGCGGCCACGCCCATGCGCAGCAGGGCCTTCCGCCGCTCCCGGCGCCGGAGGTGCTCCGCGTCCTCGTCGACGGGGATGGCGTGGGGGCGGTAGCCCAGCTCCTGGATCAGCCCCGCCACGGGCGCCAGGGGGGCCTCGCCATCCAGGGCGACCGTGAGCAGGGATTGGGAGAGGTCGAGGCGCGCCGCCCGGAGCCCGGGCATCATCCGCGGCAGCCGCTCCAACAGCCAGAGGCAGGCCACGCAGTGCAGCCCCTCCACGAAAAAGCGCGCCTCGCCGCCGGCGCCCACGTACCGGGCCCGCACCTCCGGGGCGTCCAGGTGATCGAAGCGCTCGTGCTTCCACGTCACCGGCTGGGACGGCTGGAAACAGTAGGCCCCCTCCTTGAGGTCGTAGTACTCGCCGAGCCCCCGGGCATGGAGGATCAGGTACACGTTTTCGCAGCCGCGGCAGCAGAAGGCTCCCGTCCCTTCGCAGGGCACCCCGCAGTGGCGGCAGCCCGCGGCCCCGCCGAGGGGCAACGCGGCGGCCTCCGATCGGGCGGGCGGGGTCATGGGGAGAACTCCGTGGGAGGGGCTTGCGTGATGCGAATCAAAACACTGGACTATCTAGTCCCAAATTAGCCGTTCGAACCCGAAGATTCTGTGTCCCAAATCAAAACCATCGCGGATTCGAATCCCATGCGAACAGTCCCGGATCCGCATCAAAGCTCGTTTTTAGGCCCGAAGCTCCTCGTCATGCCCGAATCCAGCCCACCCCTCCCAAGTCAATTCCAACCGCCCCCGGAAGCCTTCAAAACCCAAGGAGTCCCTCATTATCGACTCGCAAATCCGCTTTCTCCAGGCGTAAGACCAGCTCAAGCGCAAAAAGGGGCCCGCCGAAGCGGGCCCCGATCATTCCTCCTCGTGCGACTTCAGTTCACGGCGAGGGTCCCGACGGTGCCCCTCAGCGGGCCAGCCGGACCGTGGGAGCGGAGGCCGTGACGGTGAGCACCTTCCGGGCGGAATCCCAGACCATGGTCCCGCCCTGGATGGCGGTGGGTTGCCAAGCGCCGAGCTTGAACGTCTCCGTCGAGGCCGCGTCGAACTTGGTGTAGGTGATGACCCCATCGCCGTAGGACATGGTCTGCACCACGGAAGTGGTCCTGAGCAAGTGGTTCTGGTCCTCGGGGGCCAGGCTCGGAAACGATGCCATGGCGCGCAGGTAGTGGCGAACGTAGTCGCCATAGCCGTCCGTGAGCCAGACGCCGTCCTGGATGTACTGGTTCCGCCCATCCCCACCCACCATGTAGGTGGCCCAGTTCAGTTGCCGGATGGCCTGATCCGCCCGGCGGAGATCCCCAGTCACTTCGGCGTAGCGCAGTTCCGCCGCGGCGTGGCGGGCAGAGTGGCTGTTGCCCGGAAAGCGGTAGACCGTCTGCTCATCCAAGGGCATGACTCCGAAGGCTCGATACCCCACGTTTCCCAACGTCGCCAGGCTCCAATCCAGCTGAGTGCGGGCCTGGTAGACCCCTCCGAAATCCCACTCGGGATGGTCCAGGATGAAGGCCGCCAGGGTGTCCGCATTGATCTCGGCGTCGGACCACCGGGAGGTGGCGATGTCCTCGAAGAAGGGCCCCCACCTCATCGTCCTGCAGGGATGGTTCCGAAGCCACTCCGCCAGCGCCGTCGCGGACTGGCGGTAGTTGACCGGATCTCCGGCGCCCAGTTCCGCCAACTCCGAGAAAAGGCGCAGGGCCCCCGTGTAGTTGGTGGTGTAGCTGGCGCTGGACCCACCTTCCACATGCGCCCTGTTCGTGGCTGCATGCACCCGGTAGGGCCAAGGCGAGTGGTCTCCATCCCCGGCAACCATGCGGGCGGCCATGGTATCGGCGATGGCCACCGCGGCGTCCAGGTAGCGGGGGTTCCCGGTGACCTTGTGGAGCATCACCAGTTCCGCTCCAAAACTCGCGGCCTTGTCCGGCTCCACGAAGCCAGGCCCCGAACGCATGTTCCCGTCGTAGGCCCCGGAATGGACGCTCGTGTTGTAGGGGAAGGGCACGTTCGCCCATGGCAGGTCCGCCCCCGTCATGCCGTGATCCAGCCAGTGGTCCGCGATGAGGATCATGTTGGCCTTCACCGCGGGGTCTCCCAGGTACCCATGCAGCAGGTTCCAGGAGGAAAGCGCCATCGGGATCTGGTCCCCACCCAGCCCCCGGGGATCATCCTCCCCCTCCGTCCACACCTGGTGTTGGAGGTAGTAAGGCACCCCGTTGGGACATGTCCGCATCCGAGCCCAGAAGCCCCAGGTGAGCCGCACCATCTGGTCGTAGGCCTGGGAAGGGCCCGTCCCATGCCAGGGCTCGATCCGCCCCGCGGCATCCGTACGAACCTCGTGAAACCCAATGCGCGCCGCCCCACCCGTCGAGCACGACAGCCCCAACACCACCGCCGCCCCACCAGCTAACCGTCCCCATCGCCCCATCCGCCCATCCTAGACCAACGGCCGCGATAGCTGGAGGGAACGCCCGAGGGCGTTCGAATCGCCAAACCAGGAGACCGAACGCAAAAAACCCCGGGATGCTCCCGGGGTTATGAGTGGTGGTTCCGGAGCGATTCGAACGCCCGACCCTCAGATTCGTAGTCTGATGCTCTATCCAGCTGAGCTACGGAACCAACTGCGAAGGTTCATTCTACCTGACCTGAACTCAGTGTCCATCCCATTTCTGCAGGGGCACGGTCCGGCTTTCGGGGCACGCCTTCGCGGTGAGCTTGGTGGCCAGGCGGTCCATGAGGGCCCGCGCCGTGGTGAGCTTCCCTCCTAGCACCATCCAGGCGTTGGAGAATTTGGGGTGGTGTTCCAACAGGGCCTCCCGGCTCATGTGGGCGGTGCCCATGCGGTCCTGAGGGGGGCGCACGAGGGGGCGCACGCCCGTCTCCTCGGCGAGCACCGGGAGCTTGCGCCAGGGGAGGCCGGGCAGCTTCGATTCCAAGGCGCCGTAGAGTTCTTCCCGCTCACTGGGGAGGATGCCCACCGCCCCGCCTTCCTCGCCATGAACCTCCCGCTCGGTGGTGCCCACCTGCAGGCGGCCGTCGCGGGGGATGACGAAGAGGATGCGCCCTTGAGGACGGCGTATGGCCCAGGGCCGCTCGCAGCCGGCCTGGCCGGGGAACCAGAGGTGGATGCCCGACGAAAGGCGAAGCCACTTGTAGGTGTCGTCGAACCACTGCTTCATGGCGCCGTCGTGCCAGGGGCCCAGCGCGAAGACGATGCGGCGGAAGGTGATCCGGCGGGCGGAACCATCCCGGCGATCCCGCAGGCGGATGGCCTGCAATTCCCCCTTCCCGTCTTCGAAGCCCTCCACTTCATGGGCTTCGAGCTTCAGGGCGGAGCTGCTGGCGGCGAGATCCCGCACGAGCTCCCGGTCCCAGGTCATGAGGTCCGCATAGGCCGTGGCGCCGATGAAGGGGCCACCCTTGCCGCGTGGATCCCGCACGAACGCGTCCTGAGGCACCCTGCCCAGATTCAAGTGCGCGGGCCAGCCCGGCCGCTCCGATCCCCAGTGATCGTAGAGTCCGATTCCGAAGCGGTGGGTGAGGCCCTCGATCCAGCCGCCGTGGGGCATCCAGAAAGCCTCCCAGCGCACCCGGGAAGGCGCGATGCGGGCCCAGATGGCGCGCTCCCGCAACCCCTCGCGCATCTGGGCGATGTCTCCCGTGAGCAGGTAGCGGATGCCGCCGTGGAGCAGCTGGCTGGACCACTGGCTCGTGCCGCCCCCGATGGCGCCCTTATCGATGAGGGCACAGCTCACGCCCCGCAGGCCCAGCTCCCGGGCGAGCGCCGCTCCGTGGATGCCGGCGCCCACGATGGCCACCTCCACGTCCAGCGCCGATGGGAGGGGCGCATGGTGGGAGGGTGATTCAGGCCAGGGCACGGCGGGTTCCATGGCTCCCACCCTAGCGCCCATCGCCCGCTGCGGGCACGGAAGACTGGGAGGCCATCATCCCTCGCATCCGTTGGAGCCAGCCTTCGGCGGCCTTCGGGCCCAGGTGGGAATGAATCCGTTCGAACCAGGCCAGGTGGCACTGGAGGGGAGCGCGGTCACCGGCTAGGCCCAGGGTGGCCAGGGTCTTCGAGGCCGCCTGGGTCCGGGCCTCCCAGGCCCTCAACACATGCCACATCATCCTTGGAGAGGCGAGGAGGGCCCCGGGCCGACTGGCGGAGGCGAGTCCCGCGGCGGCCTCCTGAATGGCCTTCCGTCCGGCCTCGTCGAGCCCTGGACTTCCCGCGAGGCGCTGCAGGCGGGCACCCGCTTCGGCGCCACGCCCCGCCCGTGCATGGACGAGCGCCGCCAGCCACTGGGTGAGCTCCGAATCCGGCAACGCCGAATCGAAGCAGCGGAGCCCCTCTTGGAAATCCTGATCCGCCGCGGGTTCGCGGCCCAGGTCCAGGCGATTCAGGCCACGACCCACGTGCCCAACTCCGCGAAGACCGTCCAGGTAGGCGCGGGCGTCGGCCGGCCGGGCCAGCCAACCCTCGGGAGCCCTCAAGCCCTCCACCTCGCGAAGGTAGGCGTCGTAGGCTTCCTCCGCGGCGAAGTGGGCCTTGGCCTCCTGGTAGGCCATCGCCCGTTGGAGGCTGGCCAGGGCGCGCAGATCCACGGGCCAGGCCGTGGAGGGCGTCGCGCGGCTGGCCTCGTACAGCAGGAAGGACTGCGGCACGCCAGCCACGCCGCCCCGGCGGGCCAGGTAGAGCAGAAGGCCCATGCAGGCGTGATCCGCCCCGTTGTCGTACCAGGCGGGGAGCGCTTCGCGGCGGACCCGGGATCCCAGCGTGGGGAAGTCGTCCTCGTCCCGGGTCTTCAGGAGCCCCCGCGCCTCCACGAGCAGCGCCCCCGCCTGGATCGCCGATCCCACGGTGCCCGCCTCATCGGCGGTGCGAAGACCTTCCAAGCGGGCCCAGAGGGCCTCCACTTCCGGGGGCGCCGGTTGGCGGGCCGAGGCCCGCGCCAGCAGCTTGAAGCTGCGGTAGGGGATCAGGCTCCAGGAGTTGGCCAGATCCTTTTGGATGCTCAACCGTTCACGGTGGGCGCGAGAAGCGTCGCTGCGCTGGCAAGCGCACAGGATCAGCCCGAACAGAAGGATGCCCACCTTCCGAACCAGGAGCGGGATCCGGCTTATCACATCGTCGGCCACGGTGGCGCCTCGGGGAGATGGGGGATAGTGTGACTGATTCAACGGAGGTTACATGCGAATGCTGCATCCCGCCCTGGTCGGTCTATTGGGGATGGGCATGGGCATGGCCCAGAGCCCCTTGGCGACGGCCTATCGGTTGAAGGAGGCCCCCCGGATGGGGCCCCTCCTCTCCGAGGTGCTGCGCTTCCCAACCGTCGCCGGCGATGAAAAGGCCCGCCTCGATCAGCAGGCCTGGATCCTGAAGGTGGGCAAGGAGCTGGGGTTCACGGTGCGCGAGGCGGGCAAGGTCACCGAGGTGGAGCTGCCTGGCCCCGTGGGCGCCCCGGTCATCGGCCTCGTGGTGCACGGCGACGTGCAGCCCGTGGATGACCACTGGACCATCCCCCCCTTCGCCGGGGAGATCCGCAACGGCATCGTCCTCGGCCGCGGCGCCGCCGATGATAAGGGCCCCCTCGTGCAGGCCCTGCTCGCCATGAAGACGCTCAAGGATTCGGGCAAGGCCCGCACCCACACGATCCGCCTCCTCGTGGGCAGCGACGAGGAGAGCACCAATCTCGACTTCGCCGAGTACCTCAAGGATCACAAGGCGCCGGATTTCAGCCTCGTGCTGGATTCCGAGTTTCCCGTGGTGGTGGGGGAGAAGGCGTGGAATGCGTTGACGGTGGAGACAAACCTCAACCTTCGTCAGCCGGGCACTCCAAGTGCGCTGGAACTCAACTCCGGATTGGCAGCGAGCATCGTGCCCGATCAAGCCACCCTCACCCTCGGGGATCACGACTGGCGGGAGGACAAGGATGCCACCGCGGCCAGGCGTCTCGCCCACCTGCAGAAGCGGACCGAGGCGGCCTCATCCCTTCCCGGTACGCGGGTGGAGACCAAACTGGAGGAAGCCTTCCAACACGGGGGGCTCCTCGCAAAGCGCGCCTTGAGGCTCACCGTCCACGGCCGTGCCGCCCACGCCGGCGTGAACGCCGAAGGTGGCCGCAACGCCCTCGTGGCCCTCGCCAACCTCCTCGTGGACGAGCTCCCCGAAGGCGGCGCGAAGGACCTCCTCGCCTTCGCCAAGCTCGCCGGGCAGGATCTCAAGGGCACCGGCCTCGGCCTCGCCACGGCGGATCCCGTCTTCGGCTTCCCCACCGTCGTCCCCAGCCTGCTGAAGGCCCAGCCCGACGGCAAGGTGCGCCTGACGATCAACATCCGCACCGCGCCCACCCTCAGCGGCGAGGCTTTGAAGGCGCACCTCTTCAAGGTGGTGGCCGACTTCAACGCCCGCACGGGCGCCAAGCTGGAGCCCGGCGGCTTCTTCGGCGACACGCCCCTCGCCTTCGATCCCAAGGCCAAGCTCGTGAAGCGCCTCCTGGCCTCCTACGCCAAGGCCACGGGCCAGGCCGAGCCCCCCGCCATCAGCGGCGGCGGCACCTACGCCAAGCGCATCCCCCACGCCATCGCCTTCGGCATGTGGTTCCCCGGAAAGCCCTACCCCGGCCACGACGTGGACGAGCAGATGAGCCTGGAGGATCTCCACAAGGGCGTGGACGTCCTCCTGGAAACCCTCTCCGACCTGGCCTGCAGCGCCCCCATGACCGATCCCCTCAACCCCTAGCCCTCTTTTCAACGCCCCAGAAGCCGGGGGCCCTGGCCCCGGCTTCTGGGGAAGCGCAACTGACTCCAAGTAGACGAAAACAAACTAAATTCTGACCCAACGTCAAGTTGTCACAGGTTTCTCACGATCCCACACTGGGGACCATCCTCTGGAGACCAGACATGAGCACCGCCGTGGAAGATAAGAAACTGCAGAACGCCAATGGCGCCCCGGGGGGCCAGGCTCCCAAGAAACTCACGGAGGAGGAGAGCCGCCAGGTCGCCGAAGACGCGCGCCAGGAGAAGTGGGAGGCCCCCAGCTTCTTGAAGGAGCTCTTCGCGGGCAACTTCGATTTGAACATCCTCACCACCGTGCCCCCGGCCCACGCCGAGACGCCAGACTTCACCGCCTTTTACGACCGAATGAAGACCTTCCTCGAAACAAAGGTGGATAGCGACAAGATCGATCGCGACGGCAAGTATCCCCCCGAGGTCATCAAGGAACTGGCCGAGATGGGCGCCTTCGGCATGAAGATCCCCAAGGAGTACGGAGGCCTCGGGTTCCATCAGGTCGAGTACGGCAAGATCATGGAACTCATCGGCACCCAGGATGCGAACGTGCTGGCCCTGCTCAGCGCTCACCAAAGCATCGGCGTGCCCAATCCGCTCATCACCTTCGGCACTCCGGCGCAAAAGCAGAAGTACCTCCCCATGATCGCCAAGGGTGCCATCAGCGCCTTCGCCCTCACGGAGGACGAGGTGGGCAGCGATCCCGCGAATCTGGCCACCACCCTGAAGCGCACGCCCGAGGGCGACTACATCCTCAACGGCGACAAGCTGTGGTGCACCAACGGCACCATCGCCGATCTCTTCGTCGTCATGGCCCGCCACGACGATACGAAGAAGATATCCGCCGTCATCGTCGAGAAGAGCTGGCCCGGTGTCGAAGTCGTCACCCGCTGCCACTTCATGGGCCTGCGCGCCCTGGAGAACGGCATCATCCGCTTCACCAATGTGAAGGTCCCCAAGGAGGCCATGCTGCTGGCCGAAGGCAAGGGCCTCAAGCTCGCCCTCGTCACCCTCAACACGGGCCGCCTCTCCATCCCCAGCGGCGTGCGCGGCTGCGGCCGCAGGCTCACCCAGATCGTCCGCGCCTGGGGCTCCAAGCGCTACCAGTGGGGCGCCGTGGTGGGCAAGCACGAGGCCCTGGCCCACAAGATCGCCGATATCGCGGCCACGAGCTTCGCCATCGACGCCATGAGCACCCTCTGCGATCGCATGGCCGACGACGGCCACCGCGACATCCGCCTCGAGGCCGCCATGGCCAAGATGTGGAGCACCGAGGAAGGCTGGCGCATGATCGACGAAACGCTGCAGATCCGCGGCGGACGCGGCTTCGAGACCGCCGATAGCCTCAAGGCTCGCGGCGATATCGGCATCCCCATCGAGCGCATCATGCGCGACTTCCGCATCAACCTGATCTTCGAGGG
>CAYWDR010000128.1:0-10626 GCA_964457075.1 uncultured Solibacteraceae bacterium
TCACGCACGGTTCTGTGAGGGCGTGGGGGTGTAACTCCCCCGCGCCACTCGACCAGCGTTCATCAATGTTTAAGCTTTTCAAAACAGAGAAAAGCTTGGCTCTGATAAAACCTGATCAAAGCTGATGAAAGCCGTTCCTCTTGCCCAATCGGTGCCCTAAGCCTCATTGAGGGTTTGGGCGGGCGCCCATGAAAAACCAACGAAGAATGAGCCCTCGGGTCAGGTCTCAGCGGGCGGGCTCGGCTTCCTTGACCGGCGCCAAGTGCGGCAGCCGCTCCGGCATGTTGGCCAGCTCCAGGGCCGTGACGGCGAGGGCCGTGGCGCCCTGCACGAGCTGCTCGGGCTTCACGTGCTCGAAGGTGTCCTCATGGCTGTGGTGGGTAGTGGTGAAGTAGTCCACCTCGTCCTGGATGCAGAACACGGCGGGCACGCCCTTGGCCACGAAGGGAGCGTGATCGCTGTCTTCGCTCTGCTCCAGGGGCAGTTCGCGGACGCCCTGCTCCTGGAGGGGCGCGATGGCCTTGGCGAAGGTGGGGCGCAGATCCTCGCGGCCCTCCATGGCGAAGCCGCGCACCTGGCCCGTGCCGAGGTCGTGGATGAGCACGGCCTGGTGGTTGGCCAGCTCGGCGCCGTGGGCCTTGACGTAGGCCTTGGAGCCGTAGATGCCCTGTTCCTCGCCGCTGAAGAGGGCGACGCGGATGGTGCGCTTGGGCTTCACGCCGCTGGCGATGAGGGCGCGGAGGGCCTCGACGACGGCCACGGAGCCGGTGCCATTGTCCGTGGCGCCCGTGCCCAGGTCCCAGGAGTCCAGGTGGGCGCCCAGGAGCACGATCTCTTCGGGCTTCTCGGTGCCGCGGAACTCGGCGATGGAGTTGTAGGCGTCCACGCGCTTCTCCGAGAGCTTGCCGCCCAGGTTCAGCTCCAGCTCCACCTTCTCCTTGCGGGCGAGGAGGCGCTTCAGGAGGGTCATGTGCTCGGCGTTGATGATGGCGATGGGGCAGGGCGGGAACCCCTCCTCTTCTGGTTTGGGTGAACCTCCCATTGTGAGATGCCCATCCTTCTTTTCGCTCGGGAAGAGGGCCGCTCCAAACGCGGAGTGCTTCATGGCCTCCTCGAAGGCCTTCCGGCCTTCCATGAAGGCCTTCCTATCAGCATCAGGCTTGGGGCGGGGGAGGCGGCCCAGCATCACGATCTTGCCTTTGAGCTCACCGATGCTTGAGACGGCCTCCTCCCAGGTTTCAGCACTGAAGAGGCGGACTTCGGCCTTGATCGTGCCCTTGGTGGCGGGTGTCCAAGCGGCTTGGCGCACGGTCAGACTCAACCCGTTGTGGGTCGTGAGCTTCGCCGTCGCCTCGCCGCGGGTCCAGCTGGGGCCGAAGTCGTAGGACTCGCGCCAGACCTTGGTGGCGCCGTAGGCCTTGAGCTTGGCCTCCAGGAAATCGTGGGCCTTCACCAGCTGGGCGCTGCCCGTGAGGCGGGGGCCGATGGTGTCGGTGATCTCCTGGAGGTTGGCGACGGCCTCTTGGTGGGCCTTGATCTCGGCGATCACCTTGGCGGCGTCGGAGGTGGCGGAGGGGGCGACGTAGCGGGCGCCGGGACGGGAGGCCTTGGGCCCCTTCGGGCCCGCGGGTTCCTGCGCCAGGAGGGGGCCCGCGCAGAGGGCGGCGACGAGGAGGAGGGTGAGACGGCTCAAGGGAACTCCCGGGAACAGGGGTTAGGAGCGGCTACTTCGGAGCCTTGTGGGGCAGGGCCTCGCCGTTGAGGAGACCCCAAGCCGTGACGGCCATGACCTGGGCGCCTTGGACAAGGTCCTCCTTCACGACGTGATCCACGGAGTCCACCTGGCTGTGGTGGGTGTGGGTGAAGTAATCGAGGGGATCCTGGAGGGCGGCGAAGGCGGGCACGCCCTTTTGGAAGAAGGGCCAGTGATCCGTGGCGCCCGGGAGGATGGAGGCCGGCAGCTCCACGGCCCCGAGGCCGTTGGCGGCGGACATGGCGGCGGCCAGCGGCCCGCGCCAGGCCTCCACGCCCATATCGATGAAGCCCTTGATGCGGCCGGAGCCCAGATCGTCGATGAGCACGGCGTGCACCTTGGCGAGCTCCGATTCGTGGGCCTTCACGTAGGCCCTGGAGCCGAGGAGGCCCTGCTCCTCGCCGGAGAAGAGGACGACCCGGAGGGTGCGCTTGGGCTTGAGACCCGAGGCGTGGATGGCGCGCAGCACCTCCATGGCCACCACCGTGCCCGTGCCGTTATCCGTGGCGCCCGTGCTGAGGTCCCAAGAATCCTGGTGGCCGCCGACGATGACGACCTCGTCGGCCTTCTCGCTGCCGGGAAGTTCCGCCACCACGTTATAGGCCCGCACGGGCTCGTCGCCAAAGCGGCCCGCCAGTTCCAACTCCAGCTGGGGCTTCACGCCCCGGGCGAGGAGGCGCTTGAGGAGGTTGGCGTGCTCTTGCGTGATGAAGGCCGTGGTGCGCGTCCGCGCGTTGCGGCCCGTGGGCGAGCCCGTCATGTTCTGGAGGTCGTCCTTCTTATCGGAGGTGAGGAGGGTCGCGGCAAAGCGCGTGTCCTGCATGAGCCGGCGGTACTCCTCCCGGTAGGCCTCCATGTTCTTCAGCTGCTCGGGCGTGGGCCGGGGCTGGGAGACGACGAGCACGATCTTGCCCAGGAGGCCTGGGGCGGCGGCCTTGTACTCATCCAGGGTCTTTACGTCCAGCAGGGCCACCTCCCCCTTGAGCACGCCGTTGGTGCCGTCCGTCCACGCCATCTGCGCCACGTTGAGGGCCTGGCCGTTGGCGTTGAGGAGCTTGGCCCGGGAGGCGCCCCGGAACCAGGGCAGGCCGAACTCGTAGGACTCCTCGTGGACGTTGACGGCCCCGGTGGCCTTCAGCTTCGCCATGGCCCACTCCTGGGACTTCCGCAGCTGGGCGGAGCCCGTGAGGCGGGGCCCGATGCCATCGCACATCTCCTCCAGGTTTTTCATCAGCTCCGAGCGCTCCCCGATCTCCTGGATGAGCTGGTTGGAAGCGTTGGCGTAGGGCTTCACGGGCTGGAAGAGGGAGCGCTCCCATCCGGCGGGGGCCTTCTCGGCGGGTTTCACGGGAGCTTGCCCGGAAAGGGAGGCGCCCACGAGGGCGGTGCAGAGGATCGAAGTGAGGCGGGACATGGGGCTCCTGGGGATGGGTTCGATGAAGGGGCGGCGAAGGCTTAGTGCGTTTCCCCTCGGGAGACCTCGGCGGCCTTATGGGGCAGCCGCCGATCCAGGTTCGCCAGCTCCCAGGCGGTGACGGCGAGGGCCTGGGTGCCCTGGAGGAGGGCCTCCGGCTGCACGCGCTCGAAGGCATCCGCGTGGCTGTGGTGGGTGTGGGTGAAGTAGTCCTCGGCGTCCTGCTGGGCGGAAAAGGCGGGCACGCCGAAGGGCAGGAAGGAGGCGTGGTCCGTGGCCCCCATGCGGGCCAGCGATAGCTCCCGCAGGCCGAAGTCGTTCATGGGGGCGATGACGCCCGCCATGGCGGCCTTCACATCCTCGCGGCCCTGCAGCGTCCAGCCCCGGATGCGGCCCGTGCCCATATCATCCACGAGCACGGCCTGCACCTTGGCCAGTTCCGACTTGTGGGCCTCGGCATAGGCCTTGGAGCCCAGGAGGCCCTGCTCTTCGCCGGAGAAGAGGACGACGCGGATGGTGCGCTTGGGCTTCGCCCCGGTGGCGAGGAGGGCGCGCAGGGCCTCCATGGCGGCGACGCTGCCGGTGCCGTTGTCCGTGGCGCCCGTGCCGAGGTCCCAGCTATCCAGGTGGGCGCCGAGGATCACCACCTCGTCGGACTTCTCGCTCCCCAGCACCTCGCCCACGACGTTGAAGGCCTGCACGGGGGCCTTGGAGAACTTCCCACCCAGGGCCAGCTCCAGGCGCACGGGTTCCTTGCGGGCCAGGAGGCGCTGCAGCTGCTTGAAGCCCTCCTGAGTGAGGGTGGCGCCGGGCAGCGCGGGGCGCTTGGGATCCCGGCCCGCGCCGCCCCCCGTCGTGAGGAGGCCATACTGCTTGTTGCTCATGGTGAGGATGGCGACCACGCCCTCGTCCTTGAGGAATTGGGTCACGGCGTCCTGCGCCTTGGGGTTGGGCCGGCCCGCCGGGCGGGGTGCGCCGGGGATCGGGCGGGCGCCCATGCCGCGCAGGAGGATCTTGCCCTTCAACTGCCCTTTGAGGCCTTGAAGCGTCTCCATGCGGAAGTCCGCGGGTTCCATCACCTCGCCCTGCACGGGCTTATCGAGGCCGGGCGTGAAGGCCTGCTGGGCGACGAGAAGGGGCATCTCGTTGTGGGTGAGGAGGCGGGCCCGCGCTTCGCCCCGCGTCCAAGCGAGCCCGAAGTCGTAGGCCTCCTCATGGACGTTCACGGCCCCCATCTGGCGGAGCTTGGCCGCCGCCCAGGCCTGGGCCTTCCTAAGCCGCTCCGAACCCGTCAGCCGGGGCCCGATGGTGTCGCAAAGCTCCTGCAGATTGGCCAACTGCTGCCCCTGCTCCGCGAGGGCCTTCATGACCTGGCCCGGTACGCCCTCGGGGTACTGGGGCGGCCTGGGCGCGGCCGTGGCCGTCGGCGCTGGCGAGGGGGCGGGTGCCTGCCCGAGGAGCAACGTGGGCAACAACGCCAGGACGGAAGCACGAAGGGTCGGGCGCATGGGGGCTCCGGAAGGTGCCTCCAGCATCCCGCTACTCAAGTCGCATGGGTGGGACGTGGCCCCGGGTCCCCTACGGCTGGCCCCTCAATCAAAACCCCGCGACCGGTTTTCCGGTCGCGGGGCCGTCTGGGCCAGGTTTAGGGGCGGCTAGATATCGAACTTCACGCCCTGGGCCAGGGGCAGCTTCGTGGAGTAGTTGATGGTGCAGGTCTGGCGGCGCATGTAGACCTTCCAGCTATCGGAACCGGATTCGCGGCCGCCGCCCGTCTCCTTCTCCCCGCCGAAGGCGCCGCCGATCTCGGCGCCGGAGGTGCCGATGTTGACGTTGGCGATGCCGCAGTCGCTGCCCGCCGCGGAGAGGAAGGCCTCGCTGTGGTGGATGTTCGTCGTGAAGATGGCGGAGCTGAGGCCCTGGGCCACGGCGTTGTGCTGCGCGATGGCGTCTTCGAGCTTCTCGAACTCGAAGATGTAGAGGATGGGGGCGAAGGTCTCCTCGCAGCTGATGTCCAGCTGCTTGGCGGCCTTGATGAGGGTGGGCGTCACGAAGTTACCCTTGCCCTCGAGGCGCTTGCCACCGTAGACGATCTCGCCGCCCTCGCGCACGGCCTCGCTGATGGCGTGCTCGTAATCCTTCACGGCCTGCTCGTCGATGAGGGGACCCATGAGGATGCCGCTCTCCAGGGGGCTGCCGATGGAGATGGAGCCGTAGGCCTTCTTGAGCTTCTCCACGAAGGTGCTGGCGATGCCCTTTTGCAGGAAGAGGCGGCGGGTGGTGGTGCAGCGCTGGCCGGCGGTGCCCGCGGCCCCGAAGGCCACGGCCATGAGGGCCAGATCGAGGTTGGCGTCGTCCATGACGATGATGCCGTTGTTGCCACCCAGTTCGAGCAGGCTGCGGCCGAAGCGCTTCGCGCAGGCCTCGCCGACGTGGCGGCCCATGCGCACGGATCCCGTGAAGCTCACGAGGGGGATGCGCTTGTCGTGATTGATGCGCTCGCCCACGTCCTTGCCGCGACCCACGACGAGCGTGAAGACGCCGGGCAGGTTGTGGCGGGCCATGACGCGATCCACGATCTTCTGCACGGCCACGGCGCAGAGGGGCACCTTGGAGGAGGGCTTCCACACGGTGGTGTCGCCGCAGACCATGGCGAGCATGGCGTTCCAGGCCCACACGGCCATGGGGAAGTTGAAGGCGGTGATCACGGCCACGGGGCCGAGGGGGTGCCACTGCTCGTACATGCGGTGGCCGGGCCGCTCGGAGTGCATGGTGAGGCCGTAGAGCTGGCGGGAGAGGCCCACGGCGAAATCGCAGATGTCGATCATCTCTTGCACCTCGCCGAGGCCCTCGGAGTAGATCTTTCCCATCTCCAGGGAGATCAGCGCGCCGAGCGGCTCCTTGTGCTTGCGGAACTCATCGCCCAGCTGCCGCACGATCTCGCCACGCAGCGGAGCGGGCATGGTGCGCAGGGTGGCGAAGGCCTTCGTGGAGGCAGCCATGATCTGCTCGTAGTCGGCGTCGTTGCCCTGCACCAGCTTGGCGATGAGTTCGCCCGTGGCGGGGTTGAATGACTCCAGCTCGGGGCCGCCGGGCTTCAGGAAGGTGGCGCCATCGGAGACGCCGGAGTTGACGGCCTGCAGGTCGAGGGCCTTCAGGATCTCGGCCGGGGTCCAGGTGGTCGGGGCGGTCATGGGGCCTCCTTGGCGAATATATGACCTTAAAGTTTCCGTCTGAAGTGAAGGGAAGTCCATCGAGAGATCCAATGGCCGATGATCCTTCGGCGGGCCCGAGGCAAAACAAAGAAAAACCGGAGATGAACAGAGATGAACAGAGATGGCATGGCGAAATCCCATCTCCGTTCATCTCTGTTCATCTCCGGTTTGTGTTTTTTACCTCAGCCCGGCTCTGCACGCTCAGTCTCCAGCCACCCCAAGCCAGACTTGCCGCCAGCAGCACCCAGCCGATGGGCGAGCGGGCCGCGATGCGGAGGTCCTGGCCGGAGGGCAGGGATCCGAAGACGATGTTGGCCAGGAGGAACACCATGGCCGCCTCGGGCCACCCCAGGGAGGGCATCGCATCGAGGCGCCAGAGGAAGAGTCCGTAGGCCAGGGGCAGCATGAGCAGGGGCGCCAGGCCCACGAAGAAGGCGTTGTACCAACGCAGATTCGCGAAGCCCACGGAACCGAGAATGAAGCCCCGCCCCTCGCGCCTGGGAAGCACGGTGAAGTGGAGGGGCTGCCCGTTCAGCAGCTTTCCGAGGACCCAGTGGCAAAGCTCATGGCAGAAGGTCCCGGGCAGAGCCATGAGGGAGACCAGCCACATGGAGCGACGGGCCTGGTTCATGAACCACAACACGGCGCTCAGGGCCAGGAGGTAGGCCAGCGCGGGGGACGGGTGCCCGTTCGTGAGCGTGAGGGATGGGTAGGTCAATGGGGGCCGTGTTTCAAGAATAGGCCCAACCCCGAGGACACCACGAGGATTAGCGCTCACTGGGCTATCCATCTCGCCGGAGTCCTTCTCTGCCCCGAATGGGTTTGTGTCGGAAGCAGCCGCCAGGCCAGGATTCAGGGCCGTGGACACGGAGGTAGCACCTCGCGGCGTTTGCCTTTTCTCACTGGTCACCGTTCTCACTGGCTGCCTTCTTTCTTGGCCGGTGAGGGCCAGTGAGGACGGTGAGAATAGTAGGGGTGTGATGGAGAAGCGCACTGGGATCAACGGGAGTGCGCAGCCATGCAACGTGTGGCCGTGACTTCAGCGCGCAGCTGCCAGGTTCCGCGGCCGTGACCTAGGGCACGAAGCGGCCGCCCAGGCATGGAGAAGCCCTGAGGTTGGCAGACACTTCTCCGTGGAAGGATCTCCGGCCCGTTCCAGATCCCTCCCGATCGCAGATCCGCTCCCGAGGGATGCCCCATGGCGCAACTGGCTCAAGATGATCTCCCCTCCCTGCCCGCGATGGGAACGGATCTGGCCGTGGCCCTCGCGGATCTGGAACGATCCGAGCCCTCCTCCGGATTCGCGGGATCCGTATCCAACCTGACCCTCCCGGATGTGATCCAGTTGGAAGGGCAGCATCGCTTCTCCGGGTCGATCCTCGTGCTCTACCAGGAGCAGGAGGGACAGATCTTTTTCCAGGATGGCGAGATCATCCACGCGGAGGCGGGCAGCCACAGCGGGGAGGAAGCCTTCAATCGCATCTTGAGCTGGCCGGGCGGGAACTTCCACCTTCATCCCAATGTGACGAGTCTCCGCGCGTCCATCCAAAAGCGCCGGGAGCATCTGCTGCTCGCGGCTCACCAATGGCTGGACGAATCCCGTCTAGCCGCTCCCCCGGAGCCCCCGCGCGTCGCGCCCGCGGCGGATATCCTCCAGACCATCGCGATCGTTCCCGGGGTGGCCCATGCCGTCCTCCTGGGCATGGACGGCGCGCTCAAGGGGGAGGCGGGAGCCCACGGGGAAGCCCTGGCGGCCAAGGGGTTCTACCTGGCGACCCAGATCGCCGGGCCCGTCGGCGAAGCCTTGGGGTTGGGCGAACTCCAGGCGGCCGCCACCCACGGGGGGCCCGAGAAACTGCTCCTCTTCAAGTCGAAGGGGACCCTTCTCTCCGTACAGCTGAGGCCGGAGGTGGGACCGGAGGAGGCGGAGGCCGGCATCAAGCGGGCCTTGCTGGCCCGGAAGGCGGCGCGATGAGCGCACCGCAGGACATCTTCCGGCAGATCCTCCACCTGCCGGGCGTGGTGGGCGCCCTCACCTACGATGCCCAGGGCGCCGTGTTGGCTTCGAGTTTCCCAGAGCCCTTTGAAGCCCGGGAACTCCAGCGGGTGTCCCGTCTCCTGTCCGAGGATTTCCTCGTCCACCAGGCTTTGGAAGGTACGAAGGGAGGGGTCGACTTGCGCTACACGGGCGGCCGCCTGATCCTCCGCCCCTTTTCGCGGGGTGCGATCCTGGCGCTGTGCACGACCACGGCCAATGCTCAGCTGGTGAACCTCGGATTGGTGCAGGCCATCCATCGGCTGGAGAAGGCCGAGCCCGAGGCCGAGCCCGAGCCCGAGCCCCGGGCCAAGGCGCAGGAGAGCCCGCCCCGCCTGGCGGGGACGGAGTGGGCCAAGCCCGGAGCCCTGGTGGGCTTGAAGGAGGCCTTCCTCGTCCGCATCGGGCCCATCGGGGAACTCCTCTTCTCTCGATTCCACGCCAAGTGGTCGGCCGACGCGGAGGCCAGGACCCAAGGGTTATGGGGATTCGCCGCCGCCTTGGCGAAGGAGATCGACGATCCCGCCGACCAGCGGGCCTTCATCCACGACGCGCGCAACATCATCGGCTGAGCACCTCGGCCAAGGGAGGCAGGACATGGACATCGGTGTGTTCAAGCGGAGCATCCGCTTCAAGATGCTGGGGGGCATCCTGCTCCTGGAACTCCTGATGGTGGCCGTCTACGCGGGCATCCTCTACGCCTCCGCCCGCAATAACCGCATCCTCACCTCCCAGCGGGCCGTGGAGCGCTCCCAGGGCGTCTACAACCTCATCCTCCAGGGCGATTCGAAGATGCTTTCGGCGGCCATGGATAGCTTCGCCACCAACGAATCCATCCGGCAGGCCTTCGTGGAGCACTCGGACCGCTCGAAGCTGCTCGGCCTCGTCCAGGAGCTCCACCGCTCCAACAAGGCCAAGCACGGCATCACCCACCTCTACTTCATCGATCGGGATGGGACCTGCTTCCTGCGGGCCCACGATCCCGCCAACTACGGCGACGCCATCCAGCGCGACACCTTCCAGCAGGCCCGCGCGGCGGGCAAGACCGTGAGCGGCCTCGAGCTGGGGAAGACCGCCTTCGCCCTCCGCGTGGTGACGCCCTACATCCACAACGGGACCCTCGCGGGCTACCTCGAATTCGGCGAGGAGATCGACCACTTCGACCAGCTGGTGAAGCGGGAGACGGGGGTCGACGTCATGGTGCTCGTGAACAAGCAGTACCTCGATGAGGGGCAGTACCGGAAGACGCAGAAAGCCGCGGGCAAACCCGATAACTGGGACGAGCTCCAGGGCTACACGGTGGTCAGTTCGACCCTGCCCAGGGACAAGACCGCTTCGTCCCTCATATCCGAACAGGATCTTCGCGCGACGGCGGCCCCCGAGTACATGGGCACCCTCAGCAGCGGCTCGCGCACCTTCGCCAAAGGCGCCTTCCCCCTGAAGGATGCCGCCGGCAAGCAGGTGGGTCTCGTCCTCACCCTCAACGACGTCACCGATCAAGTGGCCAACGAGCGCTCCGCCCTCCTGCTCCTTCTCGGCCTCACGCTCCTCGTCTTCATCGGCAGCTTCATCGCCGCCGTGCTCTACCTCCGGGTGGAGGTGATCGGCCCCCTCGTCCAGCTCACGGAGCAGGCCAAGGAAATCAGCATGGGGAACGTGGATCTCAAGCTCGAAACCCACCGGGAAGACGAGATCGGCCTCCTCATCCACTCCTTCGAACGCATGCGGGTGAGCCTCAAGAAATCCATGGCGATGCTGACGCGGATGGAGTGAGGCGGATGTGGGCACCGCGGCTGAGCACGGTGCTCCTAAGCTGGCGATGGGGGCCTTCCTTCTCACCGGTTCTCACCGTTCTCACCGGCCAAAACAAAAACAGCCGGTGAGAACGGTGAGAACCGGTGAGAAGGAAACAAACAGAAGGGCCCCCGAACGGGGGCCCTTGCTAAGGACGCGCAGCGGCCTTAGGCGCCGAACCGCTTGGAGACCTCGCTCCACTTGATGTTTTCCATGAAGGCCGCGAGGTAGTCGGGGCGCTTGATGCCGTAGTCGACCATGAAGGCGTGTTCCCAGGAGTCGAGCACGATCAGCAGATCCTGATCCATGGGCAGGCCGATGTGGTGTTCGGCGATGAAGTAGGTGTGCAGCTTGCCGTCGCGGCGGTTGCGGGTGAGGAGGGCCCAGCCGGGGCCGCCCATGGCGCAGGCCTTGA
>CAYWDR010000129.1:0-10436 GCA_964457075.1 uncultured Solibacteraceae bacterium
CCCGGGGCGGCCCTCGAAGGCCGTCAGGGGCCCCGGCCCGATTCAGGAGGCCGGACGCGCGCGTGGGTCGAACTCCCTTCTGCGGTTTCTGCGTTTTTCTGCGTCTTCTGCGTTCCGCTTTTCACTCCGAGCTTGAACGTTCCCTTCCCACGAATTAGTCTGCCGCCCGGCCGCGCACTCACCCTTCGTTTCGATGGGATCGGGTTGAGCGAACGGCATGGCCCTTACGCCACCACCCAGACCTCGTCCCCCACGCCGACCAGGGCCAACTCCGCCCCCTCCACTCGCGCGTAGAAGCCCCGCATCCCCTCGCACAGCGCCGCCAGCGCCTCCTTCCGCACCCTGGGATCCATGCCCCCCTCTGGCAACCCCAGGGCCCAGTTCGCGAAGGGCGCGCAGGGCGGAGCGGGGATCACCGACCCCAACCGCAGCTCCCCCCCGCCCTGGAGCCGGACCACCACCCCGCCCGTCAGCTCCGCCGCCGACACGGGTTCGGAACGGTCGATGATCAGGTTCTCCCCCGCCACCCCGAGGGCCATCCGCTCCCCGAACCGCGCCCGCATCGCCGCGTAGTGCCCCGTGAACCCCAGCGACACCCCATTCTCCCCCTCCCGGTTCCGCGAGCGCGGGTGGGCTCGATGGTGCGCGTCCAGCACGTAGCCCGCTTCCGTAGGCGCCACCAGGCCATCCCCGCCCACCCAAACCGAATCCACCGCCCGGATCGCCCCCGGATCGTAGACCCGGCGCGGCTCCTCCCCCGACTTCAACCGATCCAACTGGATCTGGATCCGCACGATCGTGCCCAGTCTGCGCATGCCCAAAGCCTACCCCGCCGCATTCCCACTTCCCAATCCCGCCCAAGGTGCTACACTGACTATCCTGCCGCGGGGTGGAGCAGCCAGGTAGCTCGTTGGGCTCATAACCCAAAGGTCACAGGTTCAAATCCTGTCCCCGCTACCAAACAAAGGCCCGAAAACGCTAGGTTTTCGGGCCTTTTCGATTTTGGATCTGCCGGGCGCGGTGGGACGAGAAATACTCCCGAATGCGACGCGATCCGAACGTCAGAGTGCAAGGGGGGGTGCCCAAAAGTGAGACACCACCTGGGTGGTGCAGAGCCTCGTAGTTGAAGAGGTTTTTCCCTTTGGAGGTGGATCCCCACTACCTAGTGGGCACAAGCCCCACTCAGAGACTTCTCCATCTCTGGCGGCGGGTTCGCCTTGCACGCGAACTACACGGCGAAGGGCTCTCACTCCGAAGGGTCGCGAAAACGCTAACCGCTGCCGGGTTCTCATCCCGGACAGGTCGCCCGTTCCACCACAACCAGATCAACCGGATGCTCAACGGGAGAACCCCGGGCTGTCACGGAGACCATCAGCAGTTAGATCACTCCAGGCTGAAATCCATTGGGCCCGCCGCCCGGACCTCCATCCCCCCTGACGGCGCGGGCCGTAGCAGAGCCTGGAGGTCTGCCTCCGGTGTAGACGGGGCCAGCCACGCGGCCCCCTCGGACGGCGCCAAGATCGCGGGCATCCTGCTGTGTGGCAGCTCTGCTGGGTTCAGGTGGTCGCCGCGTCGTCTAAGATAGATAGGACGGTTCCTTGATTGGACCTCGGAGGGTCCCCCTTGTTTTTTGAAGCGTCCGTTATTGCAATATTAATCCTTCTAAACGGGGTGCTTGCCGGGGCGGAGATCGCCATCGTCTCCATTCGGAAGACCAGGCTGATGGAGCTGGTCGAGCGAGGCGCCTCCTGGGCCAAAGCCGCCCAAGCTCTCCGGGACAACCCCGAGCGTTTCCTCGCAACCGTCCAGGTCGGCATCACGGTGATCGGCACCACCGCCGGGGCCTTCGGCGGCTCCACGCTGGCGGTCCACCTCATTCCCCTGTTCCAGTCCATCGGCTGGCTGCGCCCCTACGCTGAGGAAGTGGCCGTGGGCTTGGTGGTGGTGTTCATCTCCTACCTCACCATCGTGATCGGGGAACTGGTGCCCAAGTCGCTGGCGATGAGAACCCCGGAGATATACGGGCGCTTGATCGCCTCCCCCCTCTGGTGGCTGTCGCGGATATCCCGTCCTGCCGTCCATTTGCTCGCCTCCAGCTCCAATCTGGTTCTGAAGGTGTTCGGGGATCGCACCAGCTTTACGGAAGCCAGGCTCTCCACGGAGGAGATTCGCCACATCGTGGAGGACGCCGCCAAGGTCGGCAGCATCCATCCCGGGACCGGCACCATCGCCACCCGGGCCCTTGATTTTGGCGACTTGACGGTCACGGATGTCATGGTGCCGCGACACATGGCCGTCTCGGTTCCCCAACACGCCACACTGTCTGAGATCAGGGTCCAACTCAACCAGATGCCGTTTTCAAGGCTGCCTGTTTACGGGGCCTCCAAGGACGACATGTTGGGCTATCTGGCCGCCAAGGACCTGCTGATACGCAGGGAGGAGGCGGACGAGCCCCGGGAGGCACGGGACCTCCTCCGTCCCGCCATCTTCGTTCCCGAATCCGTGAAGGCGATCCAGCTCCTGCATCGGCTCCAGAAGGAGCGGCAGCAGATCGCCTTCGTGGTGGACGAACAGGGGGCGTTCTCCGGCCTCGTGACCATGGAGGATCTCCTGGAGGAGCTGGTCGGGGAGATTTTCAGCGAGTTCCGGGATGAGGTGGTGCATGTCATCGAATGGGGTGGCGATGGCACAGCCGTGGTTCCAGGGCCCACCCCCATCCGGGAGGTCAATCGGTGCCTGGACCTGGATCTTCAAGACGGACCCACCTGGACCACCCTCGGGGGGCTCTGCCTGAGTCTGGCGGGGCACATCCCCACGCCCGGAGAGTCCTTCGAGCTATCACCGGGAATCCAGGCCACCGTCATCGACACCCACGGACCACGAATCTTGTCCGTGCGGCTAGGTCGGCTGTCGTCCGTGGGCCTCTAGGTCAGTAGGAACGCCAAGGGGATCGAGGTCTCGGCGGACTCCAATCCCCTTGAACCTATGCCTCCTGGTGAGGGTCGCCTTCGAGGTGAACGCCCTCCGCGCGGTGGTGCCCAACCTTCGAGCCGAAGCGCAGGTAGAGGCTGGGCACCACGAGCATGTTCAGGGACCCGCTGGTCTCGGGGCCACATAGCTCAGGACCTCGAAGGTCGAGTAGGCCAAACCATGGACCCCCAGCGCGCTGTGGTAGGCGATCACGGCCCCCTCCTGGGCCCTCGAAGCCAGCAGGAAGGGATCCGCTGGAGCCGTCTCCGGCGTGGCCCCGGGCGGCACTGACGCATAGAGCCCCTGCCGGACGCGGAGGATATGCCCCCGGCCCACATGGTGCCGCAGCAGGCTGTCCACCGTACCCGGATGGGTCGTCCCCCGATCCGCCAGGAACCCGATCACCTCCAACCGGCTGAAGACCGGATGGAGGTGGAAAAAGGTGGAGAGGTCCTGGTCCAGTTGATTTCCCACAGATAAAGGCACAACAAGATTGTGGGTTTCTCCAGAAAGATTCATGTCAAACAACGCCGAACGTGGCTTAACCCATAACCCATGAGGTGGGTCTTCAAATCGCTTTTGGGCTAGGGAGACCATGCGCCCGAGGCCCCGCACGCGGAGTTTCCATCCGGCCAGGGCATAGCCCTCAGCGGCGCCCGGGGGCGGCAGCACGGTGACCCACAGGGAGCGCACCGCCTGTAGGGCCATGGAAACGCCGAATTCCGCTTGGTTGTTGGACCGGCTGAAGGTCGCCTGGCCGGTGGCCAGCGTGACAGGATCGGTGCCCGTGGCCCGGTAATCCCCAGTGGGAAATCGGAAAGAATAGAGGGGTGAGGCAGAATGAATGGGGCCCCAAATCATTCTGTCGATTGCAAAATGATTCTTTTCGTCGCGCCACAATGGGCGAGGCCTCCGCTAAAGGAGCGGCTACCGCCCCCACAGCCAGGCGGCGCCGCGAACTCCGCTGGAATCCCCGTGGAAGTTTGGGACGAGCCGGGTCGCCACGTGGTCGGAGAAGATGTATTCCGTCCACAACCCTTGAACCTGTTCACAGAGGCCCGGCAGATTCGAGAGGCCTCCACCCAAAACGATCGCATCCGGATCGAGCAGGTTGACGACCGTGGCCAAGGATCGGGCGAGGCGTTCTCGATAGCAGGCGAGGGTGGCGGTGCAGCCATCATCTCCCGCGGCGGCCCCTTGGACGATTTCATTGGGCGTGCGGCGTTGGCCCGTGGACGCATGGTGGTCCCGGGAGAGCCCGGGCCCGGAGAGGTAGGTTTCAATGCAGCCCTTGCGGCCGCAGTAGCACGACGGCAGGGGGAGATCCGCGTCCGTGGGCAGGGGCAGGGGATTGTGCCCCCACTCTCCGGCGATGGCATTGGCCCCTCCGAGCACGTGCCCCCGGATCGCGATTCCGCCCCCCACGCCGGTTCCCAAAATGACTCCGAAGACCACCTCCGACCCGCTTCCGGCGCCATCGACGGCTTCGGATAAGGCGAAGCAGTTGGCATCGTTGGCCAGCCGGATCTCGCGGTTGAGCCGGGCCTCCAGATCCCGTTGAAGGGATTGACCGTTGAGGCAGGTGGAATTGGCGTTCTTGATGCGGCCATTGAGGAGGGAGAGAGCCCCCGGGGTTCCCACGCCCACCGTGCCCAGCCGCCCCAATTTTTGTTCAGCCCCATGGACCAGGCCCGTGAGGCTATCCAGGGTCGCGTGGTAATCACCTTGGGGTGTGGGGATTCGCATCCGGAGCAACTCGCGGCCATCCAAATCCAGCGCGAGGATCTCGATCTTGCTGCCCCCGAGGTCGACGCCGATGCGGAGGGCGAGGCCGCCTTGGGCCTTGGCGGCTTGCGGATGGAAAGCGGCGGGATCAGTCATGGGGAACCTGCTCCGGATTGATCTGGAGCTCGTGGCATAGCACAACCGCGGGCGCCGGGCCTTGGGGATGGAATCCCAGGCCACCTTGAAGCGGTGGGTGGATTCTGGATTGCCCATCAAGGTGCCATCCAGATCAGAGCAGAAGAGGCTAATCGGAGTCATGCCCGGGCCCTTCCCACTCGGCGCCCGAATTCAGAACTTCCACGCCGGGGCTCCCCGCCACGGCGGCGATGAGCTGCTGGGCCACGCCGGCCCACGTGAACAGGCTGCGGGCCTTTTGCGCGCCCATGCGGCCGAAGCGGGCCCGCAGGCGGGGCACACGGAAGATCTTCGCCATGGTGATGCCGAGATCCTCCTTATCGAAGGGGTCCGCGAACAGCGCGTGGCGCCCGAAGGTAAGCACCCGCTGGAGGCCGCCATGCATGGTGACGACGGTGGGAGTGCCGGAGGCCATGGCCTCGATGGCCGTCATCCCGAAGGGTTCATAGCGGCTCGACAGCACGAAGAGATCCGCCGCCCGGTAGTAGTCCGCCAGCTTTTCATCCGGGATGTAGTCCCCGAACCTGACCCTGTCCTCCAACCCGAGCGCCACCGCTTTCGCCTTCAGTTCCTCCAGCTGGGCCACCTCCCATTCGGCGGCGGTTTCTCCGCCGACGGCCAGATACAGCACCGTATCCGGCACGCGCGACGCCAGCACTTGGAAGCCTTCGATGAGCAGGTCATAGCCCTTGTTGCGCGCCAACCGCCCAAGGGCGAGCACCACCTTGCCCTCGAATCCGAGGCGCTGCCGGATGGCCTCGCGGCTCGCATCCCCGACCCTGAAGAATCGGAGATCGTCGTAGCCGGGCGGGATCATCTTGCAGCGCTCCTTCGCGACCTCGTAGTCCTGGATCAGCATGTCCACTTGGAGGGGCGAGGTGGCCACCACGAGGGCGGCGGACGCATAGAGGCCCGTCTCTGCCTGGATACGTTCGGTGAAGTTGTAGATGTGCTCGAAGGATTCGGCGCCCCCTTTGAAATCGCCCTCCATCTCCGCCTTCTTCCAACGGCCCAAGGAATGCGGCGTATGCACATGGGGAACGCCCAGGGCCTCGCCCAGGGACCTTCCGGCCACGCCCGCATCCCAATAGTGGCTGTTGATGAATTGGTAGCGGAGGCCATGCTCGCGGATGAGGGCAAGGGCGTGATCCACCCATTCGCCCAGGTGGTGCGCGAGGTACTCCTTCGGGATGAACTCCGGCCCCCCGCAGGGCGCCCGCAGGATCCGGACCTGATCGGCCACGGGTTCAACCTCGGACTGGCCCCCGAATCCGCGGGTCCAAATGTCCACCTCATAGCCAAGCTGGGCCAGCTTCTTGGAAAGCTCCAAGACGTAAACGACCTGCCCCCCCGTATCCGTCGCGCCCAGGGGCGGGCGGGCCGCCACGTATCCATGGGTGGACACCATGGCGATCCGGGGCAGCGGACTGGCGAATTCGGTGGGTCCTTGGGGGAGCGCCTTCTCCGAATCGAAAGGGATGCCGAAGCCGTTCGAATGAGGATTCATGGGCCCTCCCGAAACTAGCGATGATTCCTTGAAGGCATCCCGATTTTTATCAGGTTCTTCAGGACCTGCATTTAGATCGCATGGGACGAGATCTGGGTCCGTATTCCCATGGGTAGCAATTTGTGTAGCGCCTCGGGTTTGTCAACTCAAAACGCCCGCCGGGGGCGGGCGCTTGTTTTGGCGGAAGGTCCGACCCATGGAGCGGATCCATCCATGGCGTACCCCATGGCCCGGTATCCCCGTAGACGCTTTTCATACATCCTCTGAAAGATCGCCATGGAGCCGTCCAGATAATCGTAGATGCGGACCTCTTGCTTCCCTGCATGGGGGCGGTGGAGGCGGCCGGCGTATTGCACCAGCGTGCCCTTCCAGGCGATGGGCATGGCGAGGAAGAGGGTGTCCAACCGGGCATCGTCGAAGCCTTCGCCGATGTAGCGGCCCGTGGCGAGGATGAGCCGGGAGGCGTGGGCCGGGACCTCCGCGAGCTGCTCCAGAGCCTTCCGACGCTGCTTGGCGGGGACGCCGCCATGGAGCACCACCACGTGCTCGGCGGCGTCCTTCAAGGCTTCGGCCAGTCTCTCCAGGTGGCCCCCCCGCCGCTCCGTGAGGAGGATGGGAGATCGGCCCTCGGCCATGGCCTGCCTCACATCTCGGAGGATCATGTCGTTCCGAAGGGGGTCCGCATTGGAAGTGAAGGAGCCGCTGGAGGCCATCCCGCCGCCGGGGCGTGGCGGTGAGTCCGAGGACGTAGCGGGCCTTCACTTCCCGCATGACCCGATCAAACGAAACCGCTGGGGCGTGGTGGCACTCATCCACGATCACCTGCCCGTAGTTGGCCACGAGATCGCTGACGCCTTCGCGCCCCGCCAGGCTCTGGATCATGGCCACATCGATGCGGCCCGTGGCCTTTCGCTTCCCGCCTCCGATCTGGCCGATGTCCCTGGCCCCAAGCCCCAAAAAGGTCTGGAGGCGCGACCGCCATTGGTCCAGCAATGGCTTGCGATGGACGAGGACGAGGGTGTTCACACCCCGAGAGGCGATCATCCAGGCCCCCAGCACGGTTTTTCCCGTGCCCGGAGGGGCGACGAAGATGCCCAGGTCGTGCGGTTCCAGATCCGTGGCGGCGCACACCTGGGTCTCAGTGAGCTGGCCGTGGAACTGGAACTCCGTAGGCTCCCCTGGGTGGCGCTGATCCTCTACCTCCAGGCGACTTTCGAGATCGGAGAGCAGCGCGGCCGCCTCTTCCCTGCAGCCTCGGGGAAGGGCGAGGTGGGAGGGATGTTCCTCCGCGGCGCAGATCACGCGGGGCGTGCCGTGGGTGGAGAAACGCATGGCCTGCTTTTGGTAGAACTCCGGGTTCTGGAAGGCCGCCAGGCGCTTAAGCTCGGCCAACAGCCCAGAGGGCAGGCCCGCCTTTTCGATGTAGAGTCGGCTCGATTGCACCGCCTTCACGGAAGGGGGCACTTCGCCTTCGATGCGTGCTCGCTTCGTCTTCCCGGAGGGTGGACGTTCCCATGGGGTCTCTTCGAGCTCGTCTTCCAAAGGCTCGAAGGGCACGCCCAGCACCCTCCCTTGGCGCGTGGCCTGGTCCGCCAGCGCCTCCACTTCCACGGGGACCATGCGGCGCAGGGAGGCCAAGTGTTCCCACTGATCTGGGAAGGGGACGAAAGCCTCATCCAAGAAGAGGGTGTTCCCCTCCTGCCGGGGGCCGTGCTGCAGCGGAAGGGCGATGAGGTTGCCGAAGCCCCCTTGGGGCATCGTGTCCTGGTTCGGGAAGAGCCGGTCGTAGGACTCCATGCGCAGCTCAGGGCGCCGGTTCATGGTGTCCGTCAGAAGCAGGCAGCCGAGCTTCCGGGCCGTGGCCGCTGGCACCGGCGCGGAAAAGAAGACCCATACGTGCCCCCCTTCCCCGGAACGGGAGCGCTCCAACGTGGCGGGCACGTCATGGCGTCCGCAGGTGTCCAGGAAGGCCCGGGCAGGCTTGGGCTCCCGCTCGGCCAGTTCCTCTTTCAGCGCGCGGATCGCCTCCCGCATGGCCTGGGCCCCTCGCTCCAGGCTGATCAGCTCGGATTCGAGTTCCTGGATGTGCCGTCGGAGCTCTGGCTGAGTTCTGTTGGAGCCGTCCGCCACTCGCTCCCTCCTTCCGATCGGGCCCTGGCGGCCTTGATCCATGGTAGGCCGACGCTTGAAGACCCGCGGTCTTAGGTCTCGTCCTCCATCCACTCGGGCAGCTCGATCCGGCTCTCTTCGACGCCCAGGAAATCCCTCTCCACCCGGTTCAGGTTCCGGACGTAGGCGCGGAGGTCGTCGGCGCGGGCGTCCATGCTGAATCCCTCGACCGCGGATCTGAAGCGCTCCAGGAGCCGGCCAGGATCCACCAGATCCAGGTCCACCATGGCCTGGATGTCGCTGAGATCGTTGGCGGCGAAGCGTTTCAGTTTTCCGACTACCGTGTCCACCACGTCCAGGGCCTGCACTTCAAAGTGGCGGAGGCTGGCATCGAGGTCGGGCACGGGGTGGAAGAGGGGCGGGCGGGGCAGGAAGGTGATCCCGGGGGTAACGAAATCGAGGTAGAGGCGGTGCTTCCGATGGAGGCGGGTGCCGGGGCCGGCCAGTTCCAGGAGCCGTTGCTGAACGGGCTCGGTGAGCGCGGCGGCCTTAAGGATGTCGCTGTCCTTGGTGCCGCGCTCGTATTCCGCCAGCAGCATCAGGGCGGTGGAACCGATAACCCGGAGGGGAATTCTCTCGGAGGTGGTGTGGTCCCAACTCCGGTCGATCTCCGAGAGGAAGGCCCTAATGGGCGATAAAGGAGCCATTCAGCGCCTCAAGAAAGTCCTCAGGTTGGAGGGCCGTGAGGATGCCCCAGCGGTGCGAGATGGGCGAGGAGGCCTGGCGGGTTTCCTCCAAGGTCTTCCGACTGTGAACGGAGACGCCAATGAAGTCCTCATGGCCCAGATCAGGGGATTCGGGCCTTTGGGCTTCGATGCGTTCCAGCAGGGATTGAAGGGCCGTCGTGGCCTTCCGGAGCTGGGTGGCCTGCTTGCGCGTCTTGGGGGTATCCGAGGCCCGGCGGATCGCTTCCAGGGTGTTTTCGATCAGCCACCCCAGGCGCGAGGCGAGCCCGTAGTCCTTGAAAGTGGCCCAGAGTTTCACGAGGTTGAGATGGTCGAGGTTGTTCACGAGAACCGGCGCCAAGGCAGCGACGTGCCGCGGAGGGCCGGCGGCCACCAGCACCTCACGGAAGACATCCCCCGCTTCCTGGAGTCGTTCACTGGGTAGCACGCCCTCGGATTCCAGCAGGTGGAAGGCCCCCAGGCGGGCGAGGGCGTTCTGGAGCGAGCGCTCGACGGGGGCGAGGCCGGGGCTGAAGTGGGCGACGGGGACGTTGAAGATCCGCAGCAGCAGGAGGAACTGCTCGGCGGTGAAGGACCCCTGGCCTCGCTCCACCTCCGAGAGCCGGTTCTGGGAAAGCCCCAGGCGCTTCGAGAGGTCCGCCTGGGTCAGGCCGCGCCCCTCCCGCAGTTCGCGGACTTTTCGGCCGATCTCGGCCCGGAGGTGGGAGGTAGATGTGGATGCCATATCGGTATGCCGATTTTATTATCGGAATACCGATAAATATGGTGGCGATCCTGAAAATGTCAATGGGCGTAGGGTGCGAGAAGGCAGGAGGCGCTCAAGCAACCTTGGCGTCGCTGCCCAGGGCCCTCCCCGCGCGGGCGAGGCGCATCAGATGACGTCCGTGATTGTGTGCGCGAGCATTGTGCTTCCAGACACCCTCCCGCGTGAAGTGGGTCATACGCGGGAAACCATGGTTCGACCCTGGGTTCACCCTTCGGCCCTACCTACCCAACCCGCTCACCAGCCCCCGGGTTTTTAAGATGGGCCAAGCCCAATGGTATGGGTAGAAGTATGGGTAAAAAAAAGTATCAAAAAAATTAAGCCATTTATAATCAATGACTTAATTCGATAACTGGCGGAAGGTGAGGGATTCCCTCCAGGGCCACCCCTGCGGGGCGTCCCTTCCGGCCGGCTGGCCGCT
>CAYWDR010000130.1:0-10232 GCA_964457075.1 uncultured Solibacteraceae bacterium
CGTCGCCTCGGGTACGTGAGCGGGGCCACCGCGGGCTCCCTCTGTGGGGCCCGCCTAAACTCGGCCCAATGGACCCTGGGGGTGCCGGGGACTCCTGCCTTTGGTGGGTTCTTCATGGCTGTCCGGTTCGGATGCTCGGACGCGGCCACCGTGGCGGGGGCCCGGCAGTTTGTGGGGGTCACGTCGGGCACGGGCGCCTTTACCAACGTGGAGCCGGCCACCCTTACCAACTGTATCGGGGTGGGCCACGGCGCCGCAGATACCAACCTCAAGATCTTCTACGGGGGCAGCGCAGCTCAGACGCCCATCGACCTCGGGGCCACCTTCCCGGCGAACACCCTGAGCGCGGATATGTACGAGCTGGTGCTCTACGCGCCCTCCAATGCCAATAACATCGTCAATTACCGGGTGACCCGCCTCAACACCGGCGACGTGGCGGAGGGCACCCTCACGGCCGCTACACCGGGGACGCAGCTCCCGGCCAACACGACCTTGCTAACGCTATTCCAGAGCTTCCGATCCAACAACGCGACCGCCTTGGCGGTGGGTCTGGATATTTCCCACGTCTACTTCGAAACGGATTACTGAGATGGACGCCTACACCATCATTTTGGACGAGGGGATCGTGGTCCGGGATTCGGATGGCAGAGTCGTGGCCCCGTGCCAATCCGACCAGGATCCGGATTTCCTGGCCTACAACGATTGGGCGAATGCCGGCGGCCAGCCCACCCTGATCCCGACGCGGGTGTAGGTCGTGGCCGCCGCGTTCCAGGCCGATGCCTTCCAGGGCGATGCCTTCGAGACGGGCGGCGCTGGGAGCGTCACCGGGACGAGCCTCGCGACCCTGATCTTCGCGGGCGCGATCATCGCGGCCCACGGTGTGGTCGGTGCCAGCTCTGCGGCGCTCTCCTTCGGTGGCTCCGCCGCAGGCACGCACACGCCGCCGGCTGTGGTCGGAGCGAGCTCGGCGGCTTTGGCCTTCGGCGGGTCCATCCAGGCCGTCCATGGCATCGTGGGTTCCTCGGTCGCGGCCATGCCCCTGGGCGGGGCCGTCACGGGGACGCACGTCGCCGGGGCCGTCTCAGGCACCAGCACTGCGGCTCTTGCCTTCGGAGGCGCTGCAATAGGCCTCCATGGCGTCTCGGGCGCCTCGGTCCAGGCGCTGACCCTCGGGGGCAGTGCCGTGGGCTTCGTCGGCGTCTTCACCCCCAGCTCCCGGACGACCCTCGCCATTCCCGCGGCGCTGCGGAGGCTCGGGGTCTCTTCGGAGTCCCGTCGCGTGGCCGTGGAGGGGGAACCCCGCACCCTTGGCCTGGCCGCCGACGTGCGCGACTAGGCCGTGCCCTTTGATGATCGGAGGCTCTCATGAGCGGCTTCAGCTACGAGGATCCCCGCGGCCCCCAGTTTCCCGAGCTGGAAATCCCGTGGATCAAGGCCACGCCTGGTTCCAAGCTCGACTACACCCTGGACTGGGCCGACCCCAAGAAGGGCCCCTGGCTCACTGGGACCGAAAAGATTGCCGACGCCCCTGCCACGTGGGTCCTGGCTGAAGGCCTCACCAAGCTGGCGCAGAGCCAAAACGACACCACCAGCAGCGCCAGGATCGAGGTCGCCGCCACGGCCGCGGGCAAGACGCTCCGGGCGTCCTGCACCATCACCACGGATGCGGGCCAGGTGGAAACTCGGTCCTTCGATGTCCGGGTGGTGGCGCGCTAGGGCTGGACGGGCCCAAGGGATGTGCTTGCGGACTCTGCCTTCTCGGCTTGAGCTGCTGGCAGAATCGCCTTTGGAACCTCCGCGACGAAAAGCCGCGTGGCTACCAAATTCTTTCCGGTGAATTCGCCAGTGATCACCCGATTCTTTCCGAAGATTCGGAACTGAACGACCTTGGCGGATGCGATCCGCTTCAGCACGGCCAAATCAACGGGGAAATAGGCCCACTCCTGGACGATGTCCGAGTAGAGCACCCGGCCATTTTCGAGGCTGCCAGCGCCCTCCAGGGGGAGCATCTCACCGTCGATTTTGAGGGCCATCCCTTGGCCGGAGGGGACGAACGTCCACCCCGGAGTGATGAGACCTACCGCGAGGGTGAAGGGGTGCGCCTCGTTGAGCAGTGGGGTTTGCGTCTCCCAGATGAGATTCACGCTACGCATCGAGAAGAAGGACCCGCCATCAAGTTTCGCCTCCCCGCAGGCGACCTTGTACTGGGTCGCGCCGCTGAAATCGTCTTTCCTGATCTCGACGTTTTGGGCGAGCAAGGGGATGGTGAAAAGCGCGGCGGTAAGGAGCACTCGGTGCATAAGGCCTCCGGCTGAGGGTGAAACCTTAGCGCGACCTTTCGGCGTCGTCCATGGCCCTCTGGCACCCGGGGCCAGGCATACCGCCCCTCCCCGGCTCGCATGTGCCTTACTGGCTCTGCCAAGGCCAGCGAGCCTACCCGATAACAAGCACCAATGTCAAGTGACCAAAGTCACAATTTATTTTACGGGTTTGCCAACCAGGAGTAGCTTCTCCGGGTGCAACACTTCGGGAGACTGACTTTGATCCAACCGCCTGCCAATCAAACGGCTGAACCTATTCCCTTGGAGGCACCTTCGCCCATACCCAGGCGGCGATCGCTTCCCGCATAACCGCATGGGGGGTAACTCCCTCCGCTTCGGCGATGCGGGCGATGGCCTCCCAGAGCGGCAGCGGGACCAAGACGGTCTTCTTGATCGAGGTTGCGTCCTCGTCCCGCCGCGGCCTGCCTCGTTTCCGGTGAATGGACACCTCTACATTCGTTCCACCGGTAGGCAATTAAATCCATAACTTCAAATATCCGATATTTTATTTGTCGTTACGCCCTTGTTTATATAAGCTGACCAACCCCTGAAGCGGAGCGCCTGTGGATATTCGCCACAACAAGATCCTGAACTGTGTGAGATCCATCTTTTCCAGGGATCGAAGGGCCTTGGCCGTTTTGGCCGCCGACCCCGACCCAGTCGTTTCGGAGACCGCATTGAAGGCCTCGGACTTTCTCAGTGGCGCTCATGAAACCTGGCCGGGCATTCAAGCCCGCCTGAAGGACGCCGCAGAAGCCTCCATTGCTGAGAAGTGAGGAAGGCTTCAGTGGAACTGTGGTGGAACTCCGCTTCCGATCAACGCCTTTTTTTCAGCGTTTACGAACGATGAAACCCAATCAAAACCCGATCATTCCCTACGTTCGTCGAGTACGCGAAAACCCCCGATACCCAGTGGCGGCGGGGGTTTGCGGTTGGTGGTCCCGATGCGATTCGAACGCACGACCTTCCCCTTAGGAGGGGGACGCTCTATCCAGCTGAGCTACGGGACCCTTGAAGTCCCAGTTTCGCACAACGTCCTGCGGTTTTCAGCCCCGTTGCCGGTACGGGGCGGGCTTCCGGGCCGCCTGAGGCTTATCGTTGGGGCATGGGGGCGACTCAGGAAGTCCGCCCGGCCGCCGTGGCCGGTTCCTTCTACCCCGATGCGCCGGATCGGCTGTGGCGGGAGGTGATGGAACTCTGCGCCACGGTGGACGCCCCTCCCCCAGGGGAACCTCCACCCAAGGGCCTGCTCGTGCCCCATGCGGGGTACGTCTACTCGGGGCCCATCGCGGCCAGCGCCTACGCGCGCCTTCGCCCCTTCCGGAACCTCATTCACAGGGTGGTGCTGCTCGGTCCCTCCCATCGCGTGGCCCTGCGCGGCCTGGCTTTGCCGGGGACCCAGGCCTTCGAGACGCCCCTGGGCCGCATCCCCGTGGATGCGGAGGCCACGCGGCTGCTCCAGGCCTTTCCCCAGGTGGCCACGCTCCCCGGAGCCCACGCCCAGGAGCACGCCCTCGAAGTGCAGTTGCCCTTCCTCCAATGCCTGCTGGGGCCCTTCCAGCTCGTCCCCCTCGTCGTGGGCGAGGCGCCGGCGGAGGTCGTGGCAGACGTGATCGAGGCCCTGTGGGACGGCCCGGAGACCCTCTTCCTCGTGAGCTCGGACCTATCCCACTACCTGCCCTGCGAGGAGGCCCGCCGGGTGGACGGCCGCACCTGCGAGGAGATCGGCCAGCTCCGTCCCCTCCGCGGGGACAACGTTGCCTGTGGCGCCGCACCCCTCAACGGTTGGATGCTCGCGGCCCGGCGCCATGGACTGTCCCCCCGCCTCCTCGACCTTCGGAATTCCGGCGACACGGCTGGCGATCCGCACCGGGTCGTGGGCTACGCCAGCTTCGCCTTCTCGCCCGGAGGCCCCCTTGAGTCCTGAACGCGGCCCAACCCTCCTGGCCATCGCCCGGCACGCCGTCGCCGAGCAGCTGGGCGAGGCCCCGCCCGCCGTGGAGACCACTCCCTGGCTCCGCGAGCCCGGCTCCACCTTCGTGACCCTCCGCCTCGGCGAGGCGTTGCGCGGTTGCGTAGGCAGCCTGTGGCGCCAGCGGGCCTTGGGGGAGGACGTGGCCGAAAACGCCCGGGGGGCGGCCTTCCGGGATTCCCGATTCCCACCCCTCGTCCGGGACGAGTACCCCCTTGTCCGCTTCGAAGTATCCCTCCTCGGCCCCCTGGAACCCTTCGAGGCCGACGACGAGGCTCAACTGCTCTCACGCCTGCGCCCGGGCGTGGATGGCCTCGCCCTGCAGCTCAAGGGCCGGCGCGGCGTCTTCCTTCCCAAGGTCTGGGAGCAATTGCCCGACCCCCGGGACTTCCTGGATCGACTGGCCGCCAAGGCCGGCCTCCCGATCCCCTTCTGGGAAACGGGAATCCGATTCCACCGATTCACGGCGATGGACTGGCGGGAGGTCGACCTCCCCGTGGCGGCGAGGTGAGGCCCATGGTCGACCCCCTCTACCCCGCCCGTTGGTGGCACCGCCTGGAGGATGGCCGCCTCCAGTGCGATTTGTGCCCTCGCGATTGCAAGCTCGGCGAAGGCCAGCGCGGGGCCTGCTTCGTGCGGCAGAACGTGGGCGACCGCATGGTGCTCACCACCTACGGCCGCTCCTCCGGGTTCTGCATCGATCCCATCGAAAAGAAGCCCCTGAACCACTTCCACCCGGGCTCCAAGGTGCTCTCCTTCGGCACGGCGGGCTGCAACCTGATGTGCAAGTTCTGCCAGAACTGGGATATCAGCAAGGCGCGGGACATGGACAAGCTCATGGATTCGGCCTCGCCCGGAGAGATCGCGGCGCTGGCTAAGAACATGGGCTGCCGCAGCGTCGCCTTCACCTACAACGATCCCGTGATCTTCGCCGAGTACGCGATGGATACGGCGGAGGCCTGCCACGCCCTGGGCCTCAAGGCCGTGGCCGTCACCGCCGGCTACATCCAACCCGAGGCGCGCAAGGCCTTCTACGCGAAGATGGACGCCGCCAACGTGGATCTCAAGGCCTTCACGGAGGACTTCTACGTGAAGCTCTCCGCGGCCCACCTCCAGCCCGTGCTGGATACCCTCCGCTACCTGAAGCACGAAACGGACGTGTGGTTCGAGATCACGACCCTTCTCATCCCCACCAAGAATGATTCCCCGGAGGAGGTCCAAGCCCTCTCGGCCTGGATCGCGCGGGAGCTGGGGCCCGACGTCCCCCTTCACTTCACGGCCTTCCACCCCGACTACAAGCTAATGGACCTGCCCCGCACGCCCGCCGAAACGCTAACGCAAGCCCGCAACCTAGCCTTAGCCGAGGGGCTCCACTACGTGTACACGGGCAACGTCCACGACCGCGAAGGCGGCACCACCCGCTGCCCGCGATGCCAGGCCCCGCTCATCGTGCGGGACTGGTACGAGATCGAGGAAAACCGGCTGGGATCCGATGGCGTGTGCCCTGGTTGCCGAACTCGAATCCCGGGATTCTTCGAGGCGGCTCCAAAGCCCTTCGGGCGTCGGCGGCTGGGGGTGCAGATCCATCCCGCGTAGCGGGGTCGGTAGTTGCGGGAGGAAAAGCGAATGGAACCGCGAATGTCGCAAATGTCCGCGAATAATTCGCGTTCATTCGCGGCATTCGCGGTTCCAAGTCTTTCCTTGAATGCGAACGAATCCGCAAGGAATCAAGGCTAAATCCGGCCCGGAGTCCCCGCCTGGACCGACAGCGCATCCACGACCTTGCGAGCCGCCTCCAAGGCCTGCAGGAAGTCCGCCCACAGATCCTCGGGGTGTTCGAGTCCGACGCTCAAGCGGATGAGCCCCGCGCCGATGTGGCCCTGCTTCTTCCCCTCCTCGCTCACCACGCGATGGGTGAGGGCGGCGGGGTGCTGGATGAGGGTGTCGGTGCTGCCCAGGCTCACGGCGGGGGTCATGAGCTTTACGGAGGCCATGAGGGCCTTGGCGGCCTCGAATCCGCCCTTGAGCTCAAAGGCCAGCACGGAGCCGGGGCCCGCCATCTGCTTCTTCGCGATGCCCGTCTGATCGAAGCCGGGCCAATGCACCTCGCAAACGGCGGGGTGCTCCTTCAAGCGCTCGGCGAGGATCGCGGCGCCTTCCTGAGCGGCCTTCACGCGCAAGGCCAGCGTGGGGAGGCCGCGGTGCAACAGGTAAGCGGCCAGGGGATGCAGGATGTTGCCCGTGATCACGCGTACCTTGCGCAGTTCCACGGCCCAGGCGGCGTTGGTGGCCACCACGCCGGCGATGACGTCGCCGTGCCCACCCAGGAACTTCGTGGCGCTGTGGAGGATGATCGTGGCGCCCAGTTCGAGGGGGCGCTGCAGCACGGGGGTGGCGAAGGTGTTATCCACCATGACGGGCACGATGCCCGCCTGGGCCACCACGTCCGCCAGATCGACGAGCTGGAGGGTCGGATTGGCGGGCGTCTCCACGATGACGAGGCTCGTCTCGGGGCGGATCGAAGCCTTGATCTCGTGGGGCTCGGCGAAGGTCACGTCCAGGCCCAGCAGGCCCGAGGCCAGCAGGTGGTCCGTGCCGCCGTAGAGGGGACGCACGGCAACCACATGTTTTCCCTTCTGGGCGGCGGCCATGAGGATGGCGGTGACGGCGGCCATGCCGCTGGCGAAGGCCACGGCTTCCTCCGCGCCCTCCAGCTTGGCGAGGGCGCCCTCGAAGCGGGCCACGGTAGGGTTGTGCAGACGGGCGTAGACGCTGGACCCGGTGGGGTGGCCGCCGAGGGCCATGGCCTCCAGGCTGGCGCCGCCGGCCTCCAGATCGCGGATGGGGTTGGTGCTGGAGAGGTCCAGGGGGGCCGCGTGCACGCCGAGGGATTCGAAGTCCTCCCGGCCGGCGTGGACGGCGAGCGTCTCGAAATGGGTGGGCTGAAGCATGGCAACCTCCTTCGCAAATCAAAGGTGGTTTCAGACTGAAGTTCGGTCCATGCTTTCCAAACCGAATTGTCTTCGGAGAACGAGCATGAAACCCGCCCTCGACCGAACCGATCGCGCCATTCTGGCCAAGCTCCAGAAGGATGCTCGCCTATCCAACAAGGAACTTGCTGTAGCCGTTGGACTTGCACCTTCCTCTTGCCTGGTGCGGGTACAGCGACTGCAACGCGAAAACATCCTCCGCGGCTTCCACGCCTTCGTAGAACCCCGGGCCCTCGGCATCGGCCTCCAGGCCCTCATCGCCGTGCAGCTCAAGCAGCACTCCCGCGCCAAGGTGAAGGCCTTCACCCAGCATCTGCTCGGCCTCCCCGAAGTGGTGGCCCTCTACCACGTCACCGGCGCCTTCGACTTCCAGGTGCATGTAGCCGTGCGCGGGCCCGAGCACCTGCGGGATCTGGCCCTCGACGCCTTCACCTCCCGATCCGAGGTGCAGAGCATCCAAACCGCCATGCTCTTCGATACCAAGTGGAAGGACCAGTGGCCGGACTATGGGGAATGAAGGGCGCGATCCGCAAGTCTCGATAGATCCGACGAACCCTGTGAATTGGCGAGGCTCTTCGCCATGGCCCCAAGCATCTCCGCCTGGATGTCCGCTGGAAGCAGCGGCGCCAGATCCGCCCCCGCCGCCACGAGCAGGGTGTGATGGGCGTGGTTGAAGGCGGGATCGTTGGCGCTGGCGGCCTCCGCCAGGGCGCGCAAGACGGCCTCCGGCCCCTGGGCTTGGAAGAGGGCCAACGCGAGCCCGTAGGCCTCCGGCGGCTCCACGTCCAGGATCGCATCCACGAGCGAGGCCTCGGACACTTCCCCCGCCGGCACGATGGGCTGGAGCCTATCCTCGGCCTCTTCCGTGGGGAAGAGGTTCACGAGGGCCGCCGCCTGGCAGGCGAGACGCGGATCGCCGTCTTGCCTCAGGAACTGCGTGGCGAGGAAGACGAAATTCCATCCCGTCTTCCCCTCCAGATCCCGGCGGGCATCCATCAGCTTTTCGGAGGCCGCCCGCACGAGGGCGAGGTTCAAGTCCTCGCGGCGAAGGCCCTGGCGGGCCTTTGCCGCGAGCGTATTTAAAAGCTCGACGAGGCCGCAATCGCATATCTCCCGGAGGAGTTCCTTCTGTGCCTGGTCGTCCAATTGGGCCGGCCCCTCGGCCAAAGGCTCTTCAAATCCTTCGAGCCGCTTGGCGGCTCGAAGGTGCCAAAAGCGGTCCTCGGGGGTGGCCGCCAGCCAAGCGGTGAGGGCCAAGAGGCGGCGGCCGGTGGCCTTGGGCCGGTCCAGTGCCTCTTGCAGTTCTCCAAGCTGGTGCGCGAAGACGGCCTTGTGGCCGATGTTCGCCATATCCGCTTCCACGAGGCGGCCCAAGCGGGCGAAATCCTCGGCGCCGGGCGCCTCGATGGAGGCGGCTTCCGTCCAGGCTAGGCCCGGCTTGCGCGCGTGGATGAAGCTCTCCAGATTCCGCCAGCTTCCGGCGCCCTGGGCCGGGGCGGCCGGCTTCACCCTCCGTCCCTCGTGGGCGAAGGCGTGGATTTGCGTGGCGAGGATGCGATGGAAGGAAGGCTCCGCGAGGTAGGGCCGCAGCCGATAGGCGGCCCGCAGGCCCAGCAGGGCGTGGGGCACGTGGGGCCGGTAGGCCTCCCAGTCCACCCAGGGCGTGAGCACCTTCACGGCCTCCCGCACCGACTCTCGCAGCCCATGCTCCTCCCGGATCCGGGCGGCGAAGGCGGGGAAGAACCCCGCATCCGGGCGCTCCAGCTGGGCCGTCCAAGTCATCCAATGCTCCGGCGGAAGGGGTGGGCCTGCTGGCCAAGGTAGGTCAGTCATCTCAGGCCTCGACGGGTATGTTCCAGTGTTCCAGCACGACACGGCCCCAATGGTGGCGCCAGGCCCGGTTCCAGACGGCTCCGCCCTCCTTGAGCTGGGCCTCCAGCAAACGGGTCCGCAACGCGCCGCGCAGGGATTCGGCGGCGGGACCCAAGGCGGCCTCGGCCCCTTCCACCAGCTTGGCGAAGGCGGCGCGTTCGTCATCGAAACGGGCCAAGTATCCGGGATCCTCGGGACTGGGAAGGGCTGCCCGGGCCCGCATCCAGGCTTCGAAGGTCAATCGGGCCGTGGGATCCGAGGCCAGGGGATCGGCGACACCCTCCCAGCCCTTCACGGGCACCAGCTCCGGGCCCGCCCGGCGCAAGGCCTCGCGGAGCTTCATGGCCTTTTGCACATCCTTCCCGATCTGCTTGAGGGCCACGAAGGTGCGCGGTTTACTGCGCTTATCCCGCCGATCGAAGTAGGCGTTCAAGGAAGCCACGAGGGCATCCATGGGCACGCCTTCGGCCTCCCAGGCCTTCCATGCGCGATAGTCCTCGGGGCTCATGAACCCGGCGCGGCCATAGGCCCGGAAGGCCCATTCCCGCTCCAGCCACTCGATCTCTTCGGGAGTGTAAGCCATGGGCGAGGTCACGGCAGCCACTCCATCTCCTTAGAGGAGTAAGTCATCAGCGGGATCGCTCCAGCCACCCGCCGTTGCGGAGCAGGATCTTGCGGCCATCCCAGCCGGTGGCATCCAGGGCCTTCACCTCGTCCAGCGGGGCCCCCTTCAAGCTGAAGCGGCCCGATTCAAGGGGCGCCCCGGTGGCATCGTGATAGAGCTCCACCTGCCATTCCGTGGCCCCGGCGGGCCGGACGCGCAAGAAGGCACCGGCCTCGGGTCCGCCCACCCAGACGGCATCCGGGGGCACCGTCGCGGGGCGCTCCGGGGCCTGCACCTCGCCATGGCAGGCGATCAGCAGAAGGAGGGGCAGGGCACGAAAGATTCGCAAGGGGACTCCGGGGACCATTCTAGCGGGCCCTGAGCGGCATCCACGCTAGACTGTGGGAGTCATGGTGCTCCTCCGCGAACAGATCCGGTACAAGTCCCGCAAGGAAGTCGAAAAGCTGCGGGAG
>CAYWDR010000131.1:0-10097 GCA_964457075.1 uncultured Solibacteraceae bacterium
CCAAGCGCCCCGTCGTCGTCACCGACGACCTCGGCAACGATGCCATCGCCATCCGACAGATCATGTTCAGCGGCCTCAGCTTCGACCACCGCGTCATCGATGGCGCCGTTGGCGATCAGTTCATGAGCGTCGTCAAGAAGGAGCTGGAAACCGGTACCTTCGGGTTGGAATAACCCCTCCCCAAAACAGCGAAGGCGCCTGAGGCGCCTTCGCTGTTTTGGGGGATTAGTAAGGATTGGTTTCCTCGACCAGCTCCCGGTACTGCGCGAACTCGCCCTCGAAGAGCAGCTTGATGATCTTCGTGGGGCCGTTGCGGTGCTTGGCGATGACGAGTTCGGCGGTGTTGTCGGGGGGCTCTTCGTCGGTCTTGGCCACCATGCGGCGGTGGATGAAGGCCACCATATCGGCGTCCTGCTCGATGGCGCCGGAGTCGCGGAGGTCGCTGAGCTGGGGGCGGCCGCCAGCCCGGTGCTCGACTTCGCGGTTGAGCTGGGAGAGCACCACCACCGGGATGCCCTGATCCTTGGCCAGCAGCTTGAGGCCGCGGCTGATCTCGCCCACCCGGGTGGCCTCATTCTGCTTGGAAGCCCGGGAGCCGTCGGGGCTGCTGATGAGCTGGAGGTAATCCACGATGAGGAATTCCACCCGCCGGTTGGACTGGCTGCCCTGCTTGATCACCATGCTCTGAATCTGGGGCACCGTGATGGAGGCCTGGTCGGAAATGTAGACGGGCAGCTGCAGCAGCTCATTGCCGGCTTCGCGGATCCGCTCCCGCGCCTCATTGGGGAATTCCCCGGCCTGGATGCGCTTGAGGTTCACCCGGGCCTGGGAGGCCAGCATGCGGAGGAAGACCTCCTCCTGGCTCATTTCCAGTGAGAAGAAGGCTCCGCAAATGCCCCGCTTCTTGGCCGCCGCCAGGACCCAGTTGAGGGCCAAGGCCGTCTTGCCGATGCCGGGTCGCGCCGCCAATACGATGAGGTTTCCAGGCTGAAACCCCTGCGTGAGGGCATCCAAGGCCGGGAAGGCCCCGCCGGTGGTCACGCCCGAGTGGCCGCCGCCCTCCAGCCGCTCATAGAGCTTGGCCATGCCCTCCAGGCCCACCTTCTCGATGGAAAGGAGACCTTTCCGATCCGCATCGCCCTGGGAGAGGCGGAAGAGTTCCTCCGCGGCGACGTCCACGAGGGCCTCAGGTCCTTCCTCCTCGTTGGCGGCCTGGCGGGCAAGCCCCGCGCCGAGGCGCAACAATCGCCGAAGCTTGTGCTTTCGACGGAGCAAATCGGCCAGAACCTGGGGGCGGCCCACCTCCTGGGCCGAAAGCAATTCGGTGAGGCCCGGGAAGCCACCCACGGTGGACAACTCCCCGTTCTGGTCCAGAGCGTCCTTCAGGGTGAGGGGATTGACCTCCACCTGGCGTTCCAAAAGGCGCACCAGCGCCTTGAATAGTGCCTTGTGCGCGGGGACGACGAAATCATCCTCCGCCAGGCCCAGCACGACCTCGGCGAAGGCCAGGTCCCCGCCCGGTGCGCAGCAGGTGGCCAAGAGGCTCTTCTCGGCCTCTGGGTCCTGCGGCAAACGGTCGGGGAGCCAGCCGTCCATGGATCCTCAGTTGCCGGGAGGCGTGTAGCCCCCGCCGTTCTGATCCACGAAGATCGGGTTCGAGATCGCCAGCGGGTAGATGCCCCGCTGAAGCTTGAACCACACGGGATAGAGGGCGTTCCAGGGGGCGGAACCCAGGGTCGGACCCGCATCGGGAGCGCCCGCCTCGACGACGATGCAGGAATCCTGGGAGAGGACCAGGCCGGGGATCGAGGTGCTCCGGCGCCGGGCGTCGATCGAGTCCACCGCGAAGGCGGCCGGGTTCAAGATCTGGGCCAGGCTGCCATTCACATACACGCGCACCTGCTCGACGGGCACCCAATCCGGGGCCGTGAGGGTGATGTTCAGGGTGACGGATCCATTGGAGCCTGTGAGCAACTGGCCAGGCCCCGTCGTCCCGTTCACATCCACTTCCAGCATCGGCCCCGTGGAGGCCACCGCCGCGCCGGATTTCAGCGCTGCGAGAACTCCGGTGAGGTCGCTTTGAACGGGGGCCGTGGGCACCTTCAAATAGGTGCGAGCCAGCCCCACGGGCGTATCGTGGCTGTACTTCGCGGAGGAGAGCCCCAGCGCCTTCGTGAAAGCGGCGGGGGCCTGGGCGGAGACGATCTTGAGCCAGAAGGCGCGGAGCTCCTTGTACTCCCCATGCCACTGGGCCGCCGTCTGGGAGCTTAGGCTCTCGCCTCGGAGCAGTTCGAGCGCGTCGAAATCGCCCATCTTCTTGCCGCCCGAAAGAGGATCCGTGGCCGTCCACCACGCATTGGCGCCGGACCCCAGGGGATCCGACAGTGAATAGTTCTTCACCTTGAACAAGCCGCCAGGCCCCATGGGGCGATGCACGATGTTGTACTGCCCTTCCGCTTGATGGATGAAGTCGGCGAGGGTCCAGCCCGTGGAAGCACGAAGGGCAGGCTTGCCCGCGGCGGCGGGATCGGGCGGGAATAGGGCCGTGACGGGGCCGTCCCCGAGGGAGGAAGCACGCGCTCCCACAACCAATGGATCCTCCCCCAAGGGCGCGCGCAAATTTTCGGGAAGGTCGAAAAGGGTGAACTCGGTTCGGAACCCCGAATAGGTCGAAGCTCCGGAGACGTTTCGATCCAGCTCCGCGCGCCCGACAACCTTGATGTCTTCGGCGACGGCTCCAGCGAGCTGTTCCATGGGATGCATCCCACCCCCGGTCGCCAGGCTGGGGCCAGGCATGTCGAATCCATACCAACCCGCAGGAGGCTTGCTGTTTTCAAACAGAAGGGTCAGCATGGGCGCCTCCCCGATCGGATCCGTGTTGAAGTCCTTGATCTGGAGGGTGGAAAGCGGCCCGCGGATGGCAAGGGCCCTGAAGGACTGCCCCACCGGCAATTCGAAGGGCGCGGCCATGAAGGTGTCAAACCCTGCGCCAGGAAAGCCCGTTCCAAACGTTTCGTTCCCCGCACGGAAGTTCACGCCCCCATAGGCTAGATCGCCAGGGGACCGCTTGAATTCACCAATGGGATAGAAGACGGAGGTCCAGTGCTTGGTCCTCATCAGGTTTGGATCGCGGGAAACATCCATGCCGCCGCTGGCGTCAAGGCCGGCGACGACCATGCGCATCGGCTGCCTCACGTAGCCTGCACCCGAGTAATCACGGCTCGCGAAGTACCGATTGACCCTCCGGAAGTTCACGACGTTACCGACATCATCCACGGCATACGGCGCGTTATTCCGCTCCGGCGCGAGGCTCTCTCGAAGGAAGAAAAGCTTCCCCTCCCTGGGCTCAAGGTAATCCGGCAACGCCGTCAGCCGGGCGGCGTCCCGGTTCGTGAATTTCAGGAAGGGAGTCGCGCCTCCTTCATTCCGGTTCCTGACGATGACCCGATAGATCTGATTGTGGCCGTTGCGGGAGCCATCCGCGGACGTCTCCGGGATCGCAGGCAACAACGAGATGAAGGTAGCCGCGGTGCCAAAGGCCTCTCCGCGCTCCAGGTATTCCACTCGCTCCGTCATCCAACGCGACCCGTCGTTCAGATCGGAAGCGGGGTCGAATACCGCGGGCGCGAGGTAACGTTCGAATCGAATTTCCGTTTGAAGCGCCCCGGATCGAAGGGCGGTCCCGAAGGTAGCGAAGGCGACCGCTCCATAGGTCTGGCTGATCGTCGTGCTTCGATCAAAGTACATTTGATTGAAAACATCGGTCGTCTGGCTTGAATTCTGGCCGCCGACGCTCGGTCCGGCCGTGAGGTACAGCCTCCGGCCGTGGAACAAGCTTCCACCTGCGGCCAGCAAGGCCGGCGTCCCGGCAGCCCCGAATTCAGGCACTCGACCCACGATCACCCGGCCAGGAGCCACGGGGCGAGGTTCGTCGAGTACCCGCTGCGCGTCCGAGGCCACGAGGACTTGGGCCTCTTCGGAGGTCGTGGCCATGATCCCCAGCGACATGTGGCTATCCACGAACTCACCGGCCGACTCTGCCCCTTGAAAGCCAACGCCCATGGCCCGCACGGACGTCCCGAGCGGCTTGGTGAAGTCGCTTCCAGGGATTTCAATGCCCCAGTCATGGACCAAATTCACGGGCGCGGCGACGGCCGCCGGAACTCCCGGGGTTTGGCCGATGCCAGAGGTTTGCTGCCCAGGCGCTACCAGCCGATATCCGGCGCCTCCCCGTTGTTCGAGATAGTCGCCGATGGAGTACACCGGAACGGGTGACGCCGTGCGGTTGATGACGGTGGTCGCGATATCGAAGTGCCGCCCCCGCAGGGTCAAGGAAATGCTGTGGTTCACTTCCAGGCCGATGACGCGCCCATTGGCGGTGGGTAGCCCGAGCTTTCCGCCAGGATCCAACACGCCCCCGCGCATCTCGATCAAGGAAGTCTCGCCCTGGGTCACGGGAACGATGGAATCGAACACCAGGGGCAAATCCGGATCCTGATTGATCACCGGAGCCAGGCGATCCACGAGATCGCTGGGCACGGGCACCCGCTTGAAGGTTTGATCCAGATTGATGGCGCCGATATCGAGGATCGCACCGCCCGAGGGAGCCTCGAACTGCCCCTTGCGGCCGGGCCACGTCGCGCCATCCACGGCCAGCGCGATGAAGTCGTTGCCCAAATAGAAATCACCGGCGGAGGCCGTCGCCTTGAGCCCGGCCACGCCATCCCCCCCGGAGGCCGGGATCTCGGTGGCGACCAGCGTCGGGCGGGTGATCCCCGTGGCGCGATAGCAGCCGGTTCCGGCGACGGCCAGAAGCGTGAGGAGCGGCCAAGCCCTCTGGGAAACGATTGGGGCCAGGGAATGCGGGACGGGCTGAGTCATCGGCTGGGGTGCTCGGATCGGGTCAAGGGCAAGTTGGAGCGCAAGGATCTATGCTAACCGAGCATGCGAATCATTGCTCTCTTCCAACGCATCCCCCGGCGCTGGCGCGCCTTGGGCGGGGGCCTCATGGCCCTCCTTGTCCTCGATCTGTGCTGGACCCTATGGAAGTTCCCACGCGCACAGACCGCCCGGGTCCGGGCTCCCGAGCAGATCCTGCCGCCAGGTGCGCCCATTCTCGTGCTGGGGGCCGGAGTCTACGGGGATGGGGAGCCCACCGAGGTGCTGGAGGGAAGGCTCCGAACCGCCCTGGCACTGCATCATTCGGGCCGCTCGGATTGGTTTCTCGTCAGCGGCGACAACCGGACCCCCGCATACAACGAGCCTCAGGCCATGCGCCGCTGGCTGGTGAAGCAGGGCGTCCCCCGCACACGCATCGTGGAGGATTACGCCGGGCGGCGGACCTACGACAGCCTCAAGCGGGCCTCGGTTGTCTTCGGTCTCAAACGGTGCATCATCGTGACGTCGGATTTCCACCTGCCCAGGGCCCTCTATCTGGCTGAGGTCGCCAAGCTCGACGCGGTGGGCGTCCCCAGCCCCACCCAGGAATTCCATGGAATGAAGCGCTTCCAATTCTGGGTCCGCGAGTACGTGGCCCGCCACCTCGCGGTGCTGGATTCCTGGTTCCCTCCGGACCCCGTGCTGGGGCCCCGGGAGGCCACGCCCGAAGATTGGTTGATTCGATGAAATTCCAATCCGTGAGCATCCTCGCGGCCCGCCGGCTCCCCCAGGGCCGCTTCGGCGGCGCCTACCGGGGCCTGGGGGCCGTGGCCCTGGGCGAAGCCATCGTCCGATCCCTCCTGGAAGACCCCGCCCTCCCCCGTCCCGACCGGGCCTACTGGGGGATGGCCCGGAGCCACACGCAGGGAATGAACCCGGGGAGGACCATCGCCCTGAAGGCCGGCCTCCCCCATGGATGCACGGGCACCACCGTGAACATGGCCTGCGGATCCGGGCTTCAAGCGTTGATCCTTGGCGCGCAGGCCCTGGATCAGGGCGCCCAGGGCCCGGTACTCGTGGGCGGAAGCGAGGCCATGTCCGACACTCCGCACCTGATTCCGGGCCTGCGATGGGGCTTCCGCATGGGCCATCGCACGCTTCCAGACGTCATGCACCAGGACGGACTCCGTTGCCCCGTCACCGGCCTGCTCATGGGCGAGACCATCGAAAGCCTGGCGCTTCGCAGGGGCGTGACCCGCATGGAGGCCGACGCCTACGCCGCCCGGAGCCACGACCGCGCCGCGGCTGCGAATTTCGAGGCTGAAACGGCCCTTCATCGGGCGCTGGATCACGACGAGGGCATCCGCCCCGGCACCACCCCCGCTTCCCTGGCCTGCCTGGCCCCCGTTTTCGATCCCGAAGGCCAAGTCACGGCCGGCAACGCCTCCGCCTTGTCCGATGGCGCGGCGGCCCTCCTGCTCGCACGCCCGGAGCAGGCGCAAGACCTTCCACCCCTGGCCCGCCTCATCGGCTGCTCCGAGGCCGGGGTGGATCCCCTCGACATGGGCGAGGCCCCGGTGCCCGCCATCCAGCGCCTGCTGGCCCAACATGGGCTTGCCGTGAAGGACATCGATCTCTGGGAGATCAACGAGGCCTTCGCGGCCCAGATCCTCATTTGCATCCGCCAGCTGGACTTGCCTGAGGATCGACTGAACATCGTGGGCGGCGGCATCGCCCTGGGCCATCCCATCGGCGCCAGCGGCGCTCGCATCGTCACCACCCTCGTCCACCAGCTCCGCCGGCGGGGCGGTGGCCTGGGCGTAGCCGCCCTGGGCATCGGGGGGGGGGTGGGGTTGGCCCTCTTGGTGGAAGTGCCCGGGTAACAATCCCCGCTCATCCCCGGCTAAACGCCGCTCGCCCCCCGTTCGAACCCAGAGGACAGGCCTGGGATACCCTTTGGCCTAGGGGCTGTATGGAGATAAACCTGACGATTGCGAGTGGCGTCGGCCGAGCCAGGCAAGGAGACCGACCAGTGGCGTGCTGGGTGCACGCTGAGGGAGGTCGACGCTGCATGGCGACGGCCGCCGCCTCTCGCCCTCCGGGTTGGCGGCTATCTGCGCCCCCAGCAGCGACAGCCGCCTTGTACGTAGAACCACTACGCCCTGCGGCGCCTTCCTTGCTGGATGGCGCAGATAGCCGCCAACAATCGTCAGGTTTATTTCCATACAGACCCTAAGGAGTCGCCATGACCGAGGCCCCCCTCATCGTTCTTACCGACATCACGAAAGTTTACCAGATGGGTGACATGGAGGTGCGCGCCTTGGACGGCGTGAGCCTCACCATCCAGAAGGGCGAGTATCTGGCCATCATGGGCCCTTCCGGCTCCGGCAAATCCACGATGATGAACGTCATCGGCTGCCTCGACACGCCCTCTACGGGCCATTACGAACTCAACGGCAAGCGAGTGGAGAGCATGTCGGACGACGAGCTCGCCCAAGTCCGCAACGAGGAGATCGGCTTCGTCTTCCAGACCTTCAATCTTTTGGCCCGCACCACCAGCCTCCAGAACGTGGAGCTGCCGCTGATCTACGCCGGCATCACTCCGGGCGAACGCCACGCCATGGCCCACAAGGCCTTGGAGAACGTGGGCCTCGGCTCCCGCTCCGACCACATGCCCAACCAGCTCTCCGGCGGTCAGCGCCAGCGCGTGGCCATCGCCCGGGCCCTGGTGAACAACCCCAGCCTCCTGCTCGCGGACGAGCCCACGGGCGCCCTGGACACCAAGACCAGCGTCGAGATCATGGCCCTCTTCGAGGAGCTCTACCAGAAGGGCAACACCATCATCGTGGTCACCCACGAAGAGGACATCGCCAAGCACGCCCACCGCATCGTGAAGCTGCGCGACGGCAAGGTCATCCACGATGAGCCCAACACCCCCATCAGCACGGAGGAACACTTGGCCCACCTGAGCCTATAGCTTTTCAATCCTCTGCAATTTCAAAGGGCCGGCCCATTGGGCCGGCCCTTTGAAATTGCAGAGTTGGAACGAAGGCTAGATTTCGAGGCGATCCAACTTATCCGGCCGATCCCGCCAACCCTCCTCCACCTTGATGTGGAGTTCGAGGCGCACGGGGCGCTGCAGGAGCTTCTTCACTTCGCGTTGGGCGCTGATGCGGATGTCGCGGATCTTCTCGCCGGCGGTGCCGAGGAGGATCTTCCGGTGGTTGGAACGGTCCACGAGGATCTGGGCGGCGATGTAGACGCCGGTGGGATCAAGATCCTCGGGGAAGTCCTCGTGGCCCGCCTCCAACCAGCGCTCGATGAGCACGGCCACCCCGTGGGGCACTTCCTCTTGCGTCTTGCGGAGCACCTTCTCGCGAATGAACTCGCTGACGAGGCTGCGCTCCGTCTGGTCGGTGAAGGTGTCGTCCTCGTAGGCCCAGCCGCCCTCGGGGGCATCCCGTTCCAGGATGGCCCAGAGAGGATCCAGATTCAGACCCATCTTGGCGCCGATGGGGATGACCTCCCTGAAGGGGAGGAGATCCTTGTAGGTGACCACCTTCTCCAGCAGCCGCCCCTTGGAGAGCAGGTCGATCTTGTTCAGGAGCAGGTAGGTGGGGCGCGCCATCTTGCGCAGGCGCTTGGCCAGCGCGTGCTCGCCAGGGCCGAGGTATTCGTCGGCGTCCACCATCCAGAGGATCAGATCCGCCTCGTCGAGGGCCGCGTCCACGTGATGCATCATCCGCTCGTTGAGGGCGTGCTCGGGCTTGTGGATGCCCGGGGTGTCCAGGAAGGCGATCTGGGTGGCGCCCCGATTGACGACGCCCAGCACCTTGCCCCGGGTGGTCTGGGGCGTCTGGCTGGTGGCGGCCACCTTCTCACCCACGAGGGCATTCAGGAGGGTGGACTTGCCCGCATTGGGGAGGCCGATGATGGCCACCGTGGCGAACTTCTTGGTTTCACCCACGATGCACGCCCCGCTTGCTCTCAGTGATGAAGCGGAGGAGGTAGGCCACCTCGGGGATGGCTCCCACCTCGGCCTCCGCCTTCGCGAGGGCCTCCTCCCGCTGCAGCCCGGATTGGAACAGCAGGCGGTGAGTCCGCTTGAGCCCCTCTACCACCTCGGGGGCGAATCCCTTCCGCTGGAGGCCGATGGCGTTCACGCCATAGCTCTTGGTTTCGCGGGCGCCCACCGTCTTCATGAAGGGCAGCACGTCCAGGGTGGCCACGGTGAACCCGCCCATGAAGGCGTGATCGCCCACGCGGCAGAACTGATGCACGGCCGAGAAGGCGCCGATGTTGCAGCCCGTCCCCACCTCCACGTGGCCGGCGAGCGTGGCCGCGTTGGCGAAGATGTTCCGGTCGCCCACGATGCAGTCGTGGGCCACGTGGGCCTGGGCCATGAAGAAGTTGTCGTCGCCGATCTTCGTGATGCCTCCGCCGCCCACGGTGCCGCGGTGCATGGTGGTGCCCTCGCGGAACTGGTTGCGATCGCCGATCACCAGGGTGGTGGCCTCGCCCTTGAACTTCAGATCCTGGGGCTCCATGCCCACGGTGCTGTGGGGGAATAGCACGCAGTCTTCGCCCAGGCTGGTGTGGGGACCCACGACGACGTGGCTACGCAGCACGGTGCGCGCGCCGATGCGGGAGCGGCCTTCCACGACGCAGAAGGGGCCGATGACCACGCCCTCTCCGAGCTCGGCCTCGGAGCTGATGACGCTGGAAGGATGGACCTGCGCGCTCACTGCCCCGCCTCCTCGTTGCTCAGGTCTTGAAGCATGGACATGAACTCGGCCTCGGCCACCTTCTGCCCGTTCACGAAGGCCTCGCCCCGCATCTTGCAGATGCGGCCCTTGAAGCTCACCACCTTGACCTCCATGGCCAGCTGATCGCCCGGCAGCACGGGTTTCCTGAACTTCACCCCGTCGATGGCCATGAAGTAGATGACCTTCTTCGAGCGGTCCTCGAACTCCTGCATGATCAGGCAGCCCCCCGTCTGGGCCATGGCCTCCACGATGAGCACGCCGGGGAACACGGGCCGCTTGGGAAAGTGTCCCTGAAAGATCTGGTCCGAATAGCTGATGTTCTTGATGCCGCGGATCCACTGCTTGGGCTCGAAATCCTCCACGCGATCCACCAGGAGGATGGGATAGCGGTGGGGCAAGAGCTCCATGATCCCCTGGATATCGATGGGATTCGGCGTGCGCTCGGCGGTCTTG
>CAYWDR010000132.1:0-10067 GCA_964457075.1 uncultured Solibacteraceae bacterium
AGGAGCCGTAACGGACTAACCAGAAAAGCACTGGTTATTCCGTAACGGCTCCTAAAAGACCGCTAACGAGCTGATCAACGATCCGCCCGCCCCGGAGTTGATGTCCTTCAAGAGCACCGTGCCCCCGGAGGTGCCATCCGTCTTCCAGAGTTCCACGCCGTTCGTCCCATCGTCGGCGAGGAAGTAGAGGGTGCCGTTGAAGGCGGTGAAGGAGGAGGGGGAAGATCCCAACGCTCCCGGACGGATGTCCTTGAGCAGGGCGGTCCCTCCGGCCGTGCCGTCGGTCTTCCAGAGTTCGAATCCGGCCGCGCCGTCGTTGGCCATGAACAGGATGGCCCCACCCAACACCGCGAGGCGAGAGGGGTCGCCGTGCCCCGCCCCGGGGATGATGTCCTTGAAGAGGACCGTGCCCGCGCCCGTGCCATCCGTGCGCCAAAGCTCCCGGCCATCGGTGGTGGACTCGGCGCTGAAGTAGAGTCCGCCGCCCAGGATCGCGAAGTCCCGCGGATAGGAGTTGGAGGTGGCGATCGCGATGTCCTTCAAGAGGACCGTGCCGGCGCCCGTGCCATCGGACTTCCAGATCTCGGTGCCCGAAAGGCCATCCGTGGCCGCGAAGATGAGCGCGCCGTTGAACACCGTGAGCAGTTCGCAATAGGATCCCCCCGAACCGGGGTTGATGTCTTTAACGAGCACGGTGCCCGCCGTGGTGCCGTCCGTCTTCCAGAGTTCGCCCCCCAAGGCGCCATCCGAGGCCGTGAAATAGATCGCGCCGCCGAAAGGCGTGAACCGGGTGGCTCCGGATTGGGCCGCTCCCGGGTTGATGTCCTTGACGAGCACGGTGCCCGCCGTGGTGCCATCCGTCTTCCAAAGTTCCCGCCCGTTCGTTCCGTCATCCCCGAGGAAGAGGAGGGTGCCGTTGAAGACCGTGAAATAGGAGGGGTTGCCGGAGGCGCTGCCGGGTTTCACGTCCTTCACGAGCACCGTCCCACCCGCCGTGCCATCGGTCTTCCAGACTTCGGTGCCCGCCACCCCGTCATCCGCTTTGAAGACGAGGCTCCCGCCCAGGACCGTCAGCCCGCTGGGATAGGAGGAGAGGGGGCCGGCGTTGATATCCTTCACGAGCGCCGTGCCGCCCGTGGTGCCATCGGTCTTCCACAGCTCGCGCCCGTTCACGCCATCATCGGCGATGAAATAGAGGGCGCCGTTGAAGGCCACGAAACCCGCGGGGTCGGAATCCCCGGCGCCAGCGTTGATGTCCTTGAGACGGACCGTGCCCGCGGCCGTGCCATCCGACTTCCATAGCTCGACGCCCGAGGTGCCGTCGGAGGCCGCGAAGTGGAGGGCCGGGGGCTGGGGAGTGGAGGGAGGGAAGGGGGCCGGATGGGATCCGGCACCGCCGCCGCAGGCCAGGGCCAGGCAGAGGCAGGCGGTGGGGGCGGCGCGTTGGAGGAACAGGTCGAATCCAGGAATGGCCCTCATTTTTCCTCCTACAGGCTAGATTCAGCTTGGGTTTTCGGTTCACCTTGAGGTTGGCCACCAAGGCTAACCCCCTGCCTTGGGAGCGTCAAGACGGGCTGATCGAGTTGGATCTACCCTCTACCCATGCGGCGCTGGGTGTTCCGGATCCTCGGCCTCGGGGGCGCGCTCCTCGTGGCCGCGCTCTCCCTCCTTTGGCTGGGCGTGGCCTGGGAGTACCGGCGGGATCCCATGCCCCTCCTGGATCTCCCCGTCGCCCCCTTGCGCGTCGGCACCCTTCGCGAATCCACGCTGGTCACGGCCGCGGGCGAGCCCCGGCGGTTGCTGGAGTTGGAGCTGGTCGACGCCCCCCAGGGCCCCGTCCGCCTGGCCCTGAGCCTTCCCATGGGGCCCGCGAGGCCCCTTCCCGTCGTGCTCATCCTCGGGGGGCTGGAGGTGGGGCGGGAGAGTCTCCGATACGTGGAATCCCACGGGCCCAACGCCATGCTGGCCTACGCCTACCCGCGCCCCACCCAGGATTTGTACGAAGGCAACGCCCTCTTCAAGCTCCCCCGGATCCGGCGGGCGGCCCTGGCGGTGCCCTCCCAAATCACCGCCCTCCTCGCCTGGGCCCGCCTCCAGCCCTGGGCGGATCCCGACCGGATGAGCCTCCTGGGCTACAGCTTCGGCGCCATGTTCGTGCCCGCCGCAGCCCGGGTGGCAGCGGCGCGGGGAGTCCCCCTCCGGGCCATCGTCATGGCCTACGGAGGCGCCGACTTGCCCGCCCTCCTGGCCGCCAACTCAAGCCTGCGGCCGGTCAGGCTCCGCCTCATCGCCGCCCGAGCCGTGGGCGCCGTCGTGCGTCCCTTGGAACCCGCCCTCCACCTGCCCCACCTTCGCCAGGAGGCCCTCTTCCTCGCGGGCCGCCAGGATCGGCGTGTGCCGCTCGCCTGCGCCCGTCTCATGCAGTCCCTCAAACCGCCCCCGAAGTCGGTGTTGGAACTGGAAGCGGGGCACATGGATCCGCGCCTTCCCCAGCTCAACCGCCGCATCGTGAAAGCCAGCAAGGATTGGCTCCTGGCGAGGGGGGCCCTCGCGCCTTGACGGAAGCGGACCCGGAATGGACCTTGGCGCCAGCCCTATGAGCCCCCTCACCTCGGAACGCCTCCTCGCGATCCTCCACTTCCAGACGGAGATCGCGAAGGCCCGCCTTGATCTGGGCGAGGTGATCATGCGATCCGCCGAGTTCTCCCAATCCCTCACCCACGCCGACGGCGCCTCGGTGGAGCTGGCGGAGGCGGCCGAGATGGTCTATCGCGCCGCCACGGGCATCGCCGCCACCCAGCTGGGACTCCGCCTCCCGAAATCCGCCAGCCTTTCGGGCCTCGCCATGAACCTTGGAGAATCGCTCTACTGCGCCGATGCCGTGGCGGATCCGCGGGTGGATGCCTCCACCTGCCGGATCCTTGGGATCCGATCCCTGGTGGTGGTGCCCCTCCTGCATGAGGGAGGCCCCGTGGGCGTGCTCAAGGTGATGGCCCGTGGCCCCGGGGCCTTCACCACGGAGGATGCCCAGGCCCTGGGCCTGATGTCGGATGTCATCGCCGCCACCATGGCCCGCGCCACGGAGCATGCCCACATGCTGGAGGAGGCCGATGCCCTTTACCGCCAGGCCACCCGCGACTCCCTGACGGGCCTCGCCAACCGGGCCCTCTTCTACGATCGCCTGCACCAGGCCCTGGCCCTGGCCCGCAGGCAGAAACTCCCCCTGGGCATCGCCCTCCTGGACATGGACGATCTCAAGCCCATCAACGACCGCCACGGCCACCGGGCCGGCGACGAGGCCCTGCGGACGCTCGCCCTCCGCCTCAAGCGGGCCACCCGCGACGCCGACACCGTCGCCCGCCTGGGCGGGGACGAATTCGGCCTCCTCCTCGCGAATCTGCAGGATCGAGAGGCCGCCATGGACGTGATTGAAAAGATCACCCTGCAACTGGAGGGCCCCTTTGAATTCCGGGGTCAGCGGTTCGCCCTCCACGCCAGCCTGGGCCTCGCCCTCTACCCCGAGGAGGGCCGCGACGCCGAGAGCCTCCTCCAGTTGGCCGACGGGCGCATGTACGACATGAAGCGGGCACGGAAAGCCCATCCCCGCCCCGCCTGACCCTGCATTGCGAATTCCCTAGGTTCCCGCCGGATTCCGGCGCACGCTCAAGTGGGTGGATGTCTTGGACAGCCTTTTCGGAATCCTCCGGTCCAGGGCATGGCCTTTCCAGCCTGCGAACCCCCCGGAAAGCGCACCATGAGCCGCATTGGCAAGCTCATCCAGGCCCAGGGCCAGGACATCGTGAAACCCGGCTATCAAGAAGGCCTCCAGGCCATGTGGGAGGAGCGGTGGAGCCTGCTGGGCCCCACGGGCCGGGCCGACTGGTTCCAGCGCCATGGCGTCCAGCCGCCCGCCTACTGCCCCCTCGTCCACACGCCCATCCACGGCATCCGCCGCCGGCTCACGGGCGGCCAGCAAAGCCCCTTCGGCATCACCCTCCGCCGCATCCGCGCGGCGCTCTGAACCCGGATCCTGCATCTGCCCGGATCGGAAATCCGGAATCGACCTGCTAGGCTGCGGCCTGGCGCGCCATGAGCCTCGCCTGGTTCCAGGCCACGCGGGCCTCACGGAGGTCGTCCATGAGGTGGGCCCGATGGGTGCGCCACTCCGCCCGGGCCGCGCGCCAGGCCTCGGCCTTGGCATGGCCCTTCTCCTTCCATTCCGCCTTGAGCGCGTGCCAGGCGTCGAGGCGGGCCTGAAGGGCGGCGAGCGCCGCGTCGAGGCGGGCATGGGCTTCTTCCAGCCCGCCCTTGGCGGGGTGCCCCGAGGAGGCCAGGGACGCGGCCAGGCGCTTGGCCTCCATGGCCACGCGGGCCCGCTGGATGGTGGTGGCAGGCACCCGGCGCAGGCCCCAGGTGAACCCCATCCAGGAGCCGGCGGCGATGATCCACTTGGCGGGGTCGAACTGGTACCAGCGGGGCCCGTTGCGGTAGTCCCACTGCCACATGTGGTGGTAGTTGTGATAGCCCTCGCCAAAGGTGATGGGCGCCAGCAGCAGGTTATCCCGGGCGCTGTTCGCGTCGGTGTAGGGCTGGGTGCCGAACCAGTGGGCGGCGGAGTTGATGAGGAAGGTGCTGTGGTGCGTCAACACGATGCGCAACAGCACCGCGATGATGAGCTGGCCCACGAGGTTGTGGGTGTACCAACCGACGATCAGCGCCGGCGCGGCGGCCACCACCCCGCCGATGTAGAAGTGGTAGCGGCGCTGCCAGCGCAGCAGGGGATCCTGCTCCAGATCCGCGATGCCATCCACGGGCCGGTCGCCCCCCTCCATCACCCATAGCCAATGGGCGTACCAAAAGCCCCGCTTCACGGGGTAGGGATCCTTTTCCGTGTCATCCACGAATCGATGATGGTGGCGGTGGTCGCTGCACCAGGCGATGGCGGAGTTTTGGAAGGCCGCCGCCCCGAAGAGCAGCAGCGCGAGCCGCATGGGCCAGGCCGCATGGTAGGCCCGGTGGCTGAAGAGCCGGTGGTAGCCCACCGTGATCGCCAGGCCCGTGGCGATGTAGAGGAAGAGGAAGACCGCCACCTCGCTCCAGCGCAGTCCCTGGGTGGCCAGCTTCCAGGGCACGAGAATGAGGGCCATCCCAAGCGTTCCCAGCAGGAACAGCGTATTGAGCCAGGAGCGGGGCGTGCGCTTGTCCATGGATTCCCCCTGGCCGACGGGGCCGTACTCCCACCATAGGCCCTGGACCGCCCTCGCGGCGGGTATCCCGGCCCAAATCCCGCCCCAGGGCCACCCCCTGAATGCCCCTGGGGGCCGAATTTCCCTTGGTGCATTCACCCGAAGCGCGCACCCTTAAAACAGTGGATGCCCTGGGTAGCCTCGCGGAATCTTCCGGCCCAGGACCTGGTTTTCGTGGCCTCGAGCCACCCGGGAGCGCCCCATGAAACGTACCATCGCCCGCCTCCGCACCCCCGCGCCGAAACGCCCGGCCCTCCGTTATCAGGCCCGGCTCCACGCCCTTTGGGAGGATCGCTGGATGCTGCTCGGCGGCCCCGACCGCGCCGCGTGGCTGCGGCGCTACCGAAGCCTGCCCCGCCCAGCGAACCCGCCCGGCACCTCCCCCCTCGTGAGGGCCCTGCGCCGTCTCCTGGACGGCTGCCCCGAACTGCCGCTTCGATCCCGGTTCCAGCACATCCGCAATGCGCTCTGAGTGAGCCTGGCTCCCGAGCCCCAAAGACCGGCTGGCCATCTTCGAGGCCATGGCCTGCGGTTCGTATGGCGGGCGCGCCTCCACCGACTCCATGGCCGAAAGCGCCGATCGCGGATCATCCTCCAGACGCAGCAGGTGCTGGAAGGGTGGAAGGGGCTTGTGGGGTGAATGAGATCCGCAGCTTCGTCTTTTGAATCAGCGTCATCTGCGAAATCTGCGGACAAAAAATTTACTCATCGATAGCCTCCAGGATCCGATGAGCAGACCAAGGTCAAAGCCCCATGGCCACACTGCCCATCCCCTTCCAGGCTCCATCCCATGGTTGAGGGCCTGTTCCCGACCCTGGAGAACCCCGGGATCATCCTCCTCGTCAACGATGAGCCCGACACCTTGGACTTGCTCCAGTCGGAGCTGGAGGGTGCGCCGTTCCGCATCGTCCTCGCGAACGACGGCGTCCAAGCCCTCTCGCACTGCGAAAGGAAAGCCTTCGAGGGCATCCTCATGGATGTCAACCTGCCCGGGCTGAGCGGCGTGGAGACCTGCCGCCTGATCCAGGCCACCGCGCTCAACGCACACACCCCGATCATCTTTCTCAGTGCCTCCCGGATCAACGAAGGGGATCTTCTGGAGGGCCTCGCCGCAGGATGCATGGACTATCTGACGTGGCCCTATTCCCCCGTCGTGCTGAGAGCCAAGCTCCGGACGATGGTGGCCTTCGCGCGCCAATATCAGGCCCTGGTGGAAGCCTCCCGCGAGCGGGCCCTCATCGAGATCACGGGCGGGGCCCTTCACGCGCTAAGCCAACCCCTGACCTCCGCTCAGCTGCTGCTCGACGTGTGGCGCCGCCGGAGCACTTGCCCAAGCCATGAGGAGCTCAACCAAATGCAGGTGCTGATCGAAGACGTCACCGGCATCGTGAAGAAATTCAGAAGCCTCAAGCGCTTCGTCCCCAAGGCGTTTGGCGATGGAACCATCCTCGATTTAGAAGGCAGCCAAATGGAGGGGCAACGGCCTAAGGCCCACCACTAGGTGCCCTCCGGCGGGCGGTTGAAGCCCACATCCGCGCCAAGCGGCGCCAATGAACGTTGGCCCATCCGGTTGAGGGCGGATCCCGCCTTGAACCACTGGATCTGCCCTTCATTGAAGGTGTGGTTCAGCGCGATGCGATCTTCCCGGCCGTCCCCATGCTTGGCCACGAGCGTGAGGGCCACGCTGGGGGCGAAGGCGGCGAGGCCCTGCAGCTCCAGGCGGTCGTCCTCGAGGAGCTTGTCGTAGTCGGCGGGGTCGGCGAAGGTGAGGGGCAGCATGCCCTGTTTCTTGAGGTTGGTTTCGTGGATGCGGGCGAAGCTCCTCACGATGATGGCCCGGCCGCCCAGGTGGCGGGGTTCCATGGCGGCGTGCTCCCGCGAGGAGCCTTCACCGTAGTTCTCGTCGCCGATGACCACCCAGCCTTGGCCGGCGGCCTTGTAGGCGCGGGCCACGGTGGGCACTTCCCCTTCGGCGCCCGTGAGGAGGTTCTTCACGCGGTTCACGGCGCCGTTGAAGGCGTTGGTGGCGCCGATGAGGAGGTTGTCGCTGATGTTGTCGAGATGGCCCCGGAACTTCAGCCATGGGCCGGCGGCGGAGATGTGATCCGTCGTGCACTTGCCCTTGGCCTTCAGAAGGATCACGAGGCCCGGGAGATCGGCGCCCTCCCAGGCCTTGAAAGGCTCCAGCAGCTGCAGCCGGGAGCTGGCCGGATCCACGATCACCCGCACGTTCGAGCGGTCCGCAGGCGGGGCCTGATAGGTGGACTGGCCCCGGTCGTAGCCCTTCCTCGGCAGGCTATCGCCCCAGGGGCTCTTGAGCTTGAAGGGCTTTCCATCGGCGCCCGTGAGTTCATCCGTTTCCGGATTGAAGGTGAGGCGGCCGGCGATGGCGAGGGCCGTGACGATCTCCGGGCTCGCCACGAAGGCGTGGGTTCCGGGATTGCCATCGTTGCGGCCGGCGAAGTTCCGGTTGAAGGAGGTGAGGATGCTGTTCTGCTCCCCCTTGGGCACGTCGTGGCGCTTCCACTGGCCGATGCAGGGGCCGCAGGCGTTGGCGAGGACGAGGCCGCCCACCTGGGTGAAGGTGTCCATTTGGCCGTCGCGGGCGATGGTGGCGCGGATCTGCTCGCTCCCGGGCGAGATCGTGAACTCGCTCTTCGCCGTGAGGCCATGCTCCAGGGCCTGCCGCGCCACGCTGGCCGCCCGCTCCATATCCTCGTAGCTGGAGTTCGTGCAACTTCCAATGAGCGCGACCTTGAGTTCTTCGGGGTAGCCCTTTTCGCGGACTGCATTCGCGAACCGTGACAGTGGCCATGCGAGATCCGGCGTGAACGGCCCGTTGATGTGGGGTTCGAGGGTGGAGAGATCGATCTCGATGAGCTGGTCGTACTCGCAGCCTTCATCGGCGCGGAGGTTCTGTTCAAATCCCTCCGCCAGGAGGGCCAAGTCCGCGCGGCCTGTCGCGCGGAGGTACTCCGCCATGCGGGCGTTGAAGGGGAAGACGGAAGTGGTGGCGCCGATCTCCGCGCCCATGTTGCAGATGGTGCCCATGCCCGTGCAGGAGATGGAATCCACGCCCTCGCCGAAGTACTCCACGATGGCGCCCGTGCCCCCCTTCACCGTGAGGATGCCCGCCAGCTTGAGGATCACGTCCTTGGGGGAGGCCCAGCCCTTCAGGACCCCCGTGAGCCTCACCCCGATGAGCTTGGGGGCCTTCAACTCCCAAGGCAGGCCCGCCATCACATCCACCGCGTCGGCGCCGCCCACGCCCACGGCCACCATGCCCAAGCCTCCCGCGTTGGGCGTGTGGGAGTCGGTGCCGATCATGAGCCCGCCGGGGAAGGCGTAGTTCTCCAGCACGACCTGGTGGATGATGCCGCTGCCGGGCTTCCAGAACCCGAGGCCGAACTTGTCGCACACGGAGGCGAGGAAGTCGTACACCTCCTTGTTCTCGTCGTTGGCCCGGGCGAGATCCTTCGCGGAACCCACTTCCGCCTGGATGAGGTGGTCGCAGTGGACGGTGCTGGGCACGGAAGCCTCCTCAAGGCCCGAGCTCATGAATTGCAGCAGGGCCATTTGCGCCGTGGCATCCTGCATGGCCACGCGATCGGGCCGCAGCTCCAGGTAGGTGCGCCCCCGGGCGATGACGGCGGCGCCGGGCTGATCCAGGTGCCCATATACGATCTTCTCCGCCAGGGAGAGGGGGCGGTTCAGGCGCGGCCGCACGATCGATAGATTGGCGGCCATGCGGGCGTAGGCGGCCTGGACGAAGGCGGGAGTGGATTCGATCTGGGCCATGGCCGGACCCTCCAAAGGCACCGGCCAGTTTAGACCTCCCTGGAAAAAGCATGGGTTGGCACGGGGCAAGGGGCCTTCCCCCGCCTAAGCGGTCCCAGGTCCGCCCCATCGACGCTAGACTGGCCTGTTGTCTATCTTTGCGATCCATCCAAGCCTCCAGGAGATCCCCATGCTCGACACCTACCGCCAGCTCGCGGCCAAGCGCGCGGAACTCGGCATTCCCGCCCTGCCCCTCACGGCCGAGCAGACTTCGAGCCTCGTGGAACTCTTGATGGCGCCCCCCCAGGGTGAAGAAGCCTTCCTCGTGGAGCTGCTCACGCACCGCGTGCCTCCGGGCGTGGATGACGCCGCCAAGGTGAAGGCGGGCTTCCTCGCCAGCGTCGCCAAGGGCAAGGAAAGCTGCCCCCTCGTGAGTCGCGCCAAGGCCACGGAGCTCCTGGGCACCATGCTGGGCGGCTACAACGTGCAGCCCCTCATCGATCTGCTGGACGACGCCGACGTGGCCCCCGTCGCTGGCGAGGCCCTCAAGAAGACCCTGCTGATGTTCGACGCCTTCCACGACGTGCAGGAGAAGGCCGTCAAGGGCAACGCCATCGCGAAAGCCGTGGTGCAGAGCTGGGCCGACGCCGAGTGGTTCACCTCGAAGCCCGAGGTGCCCCGCGAGGCCACCGTCACCGTGCTGAAGGTGAGCGGCGAAACGAACACCGACGACCTCAGCCCCGCCCCCGACGCCTGGAGCCGCCCCGATATCCCGCTCCACGCCCTCGCCATGCTGAAGAACGCCCGCCCCGGCATCACCCCCGAGGAACCGGGCGTGCGCGGGCCCATCGCCTTCATGGAAGGATTGAAGGCGAAAGGCAACCCGGTTGCTTATGTCGGCGACGTGGTGGGCACCGGCTCCAGCCGCAAGAGCGCCACCAACTCCGTGCTGTGGTGGACGGGCGAGGATATCCCCTTCGTGCCCAACAAGCGCTTCGGCGGCTTCTGCCTCGGCACCAAGATCGCCCCCATCTTCTTCAACAC
>CAYWDR010000133.1:0-10056 GCA_964457075.1 uncultured Solibacteraceae bacterium
CCGTGGTGCATCTGTTTTTGATAGCCCGTTTGGTTGCGGCCCCGGCCGCGCTGAGTCTTCTGCGAACTTCTGCGTCTTCTGCGTTCCAATTTTTCAAACGCACCGGGAGCCCATTCCATGATGTGAACGGCATTGGGATGAACAGCGGGGCTGGAGTCCCCGATCCATCGGGGGCCACCCCAACGCGCAGTGCGAGAAGGGGCCTTCACCCGCTGCGCGCTTTTCTTCGCGCGCTTGGCCTTCCAGGTAGGGAATCCTGAAGTCATGCGCCCCCTCGATTGGATCGCCTGGGCCTCGGCCCTGCCCACCCTCGCGGGCCTCGGCCTCGCCTTGCGCCACGACGCGCGCCTGCCGGAGCTGCCCGAGGATCCCCCCGCCTCCCGCGCCTCCGTCTGCCTCCTCGTGCCCGCCCGGGACGAGGTGCGCGAGGTGGGGGCGAGCCTGGATGGCTGGCTCGCCCAGGATCACGCCGCCCTGCGCCTCGTCGTCGTGGACGACGGCAGCATAGATGGCACCACCGAGGTGCTGGCCCGCCTCGCCGGACGCCACCCCGGGCGCCTGGCCGTGCTGCGCAACGATCACCTGCCCCCGGGCTGGCTCGGGAAGAACCACGCCATGCACCTCGCCCAAGCGCACCCCTGGGCCCGGAAGGCCCAATGGCTGCTCCTCGCGGACGCCGATGTGCAGTCAGGGCCCGCCCTGCTGCGCCGCGCCCTGGCCTTCGCCGAAGACCAGCCCACGGATCTGCTGGCCCTCCTGCCGGCCATCGACACCGGAACCCGAGGCGAGCGCCTGGCCCTGCCCCTGGCCGCCGCCGGATTCCTCGTCTTGGTGCCGCCCCACCGCGTGCCCGATCCCGCCTCCAAGGCCTTCTGCGGCGTGGGCGCCTTCACCCTGATCCGCCGCGCCGCCTATGACGCCCTCGGCGGTCACGCCGCGGCCCCCCTGGAGGCCATCGACGATATGATGCTCGCCCGCCGCGCCAAGGCCGCCGGCTTCACCAACCGCGTCGCCCGCGGCGGCCCCGCCCTCCACCTCCGCATGTACCACGGCCTTTGGGCCCTCATCCGCGCCATGCGCAAGAACGCCATGGCCCTCCCTCTCTGGCCCCTGGCCCCCCTGGGCCTCGCCGCCACCCTGCTCACCTTCCTCGCCCCCCTCTGGCTGCCCCTCGCCGGCCATCCCGGCCTCGCCCTCCTCCTATGGCTCCTCGTCCCCGCCACCCTCGGCCACGTCGCCCAGCGCATGACGAGGCGGCCCATGGATCCCATCTGGGCCTTCTGGCCCCTGCTCGGCCCCGTCCTGGCCCTGGGTCAGGCCTGGGCCTTTTGGGACCGGCTGCGCGGGATCAATCACTGGCGGGGGCGGGACGTGAAGCTGGGGTGAATTGGCGTGGCCCCCATTCGTGCTCAATCGCTAATTCCGGATCAAGCGATGTATGGCTAGCCCCAAAAATAGAATTGCGAAAATCATTGATACAATTCCATATAGTCTAATTACTCCCGGGATTTTAAATATTTCAATATTGCTTCTTGTCAGCACACTCTTGTTGAATTTTTGAATTATATAATCTTGAACGACTGTCGTCTTGTGTATACATAGATACGATAGCCAAGTGGAAAGTAAACCAAACACTACTAATGCTGATATTTCACCCATTGTTATAGCCTCCCAATGTGAAAGCCATACCCAAATGAAAAGGTGATCCATCCCCCAAATCCACCCATGGTTGATGGAGCAGGTCTAGTCAATTCAAAGGCCTGACCACCCATAGAAGCATTTACACCTGCCCCAAGTTGCAGTGGACCAAAGCCTCCGCCGGCTGAGGCATTGAAGCCCAATCCGGTCAAAAGCCCCGACGGTGTCCCTTCAGTTATGTGTCCAACACTTGCGGTTCCTCCTTTCGCACCAATCCCTAGGAACACCCATGCAGGTGTCACATACCACTCACCATTCCTGTCCCTCGTTACAGAAAGTTGTGCTCCCATGATGTAAGCACCACCAAATGTGTACGAAATATAATCACCAAAATTTACAACTTCCCCTTCAGGCTTCAATGTGCCGTCGGAGTACCAAGTATATAACTGATTGATTTGGCGCCCATACTCATCGAGCTTGGAATGGGAAGTATCAACCCATGAACCGAAATAATATTCGTAGGTTGTAACTCCTCCGTTTCCATTACTCACAGAAATCTGGCCATTCCCGTTGCAGAACCCTATTATTTTACGTTCTTTGATTTTACCGTCATCACCGTATTCGGTTTGAACAAGTGCATTTCCATCGCATGAAAGTGCAATCTTAAGCCCTGATGGATCCGTCGCCATGAACGGGCTCCCCCCCACGTACGCCCGCTGGTTCCAGCTATTCGGATCCACGCCCTGGTCGCTGTTCAGGAACACGTGCCAGGCGGGGCTGTAGTAGCGGCCGCGCATGTAGATGAGGCCGGTGGGATCCTGCTGCACATGGCCGGTGTAGCCGGTGAGGGGGACGTAGGCGCCTTCGGAGAGGATGCGTTCTCCGTAGGCGGCGAAGGCCTGCTTGCCTTCGATCTTGCCATCGGCGCCCCGGGTGATGATGCGGGGGCTGCCGAGGTGGTCGTTGTGGAGCTCGTGCACGCCGCTGGCGTCCACTTCGGCGATGGCTTCGCCGCCGAGGTAGATGACGTCGCGCCGCCACTGGTTGGAATCGGGCTGGCCCACCGTGACGAGGTCGTAGGGGGTGCCGTTCAAGGCCCACTCGGCGGGGATTCCGCCTTCGAATCCATCGGAGACGAGGGTTCCCCGCCAGGGGCTGGAGACGGCCACGTCATCCCAGGTGACGGCGGGCCCATCCACGTCCGTAGCCGTGCCATAGCCCGTGGGGGTCCACTGGTTCCCGTAGATGTAGACCCACATATCGTCGTCGTGGCGCATGGTCCAGCTGAGCGTGATGGATTGCCAGCCCCCATTGCCTTGAATGTAGGTGTGGTTGGCGTTGTCGTAGGGGTCCGCGCCCGCCACATCCCCGAGGAACACCTCGCCGTACACGCCCGGCTGGGCCTTGAACCAGGCGGTGGCCGTCACGGTGTCCCCGGCCTGGAAACGCCCCAGGGAGCGGCTGAATCCCGACCATCCCTGGTTCCCCACATGGTGCATTCGAACGGCCTTTTGGCCCGCATGGACCTCGGAGGCCGTGGCCACGCCGCCGTATTCCCCCAGCAGCTGCCCCCCCGCCGTGTAGGCGTATTTCCGGCCCTTCGTGGGATCGCTGGCCACGTCGAGGGCCACCCGCAGTCCCGAGGGCGCGTAGGTGGTGGTCGTGGCGCCGCTCTCAAGGACGCGGCTCAGGCGCCCCAGTCCATCCCAGGTGACGCCCTGGGCGGCTCCATCCGCCTTGCGGGAGATGGAGGAGGCCTCGCCATTGGGGGCATAGACCCAGCCCGTCGTCTGGCCGGCGGCTGTGAGCGAGGGGATCTGGTTTCCCAATTGAGGTGCGAAATTGAAGTTGTTCACGATGGCCGAGGCGGCGCCCGTGGTTAGGTTCTTGATGTTGTTCCCATAGGCATCATGATCGAAATCGGCGGTGTCGACGCCCAGGGCCGGCGCCGAGGCGGCGAGGATGCGATCCCGCTTGTCGTGGGTGAGGCTCCACTCCCCGGCCATGGAAAGCCGCTCGGCCTCGTCGTACATGTATTTCCGGGGCGTGCCCGGATCCGAAAGCCCCCCGGGCGCCGTGTTGGCCGTGTAACTGATGTTCCACTCGTCCAGGTGGGTGCCCTGGTCCTTGGTGGTCCAATGGCTGTAGGCCCCGGAACCAAAGGTGAGCTTTTCCCGCTGGCCCCAGGCGTTGAAGCTGACGTTGCCCACCACGGGCGCGCCGTTGTTCGTGACGGAGGTGACGCGCCCCGCCGCATCGAAGGTGTAGCCCACGATGCGCCCGCTGGGATAGGCCAGGCTGTTCACCCGGTTCAGGGCGTCGAATCCATAGCCCACCGTCCAGGTGGTGGCGCCGAAGGTGGTGCTTTCCTGATCCAGCCGCTTGCCGGGGCCCGCGTAGCGGAAGCTTTGGCGGACGATCGTTCCATCCGCGTTCTTCGTTTCCATGGAGGCGAGATCGGCCCCGGCATAGGTCCAACTCACGTACTCGCCCGTGACCACGTTGGATTGGCGGAGCAGGCGGCCCAGGCCGTCGAATTGGAGGGAACGATTGCGCCACGTCCCATCGCCTCCCTTGCTCTCCACCACCGTGGTGGGCTGGCCCTCGTGGGTGTGGCCGGAAAAGGTGGTGGTGCCCGTCTCGGGCTCGCTCCGGGTGAGCATCCGCCCAAAACCGTCATAGGTGAAGGTCCGGTTCTGGTCCGTGTTGATTACCTTGGAGGCGAGGGTCACCTTTAGGGGGTTGCCCAGGCCATCGAAGGTGGTGGTGGTGAGGTCCCCGTTGGGGGCCTGGGTCTTCACCACCTGGCCGAAGCCATCCTTCCAGATCGTGGTGACGAGCGGCGGGCCGCCCGTTCCCGAGGGGTAGGTCTTTTGGGTGACCATGGCGAAGCGCCCGTCGGCCGCGTAGGCGTAGTCAACCACGTTGCCCGCAGGATTGAGGATGTGCGTGGGCCGATCCAGTCCGTCGTATTCCGTGAACTGGGGAGCGTTGGCGGAGGGCCCCGTGATCTGCCGCACGGTCACGGGGCGGCCCAGATTGTCGTACTCGGTGGTCGTTTCCATGTACTCCGGCGTGATGCCCGCGGGGAAGGCCTTCTTCACGGAAGTCACGCGGCCGAAGCCGTCGCGGGTTTCCGTGGTGGTGACGCCGTTTTGCGTGACGGTGCGGATGCGTTCGCCGCTGTAGCCGAAGGCCAGGGCGGGGTCCGTGCCCCGCTGCATGGACGTGGGCCGGCCCCGCAGATCGAAGGCGCCCGTGGCGCTGAGGCCCCGTTCATCCACTTGGGTGGTGGGGCGGCCCTGGGCATCCCAGCCCGAGATGGTGCGCTTCAACACGGGCATGCCGCCCTGCCCGTCGAGGTAGGCGGTGGCGACCTCCACGGGGAGCCCCGAGGCGGGATCGTAGGCGATGCTTTCCGTGCGCTCGGCGGGCAGGGGCTGGGCCCCGCTGGGCGTTTCGCCGTCGTAGGGCTTGCGGAAGGCGAGGCGCCCTTCGCCATCCCAGCTCAGGCTTTCACCGATGCGGCCTCCCTCGGCCTCGCGGTAGGACTTCCACACCCGGCCATTGGCGAGGTATTCGACCTTGCTCGTGGCCGCGGGCGCCAGGGCCGGGCCCGTGCTGCTGCCGGAGTCATCGTAGCGGGTCGTCGTGGTGGAGGTGAGGCGGCCCAGCTCCAGCTTGTCCCGGTGATCCTCGAAGGTGTTGGCCGTGGACACCTGGGTGATATTGCCGCCGAGGATGGTCACCCCATTGGGATCCCAGGCCTGGCTTTCCGCGATGAGCTGGGTGCCCTTGTTGGCCGTGCTTCGGGTGATCACTCGCAGGGGCTCGCCGGCCCGCTCCACGGTATAGCCGCTGATATCCGTGTAGGTGCCATCCAGACCCGAACCATAAAGCGTGTAAAGGGTCCGCTCCATCTGGATGCCCGCGGCATCCCGGAGGATGCGTTCCGTGAGGGCGCCGTTGCCGTAGGCCATGCCCGTGGAAGGCGCGGCATAGACGAGCTCCACGCTGCGGGGCGCCGAATCCAGGGCGCCATAGGTCTCCTTCATCACCACGGTGGGGGCCCCGTTGGCGTTGGTGGTGCGGGCCCAATCGCGGGTGAGGGTGGTGGTCCCATCCACGGATCCGGCCCGGGTCACGCCAAAGACCTGGAGGCCGCCCCGGCGCACGGCACCGGGGTTCGTGAGGGTGGGCGGCACATTCGTTCCCCCCGCCAGCGTGAAGGTGGTCGTCACGCCCATGGGATCGAGGATGGAGGCGAGGGCCGCGTGGTTGGCCTCGTAGCCGAAGGTCCATTGCAGGGGATCCGCCGTGGGCAGGGTGCTTCCGGCCGCCGGGAGGGAGCGCGGGGCCGAGGCCTGCCAGCTGGGCGCGGCCAGATCGCCCGCCGCCCCGATCCTGACGGTGGTGGGCCGGCCCACGGGCCCGGCGCAGCCCGGCGGCACCAGGGCTTCGAAATCGACGGCCGTCTGGGCGAACCCGGCGGGCTTTTGGGCGCTGAGGCCCGGGTAGCCGCGAAGCAGGATGGCGGGCGCTTCGAGGCCGATGAAGTCGGCGCGAAGCAGATCCTGTTCCGAGTCGCCACTGGTGAAATCCGCCCACTGCAGCTGGACGCCCTTGTTCCGCGCGTTCATCGCCACCACGGCGTGGATGGCGGTCACGCCCGGCGGCAGGGCGGCCGTCGTCCGCGTCCACTGAAATCCCACGGAATGGCCGAAGCGATCCACCCACAGGATGGGCACGTAGGCCTTGAAGGCCGCGAGGTAGGCCATCACCCGGGCCTTGTCCTTATCCATGAGCACCAGGTACGAGGTGGGCGCGGCGCCGTGACCCGCGGGCATCAGGGAGGCGGCCTTCGCCTGCCACGCGGCCCCCAGCTCCGCGGGCGTCGCCATGTACCAGGCGTGGGTGCCCGTGTTGGAGATCTTCACGGCGGAAGGCGCCTTCGCCAGGAATCCGAAATCCTGGGGCAGCGTGAACGTCGCGTTCCAGGCGGTGAAGGCCAGCCAATCCTCCTCGCGGAACTGGGTGCCATCCTCCAGCGCGTAGACCTTGGATTCCGTGGCGCCGTTGTAGGAGGCCGCGTCGGCGATGTAGCCGAAGTGGACGGTGCCATAGGCGGGCCGGTGGTTCGCCGTCGTGTAATCCAGCACCCAGCGCTTGATCTCGGGGATCCACTCATAAAAGAACGTGGTCGAGCTCTTGAAACTGCCGTTCACCCGCAGGGCCAGGGGGATGGGAAGTTCCCCATCCACGGCCGCCACGGGGAGGCCCATGGTGAGCGTCCCCAGCCGCGGATCCACCGCCCACCCGCCGCCCGAACCTAAGGCCGCGGGATCCGCCAACCGGAACCGCCCCTGGGCCAGGGCCTGGGTCTGGGCCGCCGCGAGCCCGCACAGGGCGAGCAGCAGGGACTTCAAGGCCGTCTTCAGGGTCATCTTCATGGTCAACGTCGCGCGCATCGTCATCATTCCCATCCGCTCACTGAGCCCAAAACTCGCCGTCATCCGAGGGCCCCACCCGGACCTCGATCACCCGCACACCCGAAGGCGCCTCCGCCACGGGGAAGCTCGCCCGCGCCCCCGGATCCAGGTGCAGCCGCCCCCGCTCCCGCGCCCTCCGCGGCCCCTCGATCCCCGGCAGGAACCATTCGAAGTGCAGGCCCGCCGATCCCGGATTCCGGAACTGAAGCACCCACCCCGTCTCCGCCGGAACCACCCGCCATTGCAGATCGACCCCCTGCGAATCCGCTTTCAATAGCGAACTCCAAGGCGCCGGCGCCTGAGCCGAAAGGCTCGGCGCGCAAAGCACGGGAAGGCAGAGAAGGGCTAGGGAATGGGTTCGCATAGGCTGTCCAGAGATTCGAAAAGCCTACGCCCCCCCTTAATCATGCAAGTGACATTTTTCACAAAAAGCAAACGCAGGCCGAGGCCAACCCCCTCTGTGGCCACCTTCGACGCTGCCGCTCCTATCTCCAACGCCCAGAAACGCGCTTTGCGCGTTTCTGGGATTCACTGCGTCAACGCCACCATCTCATCCACCTTCCGCAGCACCTGCAGCACCTTGAAGGGCTCGACGACGAGGAAGTCCACGGCGCCCGCTTCGAGGGCGCGGTGGCGTTTCTTGTCCTGGTCCTCTTCGGTGCCCAGGAGGAGGACGGGGAGGGGGCACTTTTCCTTTTCCAGCACCTGGCGGCAGAGCTCAAGGGGGCTCGTGAGGCGGAGCTGGTTGTGGAGGAGGAGGAGGCAGGCGCGGCCCCAGGGCTGCTCCTCGGAGGCGAGCTCTCCCAGCTGGGCCTTGAGGGGGCCCTTCACGTAGTCCAGGTGGGCGAGGCCGAATTTGCGGCCGAGGGCCTCGGACATGCGCTGGGCGAAGTCGGCCTTCTCCGTGAGCAGGAGGAGCATGGGCTCCTTATCCAGGAGGATGTGGAGCTTGGGCAGCACCGCGGCCTGATTGGCGCGCACGAGGGGGGCCACCACGCCCTCGGGGTTGAAGTCGGAGCTATCCTTTTGCGCCTGCATGCGCTCCTGTTCCTGGAGCCAGGCCTGGTACTGGTTGAGCAGGCGGGGGTCGTTGTCCTTATTGAGTTTCAGGCCGACGTAGTCCTCGCCGAAGTAGGTGACGGTGGTCTTGGCCTTCAGTTGGAGGGTCTCCGTGAGGCGAACGTCCACGAGGCTTTGCTCGCCCATGCGGAAGGCCTCCTGGATGTTCTGCTTGGGGTCGCGCAGGGCCAGCTCCAGGCCCTCCAGGCCGAAGCTCTTCACGGAGCCATCGAAGAGGCCGCCCCGGGCGTTGGTGAAGGCGGCGCGGGTGGAGGGCTCGGGGATGAAGGCGGCCATGCGGTGGGCATCGGCCCGGCGCAGCACCCGGGGGATGGCGAGGTTCGCCACCTCCACGCCATCGAGGTTGACGGCCGCCTGGAAGGCGGTGACGGATTCGTACTTGAGGCCCCGATCCTCCAGCTTGAGGCTCACGCTCTCGCCGGCCTTGAGGGCCCACTTCTGCACGTCCTCCGCGCTCATCTTCAGGGAAAGGCGGGCGCCATCCTCCACGTGGACGGGGAACTCGGCCCGCTGGGCTTGGTAGGCCAGGCCCACCTTGCCCCCCGCGGTCACGAGGCGCTGAAGCACCATGCGGATGGCCTGGGCGTCTTCGAGATTCGTGGAGCTCATGCCTTATCCCCCACGGCGCTGGGCAGCCAGCGCTCCAGGGCCCCCTGCACCGCCTCCACCCGCACGGGCTTGGAGATGTAGTCGTCCATGCCCGCCTCCAGGCAACGCTCGCGATCACCCACCATGGCGTTGGCCGTCATGGCGATGATGGGCACGTGCCCCACCTCCCGGCTGCGGATGAGGCGGGTGGCCTCGAAGCCGTCCATCTCGGGCATCTGGCAAACCATGAAGATGAGATCGTAGGGCGCGCGGTCGAGGCGATCCAGGGCCTCCTGGCCCGTGGCGGCCACCTCGGCATGGAGGCCGAACTTTTCGAGGATCTTGAGGGCCACCTTCTGGTTCACGAGATTGTCTTCGGCCAAGAGCACCTTCAGCTCGCGTTTCTCGACGGGCCCCTTGGCGACGGCCACGGGGGGCTCCGAGCCCAAGGGGCCATCCAGGAGCCGGGCGAGCTGGCTGGCCCGCACGGGGGCGCTGATGGATTCGGAAACGCCGGCGGCCCGGGCCCCATCCCGGAGGGTGTTGTCGTAGAGGGGGTGGAGCACGGCCCAGCGGGCCCCGTTCGTCCGGACCGCTTCGAAGGCGCGGTTCCCGTAGAGCACGAGATCCGCCGGTGCGAAGGGCTCGCCGGGGGCGTCCTGCACGCGCACCTGGCAGCCCCACCCCTCCAGTTGCTGACGGAGGAGGTCGGCCGTGAGGGGCCCCACCCCGGCGAGCACCACGGAGCGGGGGGAGGGCCGCGCCTCGGCCACGGGCCGCCGCTTGAGCCGGAGGGTGAACCAGAAGATGCTGCCCTTTCCCACGGCGCTCTCCACGCCGATGGCCCCGCCCTGCATCTCGGCCAGGCGGCGGCAGATGGCGAGGCCCAGGCCCGTGCCCCCGTACTTGCGAGTGGTGGAGGCATCGCCTTGGAAGAAGGAGGTAAAGAGACGGGCGCTGACCTCGGGCCTCATGCCGACACCCGAATCCTTGATCTCGAAGCGGAGCAGCACGTGCTCCGGGCCATCCTCCTGGCTGGAGAGGCGCACGCGCACGCCTCCCTTTTCCGTGAACTTGATGGCGTTATCCACGAGGTTCGTGAGGATCTGGCGCAACCGGACAGGATCTCCCACCACGTCCAGGGCCGTGCCCCCCTCGATGAGAGAGCCCAGCTCCACGCCCTTGTGGAAGGCCTTGACGCCGACGACGGCGAGGGTGTCCTCCAGCACGCTGCCCACGTTGTAGTCGATGGCCTCCAGCA
>CAYWDR010000134.1:0-3197 GCA_964457075.1 uncultured Solibacteraceae bacterium
ATGAGGGCCATGACGCAGTGGTGGGTGCCCGTGAGGCTGCACTCGATGTCCACGGCCAGGAGGCCGGACGCCTCCCAGGCGGGCCAGGCCTCGGCCAGTTGGGCTTCGGTGGTCACGTAGGTGACGGGTAGGTCGAAGGATTCGGTCGACATCGCCTTCAGTTTGAAGGCTGTAGGCTTAAGAGCCTAGCGATAGGTGCAACGGTGACCCGATCCCTCTTCTGGACGACCTTCCTGACCGTCTTCCTGGCCGAGGTGGGGGATAAGACCCAGCTGGCCGCCATAACGGCCACGGCCCGCAGCGGAGCCCTCTGGACGGTCTTCTTCGCCGCCAGCGCCGCCCTCGTCTGCGCCACGGCCTTGGGCGTGGCCGTGGGCGGGGCCCTCTTCAAGGTGATCCCGGAGCACTTCGTCAAATATGCGGCGGGCACGGCCTTCATCCTCGTGGGCCTTTGGGTGCTGGTGAAGGGCTGATGGACCTCGTCTACTACGACGGCCACTGCGGCCTCTGCCACCGGGGCGTGGCCTTCCTCGCCCGGCGGGACCGGGCCGGCGAGCGCTTCCGCTTCGCGCCCCTCCGTGGGGTCACCTTCCGCCAGCGGGTACCCGAGGGGCTGGCCGCGGCCCTGCCCGATAGCCTGGCCCTTCAGACCCCCGAGGGCACCCTCCTCGTGCGGAGCCGGGCCGTCGCCCACGCCCTACGGCGACTGGGGGGCTTTTGGGGCTTCATGGGCACGGTGCTGACGTGGGTCCCCAGGCCCCTCGCCGACTGGGGCTACGACCGCGTGGCCGGCCTCCGCGGCCGCCTCTTCCGGAAACCGGAGGGCACGTGCCCGACCCTTCCCCGTGACCTTCGAGATCGGTTTTTGTCCTAGGCTGCTGTCCTATGGCCAAGACCCGCGACACCTCCCGTTCCATCCTCAGCGTCACGGTGCTTCCGGAGGATCTGAACCAGTACGGCTCCCTCTTCGGGGGACGACTGCTCGCCTGGATCGATCGCGTGGCCTCCATTTGCGCCACCCGCCACTGCCGGGGCAACGCCGTCACCGTGGCGCTGGAAGCCATGAGCTTCGAGGCGGCCGTGAAGCAGGGCGACATCCTCATCCTCACGGCCGAACTGGAAAAGGTGGGCCGCAGTTCCATGCAGATCCGCGTCACGGCCCTGCGGGAGGATCCCAACTCCGGCGAGGCCAAGCGCGTGTGCGCCCCGCTGCTCACCTTCGTGGCCCTGGATCGGGATGGGCGGTCGACGCCTGTGCCGGCGTTGGAGGATTAGACGAAGGGACGCCCCAACAGGGCGTCCGCCATGGACTGCCGCCCCTCCGAGATGGCAAAGGGCCCGTGGCAGAGGCGCCGGAGGATTGCGTCCGGGCGACCCTGGCGGCTGGCCCAGGTGAGGGGGGAATCTCCACAGCCGTCCCGAATCTCCCTGAGCGCCCCGGCCTCCAAGAGGCAATCGATGGCCTCCTCCGTGCCGAAGGCCGCCGCCCGATGGAGGGGCGTTTCCCCTTGGGTACGGCAGTCCCGCATGAAGCAACCCGTCTCCATGCCCAACCGCGTCGCCCGGTTCGGGTCAGCGCCCTTGGCGAGGAGCACTTGGGCCACCAGCGTGGCCGCCCTTCCCTTCGGGGCGCAAAAGACGCCATGCAGGGGCACCTCCCCCGTCTCAGCCAGCGGCCGGTTCACGTCGGCTCCGCATTCGATGAGGTACTCCGCAAGCTGCCAGTGGCCGTGGAAGGCCGCTCCGAACAGATCCAGGTTCTCGCCCAGATCCCCAAGGGAGGCCCCCTGGGCCAGGAGGTACCGAAGGGCGCTCACATCCCCGTAATAGGCACACCAACGAATGAGGGGGGCGCCCTCCCCATCGGTAGCCGTTGCGGGATGACCAATCGCCACCCAATCGAAGACGAGGTCGGTCCGTCCCGCGAGGATGCGGTTCAACATGCTCCCCCCCTCATGGGCCTCCATCCGGCCTTCGGCTCACTTCGAATTGAACGGCCCCCAACAGCGCCACCGGCGTCGTCACCGCCCGGAGGATGCTGCGGCCCAAGCTCACGGGGGCCCACCCCGCCTTCCGGAGGGCCGCGAACTCCTCATCGGAGATGCCGCCCTCGGGGCCGCTCGTGAAGGCGAGGGCTTCGTTGCGAAGCGCAGGATTCACCTCGCCCGTTTGCAACTCGTAGGCCACCCACTTCTGGGGCGCCTCCACCTTCAAGAGCCGGTCGAAGGGCAGGGGCGCCTCCAGCACCGGCAGGGCGCTGCGGTGGCTTTGCTCGCAGGCGGCGAGGATGAGCCGCTCCCAGCGCTCGCGCTTGCCGGCGGTCTTACGGGCGTCGTATTCGCTGCGGGCGTAAATCACGGGCACGATGCGGGTGAGGCCCAGTTCCACGAGGGGCGGAAGCCAGTCGTCCCAAAGGCTCAGCTGGGCCGTGAGGGGCAGCCAGCCTTCGATGGGGATGGCAGGTTCGCGCGATTCCTCCAGGGCGGCCACGAGGCGGGCCTCGGCCAGGTCCCGGTCCATCACTGCGAGATCGCAGCGCCACACGCCTCCCGGCAGCACGAGCTCCAAGGCATTGCCGGGGCGGAGGCGCAGGGCCTTGAGGTGCCGCGTGGCCTCCGCGTTGAGCCGCACCACCGAACCCTCGGTGACGGGGCCCGTGTGGTCAAGGAGGAAGAAGCGGGGAAGGCTCATGGGGGAATATTGCCACCACCCGTAGACTGGAAGCTGGAGGTTCGATGATCCATGCGCTACTAGCTGCCGCCCCTTGGTGGGCCTGGGCTGGCTTTCACGTACTGGTCTTCCTCATGCTCGCCCTGGACTTGGGGGTGTTCAACCGGAAGGCCCACGCCCCTTCCATCCGCGAAGCCGCGGGGTGGAGCGTCGTGTGGATCACCCTGGCGCTCCTCTTCAACGCCGTCGTGTGGAAGACGCTGGGCAGCCAAAAGGGGCTGGAATTCCTCACGGGCTACCTGCTGGAGAAGAGCCTCAGCGTCGATAACCTCTTCGTCTTCGTCCTCCTGTTCACGAGCTTCCAGGTGGAATTGCGCCACCAGCACCGGGTGCTCTTCTGGGGCGTGTTCGGCGCCCTAATCATGCGCGCCGCCATGATCCTCGCGGGCACGGCCCTGCTGAACCGCTTCGAGTGGATGATGTACGTCTTCGGCGGCTTCCTCGTCCTCACCGGCGTGAAGATGCTC
>CAYWDR010000134.1:3297-9873 GCA_964457075.1 uncultured Solibacteraceae bacterium
GTGGATGATGTACGTCTTCGGCGGCTTCCTCGTCCTCACCGGCGTGAAGATGCTCCTCGTGGAAGACGTGGCCCCCGACCCCACGAAGAACCCCCTCGTGACCCTGTTCAAGAAACTGGTGCCCTACGACCCCCACGGCGGCCATGAGCACTTCTGGTCCCACAAGGAGGGCCGGAACTTCGCGACGCCCATGCTCCTCGTGCTCGTCTGCGTGGAGGTCACGGATCTCGTCTTCGCCGTCGATAGCATCCCCGCCGTGCTCGCCATCACGCGGGATCCCTTCATCGTCTATACGAGCAACGTCTTCGCCATCCTGGGCCTGCGGAGCCTCTACTTCCTCCTCGCCAAGATGATCGACCGCTTCCACCGCCTCAAGACGGGGCTGGCCATCGTGCTCGCGTTCGTGGGCGTGAAGATGTGCAGCGCCCACTGGCTCAAGAGCCACTGGGGCCTGGACGACCGCAGCCTCATCCTCGGGAGCCTCACCTTCATCGCCGTCGTGCTCGCCGGCAGCGTCATCGCGAGCCTCGCCTGGCCCCAGGAACACCCGGGGGAATGATGGAGGTCTGGCACCATCCTCTCGACGAGGCTCCGCAGGATGGGCCCTGCGTCGTCACCCTCGGCAACTTCGATGGGGTGCATGCGGGGCACAAGGCCGTGCTCCAGGAGGCCTCGCGCCGGGCGCACGCCCGGGGCATCCGCGCCGCCGTCGTCACCTTCGATCCCCATCCCCTCGTGGTGGTGGGCCCCGAGCGGAAACCCCGCCTCCTCATGACCCTCGCCCAGCGCCTCTCGGCCTTCGAGGCCTGCGGCATGGACCTCGCCTGGGTGATCCCCTTCAGCCGCGCCTTTTCGGAGCTGGAACCCGAGGCGTTTCTCGCGCCCTTCGGCCAGGCCCTGCGGCCCGCCGAGCTTCACGTGGGCACCGCCTTTTGCTTCGGCCGGGACCGCCACGGCCGGCTGGAAACCCTGGAGGCGTGGGGCGTGGGCCAGGGCTGCGAAGTCTTCGGCCACGCGCTGCGGGCCCCGGATGGGGGGCACCTCAGCAGCACCCGCATCCGCACGGCCTTGGACGAGGGTTTGGTGGACGAGGCGGCCACCCTCCTGGGCCACCCCTTCGAACTCACCGGCCTCGTGGTGGAGGGGGATCGCCGGGGGCGCCACCTCGGCTTTCCCACGGCCAATCTCCAATGGGAGCAGGAGCAGCTGCCCGCCGGCGGCGTCTACGTCACCGGCGCCCGGAGCAGCCACTGGATGGGGCTGCGCCCGGGCCTCACCAACGTCGGCGACAAGCCCACCTTCGAGGGGCGCCGCCTCACCGTGGAAACCTACCTCCCCGGTTTCGACGGCGACCTCTATGGTTCCCGCCTCTCCATCGCCTTCCGGCACCGCCTCCGGGGCGAGACCCGCTTCACGGGCGTCGACGCCCTGCGGGATCAGATCGCGAAGGACGTGGCCGAGGGCGAGGCCTGGTGGGTGTCCAACTCCCCCTGATGGGGCTACGCTGAGCGATTCCCGGGAGCCTTCGTGCGACGCGCCTGCCTTCTCGCCCTGACCCTTTCCCTCCTGGCCCCCCTGACCGCTCAAACGCGGCCCGGCACCCCGGGGCAGGCGCCGGATCCGGCGCCCGCCAAGCGGGAGGATCTTCGAAGGCTCCTGCATGTGATCGGCGCGGGGGAGAACGGCGTGCGAACCATGAAGATCGCCCTCGAGGGGCAACGCAAGGCCAACCCCCAGATCCCCGAGGCCTTCTTCACCGCCTTCGAGGCCGAGTTCACCGCCCAGCGGCTGGAGGATATGGCTCTGCCCATCTACGACAAGCACCTCACCGCCGCCGAAGTTAAAGCCCTCCTCGCCTTCTACGCCACGCCCGAAGGCCAATCCTTCGCCAAGAAGCAGGGCTTGATCATGGAAGAGTCCATGCTCGCCGGCCAAAAGCTGGGAGAACAGGTGGGCCGCGACGTCGCCGCCCGGCTACAGGCCGAGGGCAAGCTGTGATCCGACTTCTCGACGTTCGCGTGGGCCGTGCGCAGGAGCGCCCCGACGCCCACGGCCGCCCCTTCCGCTCCGCCATCCACAAGGCCTCCGCCCCTGGCCCCATCCTCCTGGGCCCCGAGGGCCTGTCGGGCGACGAGGTGGGTGATCGCAAGCATCATGGCGGCCCCGATCAAGCCCTCCTCGCCTACTCCCGGGAGGCCTATGAGGCCTGGACCTCGGAGGGGCGAGCCGCCCCCGAGGGCGCCTTCGGCGAGAACCTCCTTCTCGCGGGCCTCGACGATCACCTTGCCTGCATCGGTGACCGCATCCAGGTGGGCGATGCCGTCCTCCAAGTCAGCCAGCCCCGCGTCCCCTGCGGCACCCTCCAGCGCCACCTGGGCTGGCCCGACGCCGTGTCCCGCGTCTACGCCACCGCCCGGGGCGGCTTCTACTTGCGCGTGCTGGTCCCCGCCCCCCTGGAGGCAGGCGCCCCCGTGCGGCTCCTGGAACGACCCCACCCGGAGTGGACCGTGGCCCGCACGCTCCACGCCCGGTGGAAGGCCCCCGAAGATCCCGCCGAATGCCTCGCCATGAGCGCGATCCCCGAGCTGAGCGCCGATTGGAGGGCGCGCTTCGGGCCTGGGGGCTGATGCGCCTCTTCTTCGCCCTGCCCCTTCCCCAGGACGCCCGCGGCGTCCTGGGGGGGTGGATGAAAAACCATCAGGAGCTTCGCTGGACCCCGCTGGAGAACCTTCACCTGACCCTCGCGTTCTTGGGGGAGGTGGGGGAAGAGGGAGCCGTGGGGGCGGCGGAATGCGGGGCCACGGTGGCGGCCCGGCATGGGGTCCTTCCGCTCGCCACGGCGGGCTTGGGGTCCTTCCGCCGGGCCCATGGGGCGCAAGTGGTATTCCTGGAACTGGCACCGAACCCGGCCCTTCAAGGCCTGGTGGAGGATTTGCGGCGCGCCCTCGCCGCCGCGGCCATCGCCTTTGACCCCAAGCCCTTCCATCCGCACCTCACGCTGGCCCGGCCGAAGGTGCGCCAGCCCCTTCCCGCGGCGCCCGCACCCATGGCCTGGACCGCCGGCCGCCTCCATCTGATGGAGAGCCGGCTGGAGGCCGATGGGGCAAAATATGAAGTTCGGGATTCATGGCGCTTGACCGCTGTCCCCTCGGAGAAGTGATGCGACGCCTTCTAACTTTTGCCTGCTTCGCGGGGACCCTGGCCGCCCAGGACGCGCCGTTCTCTTCAAGATCCGGGGACCCCCGTTTTGAAATCGGCCTCCTCGCCGCCTCGGGGCTGGGCGGCATGAGCCATGACTTGAACGGCCACCCGGGCTTCGGCCTCCGCATCGGCGCCCATCTGCCCATCGCGTCCCGGTTCGAGCTGCGCCCCGCCTTCGAATGGACGGGCTACCGCGTGAGCGGATACAACCTCGCCGCACGGGCCTTCGCCTCCTACGTCGGCGCGGACTATGAGGAGACCCGCACGGTGTTCCGCACCTACCGCCTGGGCATGGATGGACTCGTTTACCTGCGGGGATCCCACGAGGGGCCCTTCCTCAGCCTGGGCCTTGGTGTTCAGCGCAGCCAGGTGTACCTGGAGGATCGCGCCGTGGACTCGAATGGCGAACAGGTGCGGATCCTCGACACGAGCGCCCGCCGCACGGGCCTCTGGATCGGGGCCGGCCTGGGCTATCAGTGGGCCACCACGAACCTCGAGCTGCGCCTTTCCCGCGCCCCCTACGGCTATGCCTCCGATCGCACGGCCACCTCCCCCACCTCCGCCGAAGCCCCCTTCGGAACACGGCAGGGGTGGGCCCTGCACCTCTTCGCGGGTGTGCGTTTTTAGCATTCTCCGAACGAAAAAGGGATTCACCGCTAAGGCGCCAAGATGGACCATGGGCTTTTCTTGGCGACCCCCCTGAAAATGCATTGGGTGATGGGGCCGGATCCCGCTTGAAAGTGCAGCCGCAGAAGACGCAGAAAAACGCAGAAGTCGCGGAAGGACTCCTTCTCATCCGATCAGAGAGCCGGGCGGGGTGAGGGGCTGAGGGGCTGAGGGGCTGCGGGGGCGGCGGCGCGCGCCCATGGCCAGAAATTTGGAGCGGTTTTCTTGGTGAGCCGGGGGCTTTCCTGCGTCTTCTGCGCTTTCTGCGGCTTCTGCGTTCCGCTTTTCATCCCATCCATGGCGCCGGACGACCGGCATGGAACCTTGGCGGTGAATCCCTTTAGTACTTCTCCCCCTCGCTCACGATCCGCCCCTCGATGACCGTCCCCGTGCAGTGAGTGGTCCATTCGAAGGGGTCGCCGTCGTAGCAGGCGACGTCGCCGTCCTTGCCCACTTCGAGGGTGCCCACGCGGCCGGCTACGCCGAGGATCGCCGCCGCGTCGCGGGTGATGCTGGCGAGGGCCTCCTCAAAGGTGAGGCCGTTGGCGGCGGCCATGGCGGCCTCCCATAGGACGACGCGGGTCTTGGGCACGTAGCCTTCGAAGCCGCTTTGGAGGGCGAAGGGGATGCCCGCCGCCTTGAGCTTGGCGCCCATCTCCAGGCTTAGGTTTTCGGTCTCCCCGCTGGCGCGGGCCATGGTGGGATGGAGGATGACGGACACGCCCGCCGCCTTGATCTGCGCGAGCACCAGATGGGCCTCGGCGGCGCCATCCAGCACCACGGAGATCTTGAATTCCTCCTTGATGCGCAGGGCCGCCAGGATATCGGCGGCGCGGTTCACCGTGAGCAGGAGGGGCCGCTCCCCCTTGAGCACCGAGGCGAAGGCCTCCTTGCGGAGGTCCCGCGCGGGCTCTTTCCCCTTCTCCGGCGCCGCCAGCTTCTTGAGGTACTCCTGGGCGTCCACGAGGGCCTGGCGCACCATGGCCACCTGCTTGGCCCGCGTGCCCGGCGCCTTGCCCGGATCCGTGGCGCGGGCGCTATCGCCGATGGTGGCGGCGATCATGGATTCGGCCTTGATGACGGACGGATCCACTTCGGAGCCGAAGGTCTTGGCCACGAGCGTCTCGCCGGCCACGAGCACGCCGGGCCCATGCCCCGTGTGGATCGTCGTGACTCCGCGATCCCGCAGCCACTCGACGAGGGGATCGCGCCCGTTGTAGCCGTCGATGGCCCGCAGCTCCGGCTGCATGGGCGCGCTGCGCTCCACCTGCTCCTGATCGTGGAACTGGTTGAGCAGCCCTGAGAATCCCGCGGTGGCATGGGCATCCACGAGCCCCGGCACCGCCACCTTCGCCCGCCGCACCACCACACCCGAAGGAACCTTCACGGACGACGCCGCCCCCACCGCCACGATCTTGCCGCCCCGGATCACCACCACGCCATCCCTGATCGCCGCCCCAACTCCCGTGTGCAGCGTATCCGCCCTCACCACCAGATCTTTTCCCAGCTCCATTTGCGCGCGCAGCGCGCAAATGGAGATTGAAGCCGCAACGAAAACCGCGAAGCCCCTGCTCATAGTTCCTCCGCTTCCAAGGCGAGGATCCAGGTGGGATCTGCGCTATCGTGGCTGGCGCCGAGTCCGCCGGTGGCGTACTTGCGGTGCTCGGGGTTGGCGCGATCGAAGACCTGCCGGCCCTCGATCCAGGTTTCCTCCACGTGGGTGTAGACGCTGAGGGGATCTCCGGAGAGGAGGATGAAATCCGCGTCCTTGCCCGCCTTCAAGCTGCCGAGGCGATCCTCCAGGCCGAGGATCTTGGCGTTGTTGATCGTCACGGCCCTGAGGGCGCCCTCGCGGCTCATGCCCGCCCGCACGCTGAGCGCCGCGGAGCGGAGGAACCAGCGGCTATCGGTGACGCCGTCGTCCGTGTGGAAGCCCACGAGGGCCCCGGCCTTTTCCAGTGCGGCCCCCGTGCTCAGGCGCATATCCTTCGCCTCCAGCTTGCCGCCGGGGCTATCGATGACGATGACGCTGCAGGGGGCGCCGCTCTTGGCGATCTCGCCGGCCACCATCCATCCGTCGCTGAGGTGGTGCAGCACCACCTTGAAGCCGAACTCCTTTTGCAGGCGGAGCACCGTGAGGATGTCGTCGTGGCGGTGGGTGTGGTGGTGGACGACGCGCTTACCCTCCAGCACCTCCACGAGGATCTCCAACCCGAGGTTGCGATCCGGCAGCTTCTTCGGATCGTCCCCCGCGGCCTTCACCTTCTTTTGGTATTCCTGGGCCTTCACGAACTGCTCCCGCACGAGGGCCGCGCTCTTGGCCCGGGTGCCCGGGAAGGTGCCCGCCTGGGGCCCTGTGCGGCGGGGGTTCGTGCCGTTGGCCATTTTGAGGCCGCCCAGGTAGCCCGCCGCCGTGCGCCCCATGGCCAGCTCATCCACGGTGCTGCCCTCGCGCAATTTCAAATAGATGGTCTGGCCGCTGAGCAGGTGGCCGCTGCCGGGCATTACGTTCACGGAGGTGACGCCCCCGGCGCGGGCCTTCATCACCCCGGCGCTGCGCACGTTCAGGGCATCGGAGATCCGCACCTCCGGCTGGATGGGCGCGCTGCCATCGGCGCCGCCGGATTGGGAGATGTGGCTGTGGCTATCCACGAGGCCGGGCATGATCCACTTGCCCTTCAGGTCGCGCACGTCCGCGCCCTCCGGGAT
>CAYWDR010000135.1:0-9869 GCA_964457075.1 uncultured Solibacteraceae bacterium
GATGACCGCTGATGCACGCTGATAAAACCACTCCAGGGCGAATGGGAACCTGCTTCCGCGGAAAGGTGGTTGCCCATCATCCGGGCGGCTTGCAACTCCGGCAGAAGTTATGACGCCGTGTCTAGGGGGAGATCCGGGCTCAAGGCACCAGGGTGTTCCCGCTCACCGTATTCCCGCTCAAGGTCACCCCAAGGCAGGACGGCGAGTAGATCCCGTGGCCCCCGTTGTTAGTCACGATGTTCCCCGTAATCACGGTGTCGTTGCAGAGGTACTCCTGGATCCCATCGCCGGTGTTCGAGCTGATCGAGTTGCCTTTCAGGAGAATCCCGTTCGATGCGTCCCGCATCAGGATCCCATTGCCGGTGTTGCCGGTGAGGGTGTTGTTTGTGATCTGGTGGCCCGAGGAATTCGAGACCTGGATGCCGCTGCGGGGGGAGGCGCTCAGGGTATTCACGCCGTTTCCCGAGCTGGTGTTCCCATCCACCACGACGCTCGTGGTCCAGGCGAGGCCCGTGTGCTTGATGGGGACGCCGACCTGGACGCCGTTGCCCCCGTTGCCCGTGAACGTACACCCCGTGATGAGCACGCTGTTCACCGTCTCGCCCGCGTTGGGTTCGATATCGATCCCGCACTCGGGGAGCGTTCCGTGGGTGTTCTTGAACGTGGAGTTCCGGACGATCATCCCGTTGACGCTCGTGATGGACATGCCCTGCCGCCGGTTCTGGTCCGCCAGCACGTTGCACATGGTCACGTCCGCGCTGAAGGCCACGTCGAACCCGTCGCCCCAGCACTCCTTCGCCGTGACGCCCTCGATCACCACATGCTGGGCGTTGCTCAGGATGAGGCCGTGGCCCCATTCCCCCGTGGTGCCGGTGTGGGCCAGGCGCTCGCCCTGGATCGTGCCTCCGAGGACATTCACATAGCTGGCATCCTTGATCCTCACGATGCCGTAGTTTCCCGAGCCGTTGGGGATCGCCCTGAGCACCGCCCCCGTGGCCATGGAGAAGGTCATGTTGCTCTTGAGGTAGATCGAGGTGAGGGCGTTGATCATGTAGGTCCCCGCGGGAACGTACACGGTCCCGTTGGTCCCGGTGGCCGCCGTGATGGCCCGCTGGATGGCGGCTGTGTCGTCCGCGGATCCGTTGCCCAGGGCCCCGTAGGCGGCATCCTTCACGTTGAACACCTGGGAACTGCCCGGAGGTGGGGCGCAGCTCGTCTGGATCGTCACCGCGGAAGAGGCCTGTTTGGTGAGGTCCGCCGCGCTGGTGGCCAGCACCGTGTGGGAGCCCGCGGTGGAAGGAGCCGTATAGGTCACGGTGTTCCCCGTGCCGCTAAGGGTGCCCACGGTCGCGTTGCCACCGGCGATCCCATCCACCTTCCACGTCACGGCCGTGTTGGAGGTGCCCGACACGCTGGCGGTGAAAGACTGCGTGCCGCCCCCGGCGAGGTTGGCGGTGGCGGGGTCGAGTCCGATGGTCACCACGGGAGCCGCCTGGACCGTGATGGCCGCGGAGGCCGATTTGGCCACGTCGGCCGTGCTGGTCGCCTTGATCGTGTAGGTCCCGGCGGAGTCCGGAGCCGTGTAGGTGACCGTGTTCCCGGCACCCGTCACCGTGCCCACGGTCGGGCTGCCGTCCGAGAGGTCGTTCACCATCCAGGTCACGCCCGTGTTGGTGGAGCCCGTCACGGTGGCCGTGAAGGACTGGGTCCCCGACACGTTGAGCGTCGAACTCGCCGGGTTGAGGGTCACCACGACCGTGGCGGTGACCGTCACCGTGGTGTGCCCCTTCTTATTCGAATCCGATTTGAGACTGGCCGACAGGACATGGGTCCCCGACGTTTCGGGCGCGAGATAGGTGACGCTGGTGCCGCTTCCGATGATGGTTCCCACGTCGGTGTTGCCGTTTTCAACGTTGTCCACGGTCCAAGTCACGTCCTGATTCCCCGTGCCCTGGATCGAGGCCGAAATGGGGATGCCGGTGTTGGCGGCCACGTTCGGGGTGGGCGTGGTGACGGAGACGCTCACGGTCGCCGGGGGCGTGGAGGAGGTGGCCGGCGCCGAGGCACCGCCCCCCCCGCCGCTGCAGGCGATGACCGAACAGGAGATCCCGATGGCCAATATCCCAAGGAGCCGCGTCTGGATACTTCCCGCATGCATAGGGGGCCTCCGGCTCTGCCCATCAGGTCTTACTCGCGGTTCATCGGGCCACGTGATGCAATGCATTAGATCGGATCGGTGATAATCTTGCAAATCCGATTATTAATGGCGTATTTTACCTATTTGCATGCCATGGCCATCTATCTTTCAATATCCTCTCCTCCTAAGGGAACCAGCTCGACTTGCCGATGACCTTCCCGATGGGGGCAACCGCCCATCTGGTTTTTATCCAAGGCCCTTGCCAGTCCACGGCACGGCCCTACCATCCAAGACAAGACGTGGAGGCGCGAGATGAGTGCGAACACCAACCTGCGGGCGTCCGAGCGCATCCCCGTCTCGAGCCGCGTGAAGATGGTGAGCAAGGGCAAGATCATCGCTTACGCCGTCGCCGTGAACATCAGTCTTGGCGGGGTTCTCCTGAGCGCCACGCCCACCTTGCCCGTGGGCAGCACCTGCCAGCTGGCCATCTTCCAAGGCGGCGATGAGGCCGGAAAGCGGGTGATGACCGAGGGCACCGTCGTGCGCGCCGAGGAAGGAACCATGGCCATCCGCTTCGCCCAACCCATCGCCCAGGAGAGCTACGAAGCCTTCGCGAAGCAGGCCGCCTCGCCCCAGAAGACTTCGCTCCTCCAGTCCTACCGGAACTATTTCAAGGTCAGCCTCGACCAGAATCTCTCCGAATGCGAGGCGCTGCTCGGCGTCAGCAAGCGCACCTTCCGAACCGTGTTCTTCACCACCTTTTCCACCTGCATTCCCATGGCGATCCTCCCCGTTTGGCTCCTCCGGGCCAGCATCCCCCCCGCGCCGGACCTCCTGAAGATCGCCCTCTGTTTCGTCTACGGGGGCGTCTGGCTGATGGTGATCCAGCCGGCCATGGATATGACCGTGTTCCGGTTCATCCGCAAGCGCGAAATGGCCGGATCGAAGGTCTGAGCCCGGGCAACCAGGGCAGCTGGATGGGCCCCCCAAGGACGGGGGGCTTTTTTTTCCACCTGCATTCCTGCCCTGAGGCGGAATTTCGATTCAAATGCCTACCCGGATTGCCTGCTTTTTACTTGCCGTGATCAAGCAGGCAGGGGTATCGTTCAAGGCCATTAACTTTCACCGAACGCCGCCCCACCCCCCGCGTCGATCCGGAGCCTGCCATGCCTCACGCCCTCGCTCGTGGCCTCCAGGGCCCTGAATCCTCCCCGGTACGCCGCAGGACCTCCTTGAGCCGGTGGCCGGCCCTGATGCTGGCGCTGCTGCTGGCGGCCTGCACCGCTCCGGGCATGAAGTTGAACAAGAAACCCTCGGGCTCGGGTTCCACCTCCAACATCGACGGCATGAGGGTCACCCTCAAACCCCTGGATGGCCAGGCCCTGAAGGCCCAGGCCGCGAAGCCGGTGGATGCGGCCTCCCTCGCGCCCCTGCTGGTTGAAAAGCTGCCCGCCTACAAGATCGGCGCGCAGGACGTCCTCCTCGTGACGGTGTGGGATCACCCCGAAATCACCCTCCCCCTCGGCCAATACCGCCAGGACAACGCCTCGGGCATGCTCGTGGACGAAGAGGGCCTGCTCTACTTCCCCTACGTCGGCAAGATTTCCGTGGGCGGGCAGACGACCGCCCAGGTGCGGGAACTCCTGACCTCCAAGCTCTCCCGGGTGCTCCAGAACCCCCAGGTGGACGTGAAGGTGCTCGCCTACCGCTCCCAAAAGATCTACGTGGGGGGCGAAGTGAAGAACCCCGCCGTCTACAACGTGACGGATGTGCCCTTCACCCTCGCGGAAGCCGTGAACCGGGCCGGGGGATTCCTTCCTACCGCCGACGATAGCCGCCTGGTGCTCACCCGGGGCAGTCAGACCTGGAAGTTGAACTTCCAGCAGCTGATGGCCCAGGGCAACCGCATCGGCCAGATCCACCTGAAGGATGGCGACTCCCTGCACGTTCCCAGCGCCCAGGAGGAGCCCATCTACGCGCTGGGAGAATTCGTCCGGCCGGGCACGCTCCCGATGATCCACGGGAATCTCTCCCTCGCCCAGGCCGTCTCCAATGCCGGGGGCATTCAAGGCCAGAGCGCCGATGCGCGTTCCATCTACGTGATCCGGAAGGGAGAGGCTCCGGATGCGGTGGACGTCTTCCACCTCGATGCCCGAAACCCCACCGGGATGATCCTGGCGGATCAGTTCGCCCTCAAACCCCGCGACGTCGTGTTCGTCGACGCGGGCACCCTCGTCCGCTTCAGCCGCGTGATGAGCATGATCCTCCCGACCGTCTCGGCGATCACGAGCACCGGCCTCACGGCGGCGGAGATCAAGTACTACCTGCCCAGGAAAGCCGACTGAGCCGGCTGCCACGGAAGCTCGAATGCCAAAGGACCGCATGAACACCTCCCTCCCCCCAGAGCAGCGCCCGAATTCGAACCGATCCCAGGATGGCTACCCACGGCAACCCTGGAGCGACACCGGCTCGCAGGAAATGGATCTCCTGGAGTGGCTGGGCAACCTCTGGGACGGGAGGAGGATCATCGCGTTTTCCGTGCTCGCATTCCTTCTCCTGGGAGCCTTTTACGTCTGGCGCGCCAGGCCCGTCTATCAGGTGGAGGCCCTCCTCCAGATCCAGACCAGGAAGGCCAGCCCCTCCGATCCCGCCCTCACGAAGATGGAGAACTACTTCTCCGAGCCCGTGGAGGCCTCGGCTGAAGTCGAGATCCTCCGCAGCGCGCTGGTGCTGGGCCGGACGGTCGAGGCCTTGAAGCTGGATCTCGTGGCAAGTCCCGTGCTCTTGCCGGTCATCGGCTCCGCGATGGCGCGGGGCAAGGCCGATGCCCCCAAGGCCGAAGTCGAGTCATTCGAAGTCCCCGCCAAGCTTCGGGGGCAGAAGTTCAAGCTGATCGCGCTGCAGGACGGCTCCTTCCGCTGGGAGGCCCCCGATGGCGCTTTCCTGGATCGGGGGAGGCCGGGGGAAGTCTTGAACGCGACGCTGGGCGGCGAGGCGCTCACCCTCAAGCTCCGCTCCCTTCGGGGCGGGCCCAACCAGGCCTTCACGCTCACGCGAAAGCCGATGCAGGATGCGATCAATGACCTCCGCCTGAGCTTCGATGCCACGGAGCGCGGCAAGCTCACGAACATCCTCGGGCTCGTCTACAAGGCCTCCGATCCCGAGCGGGCCGCGAACGTGCTGAACGAGATCGTCGACCAATACGTGCGGCACAAGATCGAGCGAAAAGGGGATGAGGCCGGCAAGGGCATGGCCCTGCTGCAGGAAAAGATGCCCGTGCTGAAGGCCCAGCTTGAGGCCGCCGAGAACAAGCTCAATCAGTTCCGGAGCCAGACGGGAGCCGTGGACCTTACCCGTGAAGCCGACATCTATCTTCAGCAGACCGCCACCTTGAACGGCCAGCTTTCGGGCTTGAGGCAAAAGAAGGAGGAACTCCTCCGAACCTACAAGGAAGGATCCGACGTCGTCGGCACGGTCAACCTTCAGATCGCGAAGCTCCAGGGCGAGGTCGGCCAGGTGGAATCCAAGATGAGGGTGCTTCCTCGCACTCAACAGGAAGTCGTGCGCCTCTCCCGGGACGTCCAAGTGAGCACCGAGCTCTACACGGCCCTGCTGAACAACATCCAGCAACTCCAGGTGGCGAGCGCCTCCGACCTCGGCAACGTCATCGTCGTGGACAGGGCTTCGCCGAACTACGACGCCATCGCCCCCAGGAAATCAGCCCTGATGACGCTCTTCCTGTTCCTCGGCACGCTCGTGGGGGCGGGGCTCCTCATCCTGAAGCGCTCCCTTCGGCAGGGCATCGAGGATCACCGGATCATCGAGTCCAAGCTCGGCCTGCCCGTGCTCGTGACCATTCCCCACAGTCCAGCCCAGGTGGATCATTCCCGGGCCATGGATGACGACGTGGCGGGCGCCCACCTCCTCGCCTCCTTCGACCCCAACGATCTGGCCATGGAAAGCCTCCGTAGCCTCCGGACGCTCATCCACTTCACCCTGAAGGAAGCGCACAACGGCGTGATCATGGTGACCGGCCCCTCCCCGGTGATCGGAAAATCCTTCATCAGCGGCAACCTCGCCACCGCGCTCGCCCAATCCGGCGCCAAGGTGCTCCTGGTGGACGCGGACCTTCGCCGGGGCAACCTCTACCAGTACTTCGGCCTTCAGAAGCGCCTCGGTGGCCTATCGGAAGTCCTCGCCGGGCGCCTTGAATGGCGGAAGGCCGTGCATGCCACCGATATCCCCAACCTCGATGTCATCAAGTCGGGCGTCATTCCCCCCAACCCCTCCGAACTCCTGATGAACCCTCGCTTCGCGGAGCTGATCGCCGAGGCCAATGAAGCCTACGAGTACATCCTCGTCGACGCTCCTCCCGTCCTTCCCGTCACGGATGCCACCCTCATCGGCTCCTTGGCCGGCACGGTGCTGCTCGTCGCCCGGTACGGGCAAAGCACGCTGGATGAGATCCGCGCCTGCCAACGCCGCCTGGAGAGCCATGGTGTCGCCATTCGAGGCTGCATCTTCAACGACATCGCGCTGACGGGCTTCGGAGCCAATCAGAACTACAAGTACGCGTATCACTACGAGTACAAACACAACTAGCTGGCGGTTCCTACTCGCCAGCGGGCTCCGCGTTCCGCAACGCGGGGCTGGCCGGCAGCAGGAACAACAGCGAGTATGCCGCCATGCCATCCATGTCGAAGAGCAGCGAATGCTTCACGAACGAATCGCCCAACACGACGATGATGAGGGCGGCGAGGGCCCATTGAACCAGGGGGCTGTAGCGCTGGCGCAGGGTCTTGTAGGCCTGCCTTCCCACCACGGCGAGGAAGGTCAATAGGCCGAGGATGCCCGTGTCGGCCCATAGCCCTAGGTAGAGGTTGTGGATGCCCATGAAAGGGACGTCGGTCCGGTATTCGATCATCGGAGTATCGCTGCCCGCCATGGCCGCGAGCCCATGGCCGTACCAGGGCCCGTTGATGAGCCTCGGGATCCAGACCTTCAACCAATCCGCCCGGGTATGCGCCCCCGTGGACTTCGTCTCTCGCTCGTTGACGTCGAGAATCCTGGCGATCCTGGGATCGTTCGACACCCCCCTGAGCATCGAGGGATCCATGAATGGAATCGACGCGGCGATGACCAGCCCCGCGAACACTCCCACCAGCCTCCCCTTGGCCGAACGGCCGACGACCATCAGCAGGAAGAGCACGGTGATCAGGACCAGGAGCCACGTGGACTGGCGGCTGGCCGTGAGGAAGATGATGGTCACCGCGGAAATCCGGCCGATCCATCCCATCAGGGGCTTGGCCCACACGGAGATCAGGATCATGAGCAGCGCCGCGAACCCCGCCTGATTGGCGTTGCCCCAAAGGCCCGCGAAGCGATCGGAATCGAGGATCTTCTCCGTGTAATTGGCCGCCCCCGGGCCGGCGAAGTACCTGGAGTATTCCGGCCTGGAAACCAGGAGGAGGGTGACCAGGAGGTTGAGCACCAGGGACCACTGGACATAGGAGGCGAAGACCTCCAGGTACTCCCGGTCGCTGGTGAGGATCAGCACCGTGCCGAGGATCAGGAAGAAGTAGAAGGCTAGCTTCAAGGCGAGGTCGAAGACCCCGATCGGAGAGACGAGGACCCCCCAGATGTAGTTGCAGACCATCCAGATGAGGAAGGGCATGGCCGGGACCAGGAGGCGCCTGATGACCAGAGTGCGCCCCACCAAGAACACGAGCACCCACATCGCGAGCAGGCAGGCCCAGAGGCCCTTCCGCGAGATGTTCGAGATGGTCTGGAACCCGCCCCCGAGCATGACGGTGAACAAAAGGGCGAGCGCCCGGATGTAGATAGCGTTCACGCGACCCCTCCCTCTTCCTTCACCGCCGAGCGCCCCTTGGTGAGCTGCCGGTATCCCCGAAGCATGGCGTAGGCGATCACGGGAATGAGCGCCAGCGAGGTGGCGTAGGGGTTGTTGCCGGACCAGGCCATGACGATCCTGCATCCCCCCAGCAACCCGCCCGCGAGCAGGAGTTCGCGCCCGAGCTGGAAGAAGGGCCTTCGCAGCGGGACCTCCACCAGGCTCAATAGCCACCCCATGTAGACGAGCATGTAGAGCGCGCTTGAGCCCCCGAAGAGCCACATCGCCAGCATGTCATCCTTCAACGCGATCCCGATCAGGAGGGATCCGATGCGGATGCCCATCAGAACGGCCTGGAAGAACAGGGCCATCGCCTGGCGATCGAACAGGAGGGGCAGGTTGGAGAGCGGGGTCACGAAAAAGCTGCAGAGCACCCACGGGCCCAGCGCCACGGCGTATTGCCCCGATCGCCGCCACTGCTGCCCGAACGCCAGGGTGAAGAAGTGCTCGCCGAACAGGGCGAGGAAGACCATGAAGAACGCGTTGATGCCCATGATGCCGTCCAGCATGCGGATGGTCATCTCCTTGAGGTTCCCCTCTTGCTGGGCCTGCTTCATGCGGGAGAAGAACACGGGCGTGATGGCGGCGCCGATGACCGCCGCGGGCAAGGTGAGGATCCGGGTGCAGAGGTTGAAATAGCCCGTGAACTCCGAGCCGAATCCCTTGGTGAGGAAAAAGACGGGAATGTTGCTGCTGAAGGAGGTGAGCAGGGCCGCCCAGGTGGTGTAGAGGGGGTACCGGTAGTGGCGCATCGCCGCCGCCTTCAGGCCCGCGAAAGTGACTTTGGAGGCCTGGTCGCGGAAGTCCCGGAGCGCGACGAGGAACAGCTTCCGCACGCCGCTGGAGGTGAAGACGATGCTGCCGGTGAGCAGGCCGAGGGCCCCCGTGTGGAAGAGGCCCATCACCACCATGCAGCCCGACCCGAACAGGCTCTGCAGGATCCGGGCGGTGGACAGCTCCACGAAGGCCCGCTTCCGGACGGCCCAGGACGACAGGATCGTGAACACGGAAGACGTGAAGATGCCCAGGGGGAGGAACCAGATGTAGCGCCCCATCTGGGGGTTGTCCTTGGAAAGCCAAAGCGCGGCGGACTTTCCGGCCACGAGCACCACGAGGCCCGCGAAGATCGCCCAAAGCCCCGCGATGAGGAGGCACAGCAACAGGATGTGCATCCCTTCCGTGTCATCCTCCGACACCGGAATGGCCATCTCGTAGCGCATGGTCCCAAGCACCGAGAACAGCCCGAAGAGGGTCGAGAACACGGCCAGGGTGCCGTAGTCGGTGGGATGGTAGAGACGGGAATTGATGGGCCCCGCGATGACCCCGATCACTTGGGCGGCGACCGCGGCGCTTCCCACGGCGAGCACGTGTTTCGTGGCGGAGTTGCCGGAGGCCAGGGATTTGATGCGGCCTCGCACCTTGTCGAATATCGTCATCCCGCGGCGCGCTCCCCGTCTTTACTCCAACCAGCCTGTTGAATCACGGACTATCAGGTGATGGTAGCAAGGAGCTCGGGGATGACGATCGGGATTCGCTCGCCCTGCGGCGGGGTTGCGTCGTGGCGGGGCTTTCGCCGCGGTGATCCTGAACCGGACTAGTAGTGAGCTTCCGAATCACCATTGCAAAAAGATCACCACGAAGGCGCCAAGGGCGCTGCGCGCCTGCACGAAGGCCACGAAGCACTCCCCGGGCGAGTTTCGCAAGGCCATCCGGGCCTCAGGCCCAAGGTCCAGCGAAGCTGGACCTTCCTTTGGGCGCGGCGCTAGCCCCAATACCGTTCACTTTGCACCGGTCCTGCGGGAAAAGCTGGACACAGAGGTC
>CAYWDR010000136.1:0-9823 GCA_964457075.1 uncultured Solibacteraceae bacterium
GGGCACGCCCATCTCCCGGGCCTTGGCGATGAAATCCCACACCAGCAGGAAGTAGCCGGGGAATCCCATCTTGAGGATGGTGTCCAGCTCCCAGCCCAGGCGCTCCCGGTACTTCTCCTCGGGATGCTTGAGGAAGCCGCTCTGCCAGAGGGGACGGCATTCCTGGATGCGCCGCTCGAACCACTCCTTGGCCAGGGCGACGAAGTAGCTCTCCAGGGTATGGCCTTCGGGCACGGGGAAGGTGGGCGTGGCGGGCTTGCGGGTGATGGGGTAGAGATCCACCTTGGCGGCGATCTCCAGCGTGCGGGCCAGGTATTCGGGGTTGCCGGGGAAGACCTTCGCCATCTCCTCGGGGGTCTTCACGAAGAACTGATCCGTGGAGAAGCGCATGCGCCGCTCGCTCTTCTTCAGGGCCTTGGTGCCGATGCAGAGCAGGGTGTCGTGGAGGTCCGCGTCGTCGTGGTTGAGGTAGTGGGCGTCGTTCGTGGCCACGAGGGGGATGCCCGTCTTGGCGGAGAGTTCCTTCTGGTAGGGGATGATCTCCTGCTCCTTCTCGAAGCCCTGATCCTGCATCTCCATGTAGAAGTCCTCGCCGAAGAGCTCCTTGAATTCCAAGGCCACGCGCTCCGCCTGCTCCAGGCGGTTCTGGAGGATGCGGGCCTGCACTTCGCCGCCCAGGCAGGCCGAGAGGGCGATGAGGCCTTCCGAATGCTCGCGGAGGAGGTCCTTATCGATGCGGGGCTTGTAGTAGAAGCCCTCCGTGAAGCCCTTGGATACGAGCTTGGAGAGGTTGGCGAAGCCCTTGGGATTCTTCGCCAGCAATACGAGGTGGTAGCCGGCGTCGCGGCTGCCGCTGGGATCGACGCAATCCTCCAGGCCCTCCTCGCCCGTGAGGTTCCGGGCCTCCAGCTTGCGGTCGAAGCGGGTGCGCGGCGCCACGTACACTTCGCAGCCGAGGATGGGCTTCACGGCCAGGTTGCCATCGGCGTCCCGCGTCTTTTCGCAGGCGTCGAAGAGCTTCATCATGCCGAACATGTTGCCGTGGTCGGTGACCGCCACGGCGGGCATGCCCGAGGCCTGGCACTTCTTCACGAGATCGGGGATGCGCGTGAGGCCATCCAGCAGGGAAAACTCGGAGTGCAGGTGGAGGTGCGCGAAGGACATTCCGCATTGTCCCCTGGCCCGGGGCGGGCGCGGTAAGCCCAAGGGGGCCAATACGGAGTCCCGGCGGCAGGAAAGTGATTTTTGAACCACGAAGACCACGAAGACCACGAAGAAAAGCTGGAACGCGAATGCATCCTTGGGCTGTACGGCAAGCCATCCGGACCTGCTTTCCCGGGCGGCGCTTCGCGGGCCCTCGAAGGTCCGCGTGGCGCCGCCCGGGAAAGGGATGGCGAGGTTGGGTCGGCGCGCCTTCGTGGTCTTGGTGGTCTTCGTGTTCCAAAGAAGACGTTCATGCCACGGGGTGCCCCGGCGGGGCATGGGGTCTGTGACCTCTGTGCTTTCCTCTGTGACCTCGTGCCCAGCTTTTCCGCTGAACCGCTGCAAAGTGAACGGTATTGCCCTTAGCCCCGCAAGGCCCAGATCAGGAGGATGGGGCCGAAGAGGAGGAGGGCCGCGCCCAGGCCCAGGCGCTGGCTGCGCGCTTCGGGGAGGCTGGAGGCTTTTGCGCGGAGGCCGGCCCAGGCGAGCCCGGCCATGAGGAGGAGGGCCGATAGGGCCGCGCCGCGAAGCCCCCACCAAGGCGCGGGGAGGGGCAGGGCGCCGGTGCCGAGGGCCCCTTGGGTGGCGAGGCCCTGGGGGTCCAGTAGGGAGAGGCGCAGGTAGGGCGCCCATCCGCCCACCTTGGCGAGGGCCTTGGCCAAGTGGGCGCTGGCGACGATGGGCACGGCCCCCGTCGCGATCCCGAGGAGGCGCGTCCGGAGGGGGGCCCGGGCCCCGGCGAGGCGGTCCAGGGCGGCGAGGAGACCCCAGAAGAGGGCGGGGAAGAGGGCCAGGAACCAGGCGGCCTCCACCCACTCGGGGGCCGGACGGGGCCAGAGGCGGTGGAGGGCCTCGGGCGCCGCGTGGAAGGCGCGCTCCAGGGCGGGCCACTCCCCGGCCAGCTCGTGGAGGACGAAGCCGCCGGCGATGAGGACGAAGGCGGCTTCGAAGGGCGCCAGGAGGGCGGCCCCCCGGGCCCCGCAGCCCGGCTCGGCCGGTCCCCAGCCCAGGTTGTCGTGGGGGCAGGCCTTCACGCACTGGAGGCAGAGCACGCACCCATCGGAGGGGCGGCGATCGAAGGGCCGGAGATAGGAGGGGCAGCTCCGGGCGTCGAGGCGGGATCGGCGATCGGGATCGATGCATTCCCGGGTGCGGCAATCCGCGCAGACGGAAGCGGACCGCTTTCCCAGTTGAAGCGGTGTCGAGCGGCCGTAGGCCGAGAGCAGGGCCGCCGCGGGGCAGAGGCTCCGGCAAAAGGCCCGCCCCTCGCGGATGAGGAGGCCCGAGAGGAGGGCGAGGAGGCCAAGGCCGAGCAGGAGGAGGGTGGTCGCGTGGGGGCGGCGGTGGAGGGAGAGCCCCGCCACGAGGGCCTGCAGGAGGGCGTAGCCCAGGAGGATGAACCATCCCCGGCGCATCCAGGCCCGGAGGCGCAGATGCCGCGTGCGGGCCCGGTCTCCGAGGGCCTCCCCGAGGCGCGATAGGAATTCCATGGGGCACGCGAGGCACCACACGCGCCCCGCCAGGAGGGCGAGGGCGATCATGAGGGGCCACCAGACCCCCCACACCCCCAGGGTGGCGAGGTTCGTCTTGCGCAAGGTGAGGAGGGCCTTGGGGGCCTCGTTTACGCCCACCCCCCAGCCCGCCCACGCGAGGGCGGCCGCCGCGAGGAGGGCGAGGGCCTGGAGGGCGAGGGGAAAGGCCGGGCGGCGCAAAAGGGCCTTCAGGGGGCGCCATTCCAGGATGTCGCGGAGCAGCACGGGGCCTCCATCAAGGGAAAGAAAAAGCCCCCGTGCCATGGGCATGGGGGCTTCGGGTGGTCGAATCGGAACCTGGCCTAGAACCGGAAGGACAGGCTGACCCCGACGTAATGAGCGCTATAGGTGGGGGCGAGGTTGCTCCCCAGATTCACGAGGCGGTTGCCCCATTGGTTGGATCTGGAGGTGTCGCGGAGCAGATACTCGCTGCCGACGGACTCGAACCAGGGGGCATTGGCTTCCTGCATCCAATCGCTGAGGTCGTAGCGGTTGAAGGCGTAGTGGAGCGTGGCCTTCAGGTGCTTGCTGAACTGGTAGCCCAGCTTGGCGTTCAGGGCCGTCTGCTTGGTGCGCGCCGTGGGCGGCGTGCGGAAGGCGAACTGGTAGTTGTCCAGCAGGGCGTTGGCGGGGTTCAGGGCCGAGATGGCCCCGAAGCCGCTGTAGGCGATATCCACCGTCCCGTTGGAGTAGGTGTACTCCGCGGAGAGGCCGAGCTTCTCGGGGATGAACTGGAAGGAGGCGCCGACGCCGTAGGTATCGGTCTTGTCCTCGGTCCTGGCCATCCACTGGGAGGTGGCCCGGGTCCAGGGGCCCAGCTCGCTCGTGCCGAGGGAGGCCAGGGTCGGATTCAGTTTGTTGTTCTCGTTGTGCTCGAGGCCCCGCTGGGTGGCCTCGATGGCCTCGCGGCTGGCGAAGGCGTTGAGGACCAGGCGCTCGCTCGCCGTGAAGGAGATATCCACGGCCGTGCGCTTGACGTCGTTCTTCAGCAGGCCCAGCTGGGTGCCGGGCGTGTAGGCGTTCCGATCCGCGTCGGTCGCGGCGTAGGGATTGCCGAGGAGGGGCTGGACGCGCGTCACGTCGGAATCGAAGTCATCCCGGCGGTCCCGGTGGGAGAGGGAGATATCGAGGTTCTCCATCGGCGCGAGGATGGCGACGAGATCCCATTCCTTGCGCTTCCGGTCGGATACGTCGTACTTCCGCATATCCGGATGGTTGATGAAGCTGAAGCGGGGGCTGGCGTTGATTTCCCCGCCGGAGAGCTCCGCCTGCTCGTACCAGTAGGAGGCGGTGGTGACGTTGTAGTCGTAGGCGCCGCCATCCCGGTTGCCGGCCAGCACCTTGCCCCGCAGGCTCAGCCACTTGGCGGGCCGGGTGCGGAAGGTGGCCTTGAGGATGGTCTCCTCCGTATCCCCCTCCCGGAAGGTCCGATCCATATCCTCCCGCTCCAGGCTCACGCCGAGGGAGGTGCGCCAGAAGCCGAGGTAGGTGGTGGCCTCCACGCCCTTGACGTTTTGGGTGTAGGAGAAGGGCATGTTCCGGCGCTTGTTGACCTCCGTGGGATCGAGGGGGAGCGTGGCCGTGGCGGCGCCGGGGATGGTGTCGTCGGTGACGTACCACCAATCGCTTACGGGCGTCCCGTTGTCCAGGTCGTAGTAGCGGAGGTAGGCGCGGAGGTTCAGCCGGCTGAAGGGGTTGAGGCTGTAGTCGACGTTGATCCGCTGGGTGGTGATCTCGGCCTGGGCCGAGTGCCGGGGCAGCACTTCAGCGGAGCTGAAATCCTCGCCACCCGTGTTCCCGAAATCGCTGGTGGCGTAGGGGAGGAGGGCCTTGTCCTGCTCCATCTTCCCGTAGGCCGCCGTCACGGAGAGGCGGCTGGCCAGGGGCAGGTTCACCCCGAGGGAGAGGGTCGCGTTCTGGTACTGGTTATCGGGCGAGAGGGGCTTCCGTCCGAAGGTGGCGACGCGGTGCGAGGTCCACTGGTCGTAGGTGGTGCCGGCCACGTTGTCCGTGTAGATGTTCTGCCAGGTGAAGGCGTCCAGATTGTTTTCGAACTTGGACACCGTGTAGGTCAGCATGGCCTGGTAGCGGGAGCGGTTGTACTCGGCTTCAAGCCGCAGCTCCCGGCTGGAGAAGTCCAGGGGCTCGGCCAATTGGACGTTGAGCGTGCGGGGCGGACGGTCGCCGATGGGGCCGTAACCCACCTTCGTGCCCGTCCGCTGCTCGTCCGAGAGGATGAGGCGGAGCTTCAGATGCTCGGTGGGGGTGAGGCTGAGGGTGGCCCCCGTCTTGTCGCGCTGGGTGGCGAGGCTCGTGCGCCGCAGCTGGCCGGGCAGCCAGGCGGCGGTCGCCAGGTCGTTGGCATCCATCTGGGCGGCGGTGCCGGCCAGATGCTGGTTCGGGATGCCGACGGTGGAATCCACCGTGTAAAGGCCATCGCCCTGGTCGCGGAAGGGGGTCATGGCCTTGAAGCTGAGGTTGTGGGGCGTCTCGTTGCGATCCAGCACGAGGCTCCAAAGGCCGAACTTCCCAAAGCCGACGCGGATGGACTGGTCGTCCCTGAGCAGGTTCTTGCCCTTCACATCCAGGAAGAGCCCGCTCTCCTTGCCCACCCAATCCAGGCCCAGCGTGTAGTGCGGGAACCCGTTGCGGACGTCGCTGTACTCGTTGTATTTCGCGGAGGCGGGATCGACGTCGACCTTCCGGCCCTCGACCGTGAATTCGCCCTTGGCCTCGGGGGACTTCGCCTCCTGGGCGGAAGCCACCATCGGCGCCAGCAGCAGGAGGGATCCTATTACGTGTTTTGCGCTCATGATCTCGCCTCCTCTACCGGGTGAACTTGGCGCCCGACGGGCTGTTGGAGCCATGCTGCGTGGTGTGGCAGTTCACGCAGCCTTGGCCGTAGGGGTTGCTCGTCCGGTTGTACCGGGGCAGGTTGACATGCCCGCCATAGGAGTGGCACTGCAGGCACAGGAAGGAGCCCTTCGTCTCCAGCAGGCTGGGGTTGTTGGTGCCGTGGGCACCGTGGCAGTTGGCGCAGTTCTCGCGCACCGCCGCGTGTTCGTAGAGGAAGGGGCCGCGCTTTTCCTGGTGGCAGGTGTAGCAGGTCTCGTTGACCGTGCCCGCCTTCAGCAGGCTCTTGCCGGTGGAGCCATGGGTGTTGTGGCAGCTGGAGCAGGACATCTTGCCCTCGCGCACGGGGTGGTGCGAGGACTTCTGCATCTCGCCCCTCACGTCCGTGTGGCAGGTGTAGCAGGTGGCCGCTTCGTCGTTCTTGGCGAGCAGGGCCTTGTCGCTGTTCCGCTTCATCACCGTGTGGCAGGAGGTGCATCCCACCTCGGCGGACGAGTGGCGGCTGCCCTGCCAGTGCATGCGCCCGCCGCCCTGGTGGCACTGCATGCAGGCGGCGGAATACTGCTTGGGGGACATCTTCAGGCTGGCGTCGGGATCGGCCACGTGCAGGCTGCGGGGGCCGTGGCAGGATTCGCAATCGAGGGTTTGGAGGGCGCCCTTGGGGGCGTGCTGGAATTGCCGCCCGTGGGTCGTGCCTTCGTAGGCCTTCATGGCGTCTTCGTGGCAGCTGAGGCAGACGGACTTGTCCTTGACGTAATCCGCCTTCGCGAACGCGGGATTCACGGCCGCCCAGTTGACCTCTCCGGACCTCCCCTTCCCATCACCCTGCTGGCCGGCCAGGGCCTGGGGCATGGCCGCGAGGGCCAGGGCCAGTCCGATGGATGCGCCGAGCGCCTTGAGGAAACGCTTGCCGATGTTCATCGCAAGCCTCCTTCGTGGATTCCAGGTTTCATGAGGAACCTCCAGCGCGTCTCGCGCATCAACGGACTGCCGCCGATCCGGCAATTCCGGTGAAACAGAGATACGACTCCGAAATGATCAACCCGTGATCAAAGTATGACGGTTTGATCAGAATCCAGGAAGCTTGATCTGGATCACGGTGCCCTGCCCATCGACGGTCTCGAAGGCAAGGGTTCCCCCGTGCAGGAGGGAGATGCGCTGAACGATGGCGAGCCCGAGGCCCGATCCGCCCAGGGCAGGGGTTCGGGAGGATTCGGAGCGGAGGAAGCGCCGGCCGATTTGGGCGATGACGTGCGGGGGGATGCCCGGGCCCTCGTCTCGAACTTCCAAGGCCGCGCCCCCCCCATCTGTGACGAAGGCCCGGAGGGTGAGCGTCCCTCCCCGGGGAGAGTGGCGGATCCCGTTGGCCAGGAGGTTGTGGAGGGCCCGGCGAAGGAGGGTGGCATTGCCGAAAAGGGCCAGGCCCGGAGGGGCCTCGATGCGGAGGGTGACGTTCGCTTCCTCGGCGAGGCATTCGTAGGGAGCCGCGGCGAGGCGGAGGAGATCCCCCGCGTCGAGTGGCGTCCGGTCAAGGGGCTGGGCCTCTTCGACCCGCGATAGGAAGAGCATCTGCTCGACGACGGTGGCCATGTGGGTGAGGGTCTCCATCATGCCGACGAGGGCTTCCGCCGCGGCGGGAGGCAGCTCCTTCCGGTTCAACAGGCTCTCCGCCTCCAGCTGGAGCGCGTGGATGGGCGTCCGGAGTTCGTGGGCCAATTCCGCATTGAGATCGGAAAGGCGCTGGAAGGCGAGTTCCAGGCGCCCCAGCGTTTCATTCAGGGAGCGCGCCAAGGGGGCCAGCTCCAGGCACATGGCTTGGGGATCCAGCCGCAGGTTCAAATTCTCGGGGCGGATCGCCCCCACCTGCCGGGCGAGGGGCCGAAGGGGCGCGAGACCCAGGCGGGCCAGGAACCAGGCCAGCAGGGCCCCCAGGAGCGGCACCACGGCCGTGGCGATGAGGATGGCGCGCTCGATGCGGAGGACCTCCATTTCCACCTGGGCATGGGTGGCGGAACGCAGGGAGGAGATGAGGAAGAAGCCCATCCCCCAGATGAGGCCCATGCCCACGAGGCTGAAGATCGCCGTGAGGCGGAAGACGAGGCTCCGGGGCAGGCGCCTAGGCATGCATGGGTTCCAGCACGTATCCCACGCCCCTCCGGGTCTGGATGAGCTTATGGGCGTATGGGTCATCCACCTTCCTGCGCAGCCGCCGGACGGCGGCATCCACGAGGTTGGAATCCCCGGAGTATTCGAGATCCCAGAGATCCTCCGCGATGCGGGTGCGGCTGACGACGTTTCCGGCGTGGCGCATGAGCAGTTCGAGGAGGGCGTATTCCTGGGGGCTCAAGTCCAGGCGCTGCCCCCCCCGGAAGGCGCGGCGCTGGTGGGGGGAAAGGGTGAGATCCGCCACCGACAGGGTGCGGACGGGCGCCGTGGCGCCCCGGGAGAGCAGGTTGTGGATCCGGAGCAGGAGTTCGGAAAAGGCGAAGGGCTTCACGAGGTAATCTCCGCCGCCCAGCTCGAGGCCCCGGATCCGATCGGGCAGGGCGTCCTTGGCGGTGAGGAAGATCACCGGGGTTTCGACGCCGCCGGCCCTCAGCTCCTGAAGGAGGGTGAATCCGTCGAGGCCCGGCAGCATCACGTCGAGGATCAGCCCGTCGAAGGTGCCCTGCCGGGCCGCCAGGAGCCCCGCTTCCCCATCCGCGGCCCACTCGACGGTGAAGCCCTGCTCGCGCAGGTTCCGGGCCAGCATGCGGCCGGAGCCTTCATCGTCCTCCACCAGGAGCAGTTTCATGGGGCCCGCCTCCGAGCCTCAGCATATTCCGCTTCCCCGGGAGGGGCGTCACGGGAGGCATCGGGTTTTCTGAAACAACATTGCCGGTTTAATCCAATACGAGGCTAGCCAGCCTCAGGCTCGGATGATATTTTTCCGGAATGAACCCCACCGCCCTCGACCCGCTCCACGGATTGGATCCCGCCGTGCCCGTGGAGGACCGGGAACGCTTGGCCTCCTTGGATATCATCCGGGCCCTGGCCTACTTCGCCGTGCTCCTCATCCACGCCTCCATCTTCGCGGGGGCGGAGCAGGGCCCCGGGGCCCTCGCATCCGGAGGCCGCGTGGACGGCCTCGTGGCCCAGCTCACGGATATCTTCATCCGCGGCAAGGGGATCTCCTGTTTTTCGATGCTGTTCGGGGTGGGCTTCTTCATCCAATTCGAGCGGGCGGCGGCGAAGGGGCACGCGGTCCTTCCCTTCGCCCTGCGCCGCCTGGGCGCGCTGTTCATACTGGGGGCCCTCCACTACCGCTTCGTGTGGACGGGGGACGTGCTCCTCCTCTACGCCACCCTCGGGTTCGCCTTGATCCCCTTCCTCGGAGCCCGCCCCAGGACCATCCTCGCCGCGGCCTCCGGCGTGTTCCTGCTGCTCAGCCTGGTGCCAAACCTCGCCCACGCCCTGGGCCTCGACCCCCGATGGTCCATTGAGGCCTGGCACCGGCCCGAGATCCAATCCCTCGGGAACAGGCCCCTTCAAGGCCTCTTCGGGATGGAAGTGCCCGCCCGGATCGGCCGCACCATCGCCCGCCTGCTGCAGGAGGCCGGATCGATCCTGCCGCTCTTCCTCTTGGGGGCCGGGCTGTGGCGGTGGGGGATGATCGCGGAGCCCGGCGCCCACGCCACCCGTTTGAGGCGCCTCTTCAACGTGTGCTTCCCCCTGGGTCTCGCCCTCTCCTTCCTCGTACACGATCCCTTGGGCCGGGTGCCCGCGGCTTGGCGGCACCTGGGCTACGGAACCGCGTGGGGCCTGGCGGCGGAGTTCGGCACCTTCACCCTGGCCCTCGGGTACGTCGCGGGCCTCCTCCGGCTCCTGGCCCGCCCCGAATGGCTGGGCCGCTTCTCCCTGCTGGCGCCCCTGGGCCGGATGGCCCTCACGAACTACCTCACCCACACGCTGTTGTTGGCGGCCTTCCTCAAGCTGTGGACCACCCTCGGCCTCAACATGGGCGCCACCGCGGCCCTGGGCACGGCCGTCCTCATCTACGGCCTCCAGCTGGCCTGGAGCCGCGCCTGGATGGGCCGCTTCCGATTCGGGCCCATCGAGTGGGCGTGGAGGTGCGTGACGTACTGGAGAGTGGAGCCGCTGCATTGAGCCGGGGTTGTACGCATGAGCGGCACGATTCCTATTCTCACTGGCCCTTGTATGTTTCCTTCGCCCTCTAGCTGACCCACCGAGAATGG
>CAYWDR010000137.1:0-2768 GCA_964457075.1 uncultured Solibacteraceae bacterium
AGCGGGTGGAGCACTTGGGGCACTGGACCGCTTCAAGCACCAGGGACTCCTAAGGGTTTGCAGGAAGTCTAGCCCCTTCCGGGGTTTCGCTCAAACACCCCGAGGATCGCCCGGGCCACCGGCCCCTTCGGGGCCCGCCCCGGTATGCTCAAGGATTCCCATCTGGAGCAGGCGTGGCGGGCGTATTCATCACCGTGGAGGGCGTGGAGGGGTCGGGCAAGAGCACGCAACTGCTCCGGCTTTCCGAGCGGCTCCGCCATCTGGACCTGCCCCTCGTGGTGAGCAAGGAGCCCGGCGGCACGGCCCTGGGCCGGGAGCTGCGCCGCCTCCTCCTGGAGCCCCATCCCGGCGGCGAGGCCTGGTCCCCCGAGGCCGAGCTCCTGCTCTTCTACGCCGACCGGGCCCAGCATCTCAAGGACGTGATCCGGCCGGCCCTGGAGGCGGGGAAGGTGGTGCTCGTGGACCGCTTCGAGGACAGCACGAGGGCCTACCAGGGGGCCAGCGGCGTGCCCGAGGAGGCCCTGGACGCGCTCAGCGCCCTCGTCCTCCAACGGCTGAGGCCCCACCTCACCCTGCTCTTGGATCTGGATCCCGAGGCCAGCCTCCAGCGGGTGGAGGTGCGCAACCTTTCCATGGAAGGCTTCAACGAGACCCGCTTCGATACGGCCCATTTGGATTTCCACCGCCGGGTGCGGGCCCGCTTCCTCGCCATCGCCGAACGGGAGCCCAACCGCATCGCCATCATCCCCGCCCGGGAGGGAGAGGAGGCCGTAGAGGCCGCCATCTGGGGCCGCGTGGCGCCGTTGCTGCGGAACGCCGGGTTCGCGGTGGACTGATGTTTGACCCTAGAATCCAGGGCCACCAGCCCATCCGCGCCAAACTCCTGGAACGCCTCCAGGCCGGCAAGCTACCGGGCACGCTGTTGCTCACGGGGCCCGAGGGCATCGGCAAGCGCCGCGTGGCCCTGGAGATGGCGCAGCGGGAACTCTGCTTCCGCAAATCCGCCTGCGGGGATTGCGAGGGCTGCGGCCTCTTCCACTCGGATCCGCTGCCCATCGAGCTGCCCAACCTCCTGCGCATCGCCCCCGAGGGCAAGGCGGGCCTCATCAAGGTGGGCATGATCCGCGAGGACGATCTCGTGGAGGGTGGCGTCATCAATTGGGCCAGCCTCAGCCCTGCCATGGGCTGCCACCGCTGGATCCTCATCGAGGACGCCCACCGCCTCAACGGGGCCTCGGCCAATATCCTGCTGAAGACCCTGGAGGAACCGCCTCCGGGCACCCGGTTCCTCCTCGTCACCCACCGGCCCGAGGCCATGCTGCAGACCATCCGCAGCCGCGCCCAGCGCATCGCCTTTGCCCCCCTGTCCCCCAAGGAGGCCTGGGCCGTGGCTTCCGCCAAGGGGTGGCACGAGGGCTCCAAGCAGCGATGGATGGCCCTTTCCGAAGGCACCCTGCGCTACCTGGAAGAGGACGCCTTTCAGCGGGCCCAGGCCCAACTGGAGGCCTGGATGCGGCTCATGGAGGGCGCCGCCTTCCCCTCCGCCTCCGAGCCCCTGCTGCCGGAAAAGGACGCCGTGAAGGCGCAAAACGAGCAGCTGCGGGAGGCCCTGGAGGTGCTGCTGCGCCTCGTCGCGGATCTGGCCCGCATCCGCGGCGGCAAGGAGCCCGCGCTCACGCCCTGGGGGGAGCGCCTGAGGAAGCTGGCCGTGAAGCCCTTGGATCTCCGCGTCCCCCAGGACCTCATCCACGAGGCCCTGCGCAACCTCGCCCGCAATCCGAATGCGGAACCGCTGCTGCGGGAAGTGGCGCTGAGTCTGGTTTAGGGCGCCGGCGCCCGGTCCGGTTCAATAAGTGAACTCCGAAACCAGGCTTTCGAGTTCGGAGGCGATGCGTCCCAGTTCCGCGGAGGCGGTTTGAAGCCCGGAGGCGCAGTCGGCGGTGCCGCGGGCCGCGGCGGCCACGCCCGCGATGCCCTCTGCGATCCGGGAGCTGCCGGCGGCGGAATGGGAGGTGCTGACGCCGATCTCGCCGGCCGCCTGGGACTGCTCCCCGGTGGAGGCGGCGATGAGGTCTTGGAGATCGTTGATCTGCGTGATGATGGAGGTGATTCCGCCGATGGCCAGGGCGGATTCCTGGGCGTCGCGCTGGATGGCCTCCACCTTCTCCTGGATATCCTTGATGGCCTCCACCGTGGCGTCCGCGAGCTTTTTCACCTCCCCCGCGACGACGGCGAAGCCCTTTCCAGCCTCGCGGGCATGGGCCGCTTCGATGGAGGCGTTCAGGGCCAGGAGGTTCGTCTGCTCGGCGATGGTGGTGATGATCTTCACCACGTTGCCGATTTCGGAAATGCTCTCGCCTAGCTTGGCGACGGAGGCGTCGGTGGCCTGGATATGCGTCACGCCCGCTTGGGCCACCCGCGCGGCCTCCGAGGCGTTGGACGCCACTTGGACCACGCTCGCCCCCATCTCCTCCGCGCTGCTCGCCGCGCTATGGATGCTGTGGTTGACCTCGTCCGCGGAGCTCGCGACGAGGTTCACCTGTTCCGTGGTCTCCCTCGCGTGATGGGCCATCTGCTGGCTCATCCCCGAGAGCTCCCGGGAGGATCCCACGAGGGATTGGGCGTACCCGCCGATGGTGGCCATGCTGCGCCGCATCTTCCCCACCACCTTGCGGAGGGAATCCGCCATTTGCCCCATTTCGTCCTGGGTGTCGATGCCGCAGTCGTCGAAGGCGAGGTTGCCGAGGGCCATCTCTCGGCATACCCGC
>CAYWDR010000137.1:2778-9786 GCA_964457075.1 uncultured Solibacteraceae bacterium
CTCTGATAACCGCCCCCGGAAAAAGCACCACGGATGTTCCCAGGGAGCACAAAATCTTTGAGTTGCATGGCGGAATCATCGCTGTGGTGGGAGGGAAGCTCACCACCTATCGTCGCATTGCGAAATTCGTGGTGGACCGGGTGGTGAGGCGGACCATGAACACGGACAACCCCGAGGCCGCGAAGAGGAGGAGCGCGGCGAGCACGAGGTTGACCCGGTTGGAGGCTTGCACCGAGGCGGTATTGGATTTGCTCCGCTCGAGTTGCGCTTCCAGGAGGGACTTCAACAAGTCCTCAATTTCGGTGGTCCGCGCATCCTGGGTCACCGTCACCACGCGGTTCGCATCCTCCAGCTTGTCCTCCCGGATGAGGGGAAGCACCTCCGAGCGGTTCGTGTCCTGAAGCTCCTTCAGCGTGGATTCGACCTTCTTCAAGACCTCGCGCTGCGTCTCCTCCTCCGCCTTATCGAGGATTTCCCGGAGGATCGGGAGCAGATCCGTTTCCCCGATCTCGTTCAGCACCTGTTCGCGCTTGAAGAGGTCCGCGCCCGAGAGGGCCGTCAATAGGTTGGCCTTGGTGCGGGAAACGCCGAGCTGAAGGCGGAAGATCGCCTGATTGAGCGGCATGACGTGGTCGGCGATCCGGGCCGTGGCCCGGGTGGAGATGAAGAGGCCGACCCAGGTGAAGAGGACCGCGAGCGCGAAGATCGAGGCCGCCCCCCCGAAGCCGAGGGAGAGTTTCATCTGGACGCTTTGGTCCTTGAAGCGCTTCATGGGCGGTCCCTTCGGGTTCGGAGTCGGGGCGGGCGGCGGGCCCTACTCAACCTTCAACCCGATGCTGAACCCCGCGCCTCCCGTGCCGGGTTTCTTGCCGCACTTGACGACCCCTCCGGGGCCCTTCTCCCCCTTGGGTTCGCCATGGCAGGGCATGCAGCTCTCCACGAAATACTCGGGCTGGATGAGGCGCAGCATCTTCTTGCCGCCCTTGTCCGCCACTTCCGAGAAGGGGGTTCCCTTGGGGTAGTCGGGTTTCAGGAATTTCGCGAGCACCTTCGCCTCCCATTCGTCCGGGGTGTTCACCTTGTTATGCACGTCGGGGATGGAGGTGAGCTTGGCGTAGGCTCCCGGCACCTTGGCCGTGAACTTGGCGGCGGATTGGCGGGCGAAGACGGCCGGCAGGAAGCCCTTGAAGGCCATCCCCTTCTTGTTGATCACGGGCTGGGCGTCCTTCACGACGTCCTGCATGGCCTGCCAGAGCATCTGGACTTCCGAAGGAAGGGTCTTGTCCGTTTTGATATCGAGGCCGTACAGCCGCTTGAAATTGGCTCCCGCCTTATCGGCGAAGGCCGATGGCGTGAAACCCTTATCGCCGACGTCGGGGTCGTTGAAGAGCTTTTGGTTCTCGGAAATGATCTGCCGGGACGCGACCATGAGCTTGGCCAACAGCTCCGCCGTGTGGCGCTGGCGGGCGCCCTCCTGGGCGAAGGCCATGGATAGGCCCGTGGCCACGAGGATCCCGAGGGTGGAAATCCGCTTGAGGTAGTTGTTCATGGCCGGTCCTCCTGCCTGGATGGGGTGGATGGGGATCAATCGAATTTGAGGCTGCTCTGAAGCCAGAATTTGCGGGTGTCCTTGGAGAGCGGGCCGGGCGCCGAAGCCGGATCGCCCGTATAGCTGCCCGCCTTGGCCAGGAGGCTCCACCATTTGGTGATCTGGAACCCCACGAGGGCGTTCCACTCCTTGCCGTAGGCCGTGCCGTCCGTCTCGGCCTTGTAGGTGTGGTGGCTGGCCTCGAAGGACCAGGGGCCCACCTTGCCTTTGTAGACGAGGAAGGTGTCCTCCAGCCCCTTGGCGGGCGTGGCGACGAAACGGTCCACCCATCCGTTCCAGGCGTGGGCGGTGGCGTAGGGGGTCTTGAATCCAGGTTCCAAGGTCTCTCGCGCCGCTTGGAGGTTGTGGTCCTTCGTGATGCGGAAGCCCAGGCCGAGGTAGCGGTAGTCGGCCTCAAGGGTTCCGGTCGCGGTGGCGTCCTTGTATCGGTCCTGCTTGGCCGCGGAGACATCGTAGAAGAGCCTCCAAACGTCGCCGTCCAGCCGCGCGCCCGTGTGCTTGAAGCTGTTGGCGGTGGAGGCCCCCGTGGAGGCAGCCAGGGCGGTGCCCGCCGCCACCTGTTCCTCGAAGGCGTAATAGAAAAGGCGGATATGCCCCTTGGGAATCACCTTCACATCCACGTTCACTATTTCCCCGTTGATGGGTTTGGTGAATCCGGTGATGAGCTGGGCCTGGGTCAGGTGCCCGAAGGTGAAGGCCATCCAGGGCAGGAGATCGGCGCGGGAATAGGTGAGGCCCGTGAACGTCTGATCGTTCTGGCGCCACCCCACGCTGCCGATGAACCGTTGCTGGTCCAGATTGATCACCTGCCGGCCCGCCTTGAGGCCCTTCCACTCCACGAAGAGCTGGTTCAGGCCCGAGAGGGGCGGATCCACCACGGTGGCGTGGGTGCTCTGGCCGTATCCGGTCTGGGGCACGAAATAGCGGGGGGTGCCCAGCACGGCCACGTTCTCGAACTGGGCGGTGAGGGATAGGCCCTCCCATGGGGCCGATTTGTAGGTGAGCACGAGGCGGTTGGTGGGGGCGTCGGCCGTCTTCCCGGAGACGTCGTCGTCCACGTGCTCATACCGGGTGCGCAATTCGAGGGTGGCCTTGCCCTTGGCGAGGGCCTCCCGGGGGCTGCCTTCCTGCCCAGAGGTCCCTGAAGGCGCCTGCGCCGGAAGGGGGGCCTGAAGGAGCGCCGCCAGGGCGGTGAGGGATAGGGATAACCCTGCTTGAGCCATATCAACTCCTGGGTTCCAAATTCACCCGGCACGAGATCAACGGCCCGCGCCGTTCCGCTCCTTCGTTCGGCATGGCGGGTCCGCACTTGAATTTTGATTCCATCGCTTCAGGCGATCACGAGCCGATCCCGCCCCTCCTGCTTGGCCCTGTAGAGGGCCTGATCCGCGGCGGCCAGCACATCGTCGGGGTGGGCATGCGATTCCTTGAGATCCGCAAGCCCCGCGCTCGCCGTGAACCCGTTGAGGGTGGCGCCGTTCGATAGGGTCAGTTCGAGTTCATTCACGTGGGCCAGCACCCGCGAGAGGCAGATCCGCGATTCGGCGGCCCCCACGTGCGTGAAGAGCAGGCAGAACTCATCTCCGCCGAACCGGGCGGCGAGATCCTCCCGCCTTAGCGCATCGGCCACCACGCGGCCGAAGGCCCGGATGACCTGATCGCCGGCCGCGTGGCCATGGGCGTCGTTGATGGCCTTCAGATGATCCAGATCGCAATAGGCCACGGACATGGGATGCCCATGGCGGCGGGCGCCATGGAAGGCCTTGGTGAGGTTTTCCAAGTAGCAGCGCCGGTTCGCCAGGCCGGTGAGGGGATCCCGGGTGGCCTCGTTCTGGAGCCGTTCCTGTAGGAGCTTGATGGGGGTGATGTCCACCAGGGAGGCCACGACGCCGCTCACCTGTCCATGGGGCCCCTTCAGGGGGACGGCGTTGACGCTGATCCACTGGATCGCGTTCCCGGCCCGGGGCAGGCCCTGCACCACTCCCAGGCAGGGCTGCCCCGAGCGCAGGGCCACGCGGCTGGGGTGCTCATCCTCGCCGAAAACGGAGCCATCCTCCTTGAGCGCGCGGAAGTGCTCGGGATCCACGCTGGAAAGCCCCTGGATCAGATGTGCGGATACCCCGAGGATCCGCTCCGTGGCCGGATTGCAGTGGAGGGTGTTGCCGGAGGGGTCGATGAACATCACGCCCTCGTGGAGGCTGTCCAGGATCACCTGATAGTGCATTTCCGCGAGCACCGACAGGTGCAGCCGGGATAGGACCTTGCGGGTCCGGCCCACGGCCGATCGAAGGTGGGTGTTTGCGCGGAGATCGGGCACTCCAGGAACATCGGTTCCGATCCGGCGGAACTGAAGGATCGGCATGAATACAGATTGGAAAATACGGGCATATTTAGGACGAGGCTGTCCGTTCCTTTGATTAGATCCGCGCCGCCAGCTCGGCCCCCTGCCGGATGGCCCGCTTGGCATCCAGCTCCGAGGCCAGATCGGCGCCGCCGATGAGGTAAACGGGGCGGCCCGCGGACTGAAGGGGGCCGAGCAGCTCCCGGTTGGAGAGCTGGCCCGCGCAGTTCACGACGGTATCCACCGCGAGGCAGCGGGGCTCCGTGGCGCCGGATTCGCGGATCCACAGGCCCTGGTCATCGACGCGCTCGTAGGTGACGCCGCTGAGCATCCTCACCTTGAATGCCTTGAGGCTGGCCCGGTGGATCCAGCCCGTCGTCTTGCCCAGGCCGGCGCCCATGCGATCGGATTTGCGCTGGCACATGAAGACCTCGCGGGCGGGCTGTAGGAGCTCGGGGTCGGGCAGGAGTCCGCCCCGGTGGGCGTGCTCATGATCCACGCCCCATTCCTTCAAATAGGCCTCCGTGCTGGGCCCGTGGCCGCCCTGCACGAGGAATTCCGCCACATCGAAGCCGATGCCCCCGGCGCCGATGATGGCCACCTTGGCGCCCGCGACCTTGCGGCCCAGGAGCAGATCGGGATAGCTCACCACCTTGGGATGGTCGATGCCCGAAAGCTCGGGCACGCGGGGCACGACCCCCGTGGCGAGCACCACCTCGTCGAAGGCTTCGAGATCTTCGGGCGTGGCGCGGATGTTGGTGCGCACCTCCACGCCCGCGAGGGCGAGGCGGCGCGTGAAGTAGCGCAAGGTCTCGTAGAACTCCTCCTTGCCCGGCACCCGCTTGGCGATGTTGAGCTGGCCCCCCAGCTCCGGGCCGGCCTCGAACAGGGTGACGGCGTGGCCGCGCTCGGCGGCGTGGGCCGCGAAGCTCATGCCCGCCGCGCCGCCGCCCACGACGGCCAGCTTCTTCGCCAGTACCGCCTTCGGGAAGTTCAGCTCCGTTTCAAAGCAGGCCCGGGGGTTCACCAGGCAGGTGGCCCGCTTCTGCTCGAAGACGTGATCCAGGCAGGCCTGGTTGCAGGCGATGCAGGTGTTGATCTCGTCCGTGCGGCCCGAAGCGGCCTTCACGACGAAGTCGGCGTCCGCGAGCAGGGGGCGGGCCATGCTCACCATATCCGCGTCGCCCCGGGCGAGGATGTCCTCCGCCACCTCGGGCATGTTGATGCGGTTGGTGGTGATGAGGGGGATGCCCACCTCTCCCTTGAGCTTGCGCGTGACCCACGTGTAGGCGCCCCGGGGCACCATCGTCGCGATGGTGGGCACCCGGGCCTCGTGCCATCCGATGCCCGTGTTGAGGATCGTCGCGCCCGCCGCCTCGATGGCCTTGGCGAGCAGCACCACCTCTTCCCAGGTGGAGCCGTCGGGGATGAGGTCCAGCATGGAGAGGCGGAAGATGAGGATGAAGTCGCGGCCCACGGCCTCGCGCGTGCGGCGCACGATCTCCGTGGCGAAGCGCATGCGGTGTTCGTAGGGCCCGCCCCACCGATCCGTGCGGCGGTTCGTGCGCGCCACGAGGAACTGGTTGATGAGGTAGCCCTCGCTGCCCATGATCTCCACGCCGTCGTAGCCCGCGTCCTGGGCGCGGCGGGCGCACGAAACGTAGTCCCGGATCGTCTTCTCCACGCCCCGCCCACTGAGGGCCGAGGGCTTGAAGGGCGTGATGGGCGCCTTCACGTTCGAGGCGCTCACGGAAAGCGGATGGTAGCTGTAGCGTCCGCCGTGGAGGATCTGCAGGGCGATCTTGCCCCCTTCGGCGTGCACGGCCTCCGTGATGGGCCGGTGCCGCCGCGTCTGCCAGAACCACGCGAGCTCGCTGCCGAAGGGCGTGAGCCGCCCCCGCAGATTGGGCGCGATGCCACCGGTCACGATGAGCCCCACGCCCCCCTTCGCCCGCTCGGCGTAAAAGGCCGCCATCTTCGCGAAGCCGCCCTTCTCCTCCTCCAACCCCGTGTGCATGGAGCCCATGAGCACGCGGTTGCGCAGGGTCGTGAACCCGAGGTCGAGGGGGGCGAGGAGGTGGGGGTAGCTCATGGGCCGTCCGGGGGATCGCCCAGTGTAGGGCGGAGCCGGGGCTACCCGGAGGCAGGGGGCCGAAGCATGTGGACCCCCATCCAAAGGAACCACAGGATCTGACTGATCCCGAACACCATCGTCGCCCCTTCGCGGAGGGGTGGAAGCACTGAAAGCACCCCGGCCACACCCACTCCAAGGCCGAGGACGCCCAGGGCCTTGGAGAGCTGGCCGGACCGGAGGCCGGCGGCGCTGATGAGGAGCATCCAGATGCCCCCCACGATTTCGATGTAGCCGCCGAGTCCATTTTGAACGGGCCCCGTGGCCAGCCAGACCGTGGCGGCCTGCTCGGGATTCCGGGCATGGAGTTTCGCCAGGGCGTTCAGGCCTGCGCTCTCCACCATGCCGCTCGCGAGGACATGCCCCGCCCAGATGAAGCCCAAGGGCGTGGCCACCCTCAGAAGGTCGGCGGACTTGGCCTTGAGCCGTTCGTGCAGGGCCGCCGTGAGCACCACGAGGAGGAGGCCGCCACCCACGCCGACGAAGAGGATCCAGGCCTCGAAAAGACCCTTCCGTTCAAGGACGAAGGCGAGCCGTTGCGCCGTGCTCCACCCCTGGGTGTTCCCGGGATTGAGCACCGTGCCCATCACCACGAAGCCAACGATGTAGGCCAGCGCCTCGCCAAGGGCGGCCAGGCCGCCAGACTTCTGCAGCGTGATCATGAGTGTGCTTTCCTAAACAGGGGTGCGCATCGATGGGCGTGGATTCTCGGGAGCTGCTACGAGCCTTTGGAGGGGGCGTTTAGGCACAGACTCCATCCCTTGCCATGGCACCTCGCGGCATGAACGTCTTTGTTGACCCACCAAGACACCAGTATTCCTTTTGTCTCGTGTATCGGCGGAGCCGATACCGAGAGGACCACCAAGAAAAGCAGGCTCCTTTCGGCGTTGCCGCAAGGTCATCCGGGCCTGCGGCCCCAGGTCCAGC
>CAYWDR010000138.1:0-9750 GCA_964457075.1 uncultured Solibacteraceae bacterium
GGAAGGAGGAAGGAGGAAGGAGGAAGGAGGAAGGAGGAAGGAGGAAGGAGGAAGGGCTACTGGACTCGGATGCGGTCGGCGCCATCCCAGGTGGAGGTGTCGCTGAGGATCACCTTGTCGCCGGGCTGCAGGCCTTCGAGGATCTCGATGGCGTTTACGGAGCCGCGGCCGAGGCGCACCTTCACGCGGGAGGCCTCGGAGCCCTCGGGGCTCAGCTTGAAGAGGGTCGCCTGGCTGTGGGCCTGGGCCTGAACGGGGCGGCCCACGAAGAGGGCGCGGGCGGCCTTATCGATCTCGATGACGCCTTCCACGGAGAGGTCGGGGCGGGCGCCCTTGGGCAGGGGGCCGTCGAGGGCCACGTCCACGGTGACGGTGCCGTTCTGCACGGCGGGATCGATGCGGAGCACGTGGCCCGCCACGAGGCCATTGCGGGTGTCGATGCTCACGGGCAGGTTGAGGGCGAGGTCCTTGGCCTGGGTCTCGCTGATCTTCAGCTCGGCCTTGAGCTGGGTGGGCTGGGCCACTTTCGCGAGCGTGGTGCCGGGGCTCAGCTGCTGGCCCACTTGCACGGGGAGCTGCTGGAGCACGCCCTCCATGCCGGCGCGCACCTTCAATCCCTCCAGTAGGCTTCGCTTGAGCGCATGAAGGGCGCGGGCCTGCTCCACCCTGGCCTGGTAGGTGGCCAGCTGGGCCTTGAGGGAGTCGGAGCTGATCAGGAGGCGCCGCTGCTCGATCTCGAAGCGGGTGCTCTGTTCCTCGCTCTGGGAACGGGAACGGGCGAGATCCTGGCCGCTCACGAGCCCCTCCTTCGCCAGCTTCTCGTTGGCGTCGAGGGTCATGCGGGCGTTGCTGGAGTTGGCCTTGGCGGAGGCGAGGGAGGCTCGCACGTCCAGCAGGCTCGTCTCCAGCCGGGCCTTGGCCCCCAGGAGGTCGGCCTCGGCGCTGCGCAGGGCCCAGTCGCTATCCTGGGCGCCCTGCTGCACCTCGGGATTGCTCAGCTCCAGGATCACGTCGCCCGCCTTCACGGCGGCGCCCGGAAGGATGCGGATCTGCTCCACGCGCCCGGAGGTGGCCGCCGTGAGCCAGCGCACGTTCAGGGGCACGAGGGTGCCCGTGCCGCGCACCTGGAAGACCATGGGCCCCTGCTTCACGGTGTCCAGCAGCAGGGACTGGCGCTCGGCGAGGGGCGCGGCGGGCTTCAGCCGGGAGACGCCCACCAGGAGCACCAGCAACCCCAGGGCCGCGCCCCCGATGAGGATGGGTTTGCGCCGGGATTTGGGGCGTTCGATCGCGATATCCATGAAGGTCTCCGGCACGGGGCCGGCCTACTTTGAGCGATCTCCATGCCAAGAACGTGAGTCTTGAAATGACTAACGTTGAATGATCGCGGTCCCCGCTCGGGCCTCGGGCGCGTCCCAGTTTTGGGATGCGCCGTCCCACCCTTGGGATGGAGCTAAACACGACGTCTGAAATCGTGCCGCATCGGTGATCAGACCGAGTCAGTATCGGAAATGCCATCAGCGTTCATCAGCGTTCAGCATTGCCAGGTTTTTGGTTTTAAAAGAAAAAGCTGGCTCTGATAAACGCTGATAAAAGCTGATAAAAGCTGGTAAAAAACCTTCCAGTCTTGGCTCCCTCGATCGCACCAATGCGGCTCAATTCAGGGCTTGGAGCCATGCGGCAATTGCTAGGCCGCCGTGTTTAACGCGGGCGGGCCTCCAGGATGCGCTTCCCACGCGCTTCGGCGGCTTCGGCCTCCTTGATCCTGTTCAAGCCGCGGTAGGTGGCGGCCAGTTCGATGAGGAGGCCGGAGAGGCCAATATGATGGGGGCCGAGAACCTTTTCCTGGATGGCGAGCGCGCGCTCGAAGCGCGGCGCGGCGCGGGCGTGATCGCCCTCCGCGGCGTGGATCCGGGCCAGGATCTGGAGGGTGGCGGCGACCTTGGGATGGTTTGGACCCAAGGCCTTTTCCCGCAGGCTCAGGAGCCGCTCGTACAAGGGCCGGGCCTTGGCGTGGGCATTTCGCAGGCGGTAGACGAAGGCCAGGCTATCGAGATCGGCGAGCACCTTGGGATGGCTGGCGCCCAGCGCCCGCTCATCGATGGCGAGGATGCGCTCGTAGTAGGGCACGGCCTGCGCGAGATCGTCGAGATCGAAGCGGTAGTGCTCGGCCATATCGCGGAGGAGGCCCGTCAGATCCGGATGGTCCGGGCCCCAGGCCTTCTCCCGGATGGCCAGCGCGCGCGTGTAGAGCGGCTCGATGCGGGCGAAGTCGCCCTTCTTCGCGTGAAGGCCCGCCAGGTGGACGAGAAGGTCGGCCACCTTCAGGTGCTCGGGGCCGAGGGCCTTCTCGGCGAGCGCCAGCGACCTCTGGGCCGCGTCGAGGGCCCGATCGCCCTCGCCTTGGCGGAGGAGCTCCCGGGATTCGTTCAGGAGGGCCTCCCATGCCTGGCCGGCCTCCTGGGCCCATACGAAGGCTGTTCCTCCAAGCAGGAGGCACACCGAGCGCTGGAGGTATCTATCCATGGTCTAAACCATCATCGGGCGTCGGGGAGGTTGGGCTGATTTATTGGCTCATGTACAGCCCATGGCCTCACCGGCCAGGAAAGAACACGGCCAGTGAGAACAGTGAGAACAGTGAGGGCCGGTGAGAACAATGAGAACGGCGAGAACAGTCGTGGAGGATTGCTCCGGTTGAAGTTGTCCTTTTGCGGACCTCCCATACCTCCGGCTCAGTCCACGCCCCGGAGCCGGCCCCAGGGCCCCGCGTTCACGGCCTCGAAGCCCATCCCCTTCAGGAGGCTCGTGGCCATGGCGCTGCGGGATCCGCTGGCGCAGCAGAGGAGCACGGGCCGCGCCTTGTCCAGCTCGCCCGCGCGGCGGGACAACTGATCCAAGGGAATGTTCACGGACTGGGGCGCATGGCCGCCGGCGAATTCGCCGGGCGTGCGGACGTCCACCCGTTGAGCGCCCCGCGCCGAGAGGGACTGGAGCTGGGGGGCGGAGGCCCCGCGGCCGCGGAACCAAAGGAAGGCCAGGAGGCCGAGGGGGAAGATCCAAAGGAGTTCATTCATGAGGATTCGAGGGGTCATGGCTTTCCAGCACCCGCGATCTCGACCCAGAACCAGCCGCGCAGGTCCCCGGCCTTGAAGCCCGTGGCCTGGTCGGCGGGGTAGTGGGCCTTGAGGGCCCGTCGGACCTCTGGCGCGAGGGAGGCCTCCTCGCCATGGCACCGGAGGCAGCCTTCGGCCAACCGGATGGGCATCAGGGCCCGGAGGCCGCCTTCGGGCGTGGCTTGGAAGGACGGCTCGGCCTGGCGGGCTTCGACGGCGGCCTTCGCCCAGTCCGGAGCCGCGTTGGCGGGGTTGCGGAGCTTCCAGGAGGTGCGTCCGATGCGGAGGTGGTGGGCCGTGGCCACGGCCTGGGCCAGGGCGGGCGCTTCCGCGTGGCACACCTCCATGGCCGCCGCCGGGCCTTTGGCCTTCATCACCTCCTGAAGGCGGCCAGAGAGCTTGGAGAATAGGTCGCTGCGGGCCCCTTCGGCGCGGGCGCGGAGGGCGGGGTCCGGGGCCTGCCCCGGGAGGGCGAGGGCACTGACGACGAGGAAGGCGAAGGCGGCGCGCATGGGGGCCTCAGATTCCGCAGGCGCCGCCGGTATCCGGCACGCCCATGCGCTTCAGGATGCGGCTCAGCAGGCACCAGTTGGTGATTCCGCTTTGCAGGAGGTTGGCGCCCACGAAGATGGTGAGCCAGATGAAGTTGGGGTGGACCCAACGGGTGAGGGCGAGGCTGGCGAGGATCATGGTGCCGGCGACGGAGTGGACGATGCGGTCGATGGTCATGGGGGCTCCTGGGAGGACTGAAGGGGCTATCCGCAGATTTCGCAGATGACGCAGATTAAAAAGATGAAAAAACGGAGTTCGACGTAGGGGCGGAACAGGTGCGAACCCAACTCCGTTCACTTAAGCAAACCCCTTCGAAAGGAAGGGACACAGAGGCCACAGAGGGCGCAGCGCGCCTCACAGAGGACAAAGACTCCATGCCCCGCCGGGGTACCACGTGGCATGAACGTCCTTGTTGAACCACCAAGACACCAGTATTCGTTTTGTCTCGTGTATCGGCGAAGCCGATACCGAGAAGACCACCAAGAAATGCAGGCTCCATTCGGCGTTGCCGCAAGGCCATCCGGGCCTGCGGCCCCAGGTCCAGCAAGCTGGACCTGCCTTCGACGTCGGCGCATGGCGGGCCCTCGATGGCCCTCCTTGCGCCGACGCCGAAGGGGATGACCGGGGCGGGTCGTGGCCCCTTGGTGCCCTTGGTGTCTTGGTGGTTCGCAGTCATACCCACGTTGGATCCCGTCGTGCGAGGGCCCTTCCGCGTGCAGCCCGTTTTAATCTGCGTAATCTGCGGATAAATATTCTTCATTTCACTTCCTTCGCCAATGCGCGGCGCTGCAGATCCGCCGCGCGCCCCCCTCGGGCGAGGAGGAAGTAGAGGACGGGAACGGCCAGTCGCGAAAGCAGCGTGGCGGCCACTTCGCCGGCCATGAGGCTGATGGCGAGGCCCTGGAAGATGGGATCGGCGAGCATCACGGAGGAGCCCACGAGCACGGCGGCGGCGGTGAGGAGCATGGGGCGGAAGCGCACGACGCCCGCCTCTTCCACGGCGGCTTCCAGGGCCATGCCTTCGGAGAGCTTCAGCTCGATGAAGTCCACGAGGATGATGCTGTTGCGCACGATGATGCCGGCGCCGGCGATGAAGCCGATCATGCTCGTGGCCGTGAAGAAGGAGCCGAGCAGGCCGTGGGCGGGCAGGATGCCGATGAGCGAGAGGGGGATGGGCACGAGGATCACGAGGGGCACGGCGAAGCTCTCGAACCAGCCCACCACGAGCACGTAGATGAGCACGAGCACGGCGGCGAAGGCGAGGCCCAGATCCCGGAACACCTCAAGCGTGATGTGCCACTCGCCGTCCCACTTCATGGACAGCGCCTCGGTGTTGTCGGGGTGGGCGAGGCCCAGGCGGGGCACGACGGTGCCATCGGGGTTCTTGAGGGCGTCCAGCTTCTGGTTGAGGACCGAGAGCGCGTAGACGGGGCTTTCGATGGCGCCGGCGAGATCGCCGAAGACGTAGGCCACGGGCATCAGATTCTTGTGGTGCAGGGCGGGGGCTTCGAGGCCCTCCATCACCGTCACCAGCTCCGAAAGGGGCACGGCGCCCCGCTGGCCGGTGACCGTGAGTTGGAGGAGCTGGTTGAGGCGGCTCCGTTGCTCTTTGGGAAGCTGGAGGATCACGGGTACTTGCGTGGCGCCGCGATCCACGTGGAAAGTGCCGAGGGGCATGCCTTGGCCCGCGGCGAAGAGGGTCTGCATCACGTGGGCGGGGGCCACGCCGTGGAGGGCGGCCTTCTCGCGATCCAGCTTGAGGCTGAGCTTGGGGCTCGTGGGATTGAGGGTGCTGTCCACGTCCACCACGCCATCCACTTCGTTGAAGGCCTGTCGCACCCGCTGCGCGGTGGCGACCCGGGCTTCTTCCGTGGGGCCGTAGACCTCGGCGACGAGGGTGTCCATGACGGGGGGACCGGGGGGGATTTCCACGATCTTCATCCGGGCGGCACCGGTGAGCTTGAGGAGCTCCGGGCGCAAGCGTGTGGCGATGGCGTGGCTCTGTTCCTTGCGGTCGCCCTTGGGCACGAGGTTCACTTGCACGTCCACCATCTCGGTTTCGGCGCGGAGGAAGGAATGGCGCACCATGCCCACGAAGGTGAAGGGGGCCGGCTCTCCGGCGTAGACCTGCACATCCTTGACGACGGCTTCTTGCAAAAGGCGCCGGGCCACGGATTGGCCCAGGGCGAGGCTGGCCTCCCGGGGCGTGCCTGCCGGGAGATCCAGCTGCACCATGAACTCGGATTTGTTATCGAAGGGCAGCATCTTCACCTTCACGGCGCCGACGCCCACGAGGGACATGGAGACGCCCAGGAGGACGAGGACGCCCACGAAGAAGCCCCAGCGGACCTTGGCCTGGGTGAGCAGGGCGTGCATGACCCTACGGTACACGCGGGTGGACCAGCTCTCGGGTTCGTCGGCCTCCGTGTGATCCGGAGCTTGCGGTACCGCCGTGCGGGTGGTGGCGGGGTGCAGGCCCGTCTCATCGATCTCCGGAAGGTTCGCCTCCTTTTTGAAGATGATCAGCGACGCCCAGGGCGAAATCACGAAGGCGATGACGAGGCTGAAGATCATGGCCAGGCTGGCGCCCACGGGGATGGGCCGCATGTAGGGACCCATGAGGCCGCGCACGAAGGCCATAGGGAGGATGGCGGCGATGACGGCAAACGTCGCGAGGATGGTGGGGTTGCCCACCTCGTCCACGGCTTCTACCACCAGCTGGGCGAAGGGCTTGCGGGTCTGATTCCCGTAGAGGGGCAGGTGGAGGTGGCGATGGATGTTCTCAACGACCACGATGGCGTCGTCCACGAGGATGCCGATGGAGAAGATGAGCGCGAAGAGCGTCACCCGGTTCAGCGTGTAGCCGAAGAGGTAGGTGAGCAGCAGGGTGAGGGCCAGCGTCACCGGCACGGCGATGCCGACGACGGCGGCGCTGCGCCAGCCCATGGCCAACCCGATGAGGGCGATCACGCTGAGGGTGGCGATGAGCAGGTGCTCGATGAGCTCGTTGCTTTTCTCACCGGCCGTCTCGCCGTAGTTGCGGGTAACGGTGAGCTGCACGTCGCCGGGGATGAGGGAACCCTTGAGGGCTTCCACCTTGGCCAGCACGACCTCGGCAAGGTGCGTGGCGTTGGATCCTTTACGCTTCGAGAGCGTGACCGTCACAGCCGGAGAAAACGTGCCGTTTTCTCCGTGGAGGACATAGCTGGGGTCGGATTCGGGGGCGTCACTGATTCGAGCGACATCTGCGAGGTAGAGGGGACGGCCGTTGCGGACCCCCACCACCAATCTTTTCAACTCAGCGGCTTCCGCGAGGAAGCCGCTGGCCTCCACCGTGGTGCTCCGGTTTCCGGCCACGATGGAACCGGCGGGCAACTGGGCCTCGGCGCTTTGGAGGGCGGGGAGGAGTTCGCCGAGAGACATTCCCAGGGAGCGGAGCTTGGCGGGGTCGGGCTCGATGCGCACCTGGCGCCGGGCGCCGCCCACCACCTTCACCTGGGCCGTGTCTGGAACGGTGGCCAGCTCGCGGCTGAGGGCCTCGCCCAACGCACGCAGCGAACCCGCCGACTCCCGCTCGCCGTGGAGGGTGAGGGTGAGGAAGGGCACGTCGTCGATGGTGAGGAGCTTGGCCACGGGCTTCATGGCGCCCGAGGGCAGCAGGTCGGCGTTGGCCATGAGCTCCTGATGCACCTTCACCAGGCTCTCTTCCTGGGGCTCGTTCACCTTGAAGCGGACGGTGATGAGGGAGAGGCCGGGGCGGGAGACGCTGTAGAGGTACTCCACGCCGGGGATGCCCCACATCCGCTTCTCCAGCGGCGTCGTCACTTGGCTTTCAACTTCCCGGGGGGAAGCCCCGGGATAGGGGATGTAGAGATCCACCATGGGCACGACGATCTGGGGCTCTTCCTCGCGGGGGGTGAGCACCACGGCGAGCAGGCCCAGCAGGATGCTGGCGAAGACGAGGAGGGGCGTGAGCTTGCTGCGCAGGAAGCCCTTGGCTAAGCGACCTGCGAGTTTGAGTTGGGGTTCCATCAGTTCACCTCGTCATCCCTCTTTTTCGTCGCTGCGCGGCGAAAAAGAGCTGTGAAAAGAGCAGGGGGTCGGCATGGGTCATTTGGGTTGGATGGAGATGGGCTGGCCATCCTTGAGGTTCGTGGGATCGGCGATGACCTGCTCGCCGGGGTTCAGGCCGGCGCGGACTTCCACGGCGGAATCGCTGCGCTCGCCCAGGGAGAGCCAGCGCAGGTGGGCCTTGCCGCCTTCGGCGACGAAGACGCCATTCAATTCTCCGCGCTGGCACAGCGCGGAGAGGGGGACGGACGCTAGGCTGGAACCCTGCGCCCCCCGGACCTGGATGCGGGCGAAGGCACCACCGGCCAGGCCCGTGGGGCTCAGCACCTTGGCGCGCAAGGCGCGGCGGTGGGTGAGGGCATCGCCGCCCACGGCGAGGGCCGTGATCTGGGCCTCGCCCTTGCGGCCATCCACATCGAAGGCGACCTTGCTCCCCACCTTCAAGCCCGCGGATTCCGTTTCAGATAGCGAAGCCGTCAGCTCGAAGGCGCCTGCGCCTTCGAGGGTGATGAGCGGTTGGCCCGGGCCCACGAAAGCTCCCGCTTGGGCGTCGCGGCGCTGCACGGTGCCCGCGAAGGGGGCGCGGATCTGGGCGAAGGCGAGCTGGCCCTTCACGCCCGCCACGGCGCCCTCGGCGGCGGCCATGTTGGCGGCGGCCATCTCCAGCTCGCTGGGGGTGGAGGCGCCCTTGGCCTGGAGGTTCTGGATGCGGCCGTAGTGGGCGGCGGCGGCGGCGCGGGCGCTCTCGGCGGCCCTGAGCTGGCCCAGGAGGTCGCCGGCTTCCAGTTCCAGCAGCAGCTGCCCGGCGGCCACGCGGGCGCCTTCGGCGACATGCACCTTCTTCACGGTGCCGGCGAGGCGGGTGCTGAGGGTGGCCTGATCCGCCTTGTTCAGGCTGGCGGGAACCCACCCTGAATCCACGGATGCGGAACCGGGGATGAGGCGCACGGAGGCCGTGGGCAGGGCGGGGGCCTGCTTGGGCTCGGCCTTGCCACAGGCCAGCGCGGTCACGAGGAGGCCTGCGGATGCGAGAAAAAGGAGGTTATCCGCAGATTTCGCAGATTCACGCAGATTAAAAGCACAGGTGGGATGGGGCATTGGATTCTCCTGAAGTTCAGGCGGATGGTTTGGAGTTCGGAACGGCTCGTTTTTATCTGCGTAATCTGCGAAATCTGCGGATGAACCTGCTTTAGGGTTCTACCCCTTCGATCGGTGCTCCGAGCGCCAGCGCCTGCTGCGCGTGGGCGGTGCGGAGTTCGAGGAGGGTGGCCAGCCGCTGGGCCCGGGCGCCGGCGAGGGCGCTCTCGGCATCCAGCAGTTCGGTGAGGGGCAGGAGGCCTTCGCGGTGGCGGGCCTGGCGCAGCTCGCGGGCTTCCTGGGCGGCGGCGAGTCCCTCGGTGGCGGCGCGCACCTTGGCCTCGGCGGTGCCGACGGCGCCTTCCGCTTCGGTGGCCTCGCGGGCGGCCTGGGCCCGCTGCCAGGCTTGGGCCAACTCGGCGGCGCGGGCGCCAGCCCGGGCGGCCTGCGTCTTCTTGGTATCACCGAAGGCGAAGGTCCACTTGGCGCCGATGGAGGCGGTGGTCCAGCTGCCGCCCGGGGCGCCGAAGGTCTCCCGGGCGGCACCGAGGGAGAGGCTGAGGCCCACTTCGGGCTTGAGGTTGCCGCCCACGGCCTGGGCGTAGGCCCGGGCGGCGTCGGTTTGAAAACCGGCGGCGCGGAGATCGGCGCGTTGGCTGGGGTTGGCGCCCATGGCGATGGGGGCCTCCAGGGAGGTGGTGAGCGTGGCGGGCGCGGCGGCGCCCATGAGGAGGGCGAGGCCGGAACGGGCGCTGGCCTCCTGGCGGCGGGCGTCGGCGAGGCCCGCCTCGGATTGGGCGCGCCAGGCCTTCACCCGGGCCAGATCGGCCTTGAGCATGAGGCCCTGTTCCACGCGGGCGGCGACGAAGGCCTCGGTGCCCAGGGCCGTCTTGAGGGTGTCCTCGGCGTAGGCGGCGCCGGCGGCGGCGGCCTGGGC
>CAYWDR010000139.1:0-9725 GCA_964457075.1 uncultured Solibacteraceae bacterium
TGAGGGCCAGGGTGAGGATGGGCGCGTCGGCGGGGTTCGTCTTGCTGTAGATGGGGGGATTGGGCAGATCCGGCGGCAGGAAGGTGCCCGCCGCGTTGATGGCGGCCTGCACCTGCTGTTCGGCCACGTCGATGTTCAAATCCAGATTGAACTGCAGCGTGATGAGCGAACTGCCATCCGAGCTTGAGGAGGACATCTGGTTCAGGCCCGGCAACTGCCCGAACTGGCGCTCCAAGGGCGCCGTCACGGCGGAGGCCATCACCTCGGGGTTGGCGCCGGGATAGAAGGTTTGGATCTGGATGGTGGGGTAGTCCACTTGCGGCAGCGCCGACACGGGCAGCTGCTTGAAGGCGATGATGCCCATGATGAGCAGGCCCACCATCAATAGGGAGGTGGCGATGGGCCGGAGGATGAAGGGGCGGGAGAGGTTCACGCCCCGGCCTTCTTCGGCGCCGCTCCCAACGGGTTCGGGATCACCTTGGCGCCGGGTTTGAGCTTGTCCACGCCATCGATGACCACCACCTCGCCCGCGGCCAGGCCCTTGGCCAGGGCCGTATCCTCGCCCACGGTGGCCTGGGCCATGACGACGCGCAGCTCCACCACGCCATCGGCCTTCACGACGTAGACATAGGTGGAGTCTGGGCTCCGCTGCAGGGCGGCGGAGGGGATCACGACGGCCCCCTTCAGCACGTCCACCTGGAGGCGGGCGTTCACGAACTGGTTGGGGAAGAGGGCCGAATCCGAATTGGAGAAGAGGGCCCGCAGCTTCACCGTGCCCGTGGCGGGATCGATCTGGTTATCGAGGGCGTCCAAGGTGCCGCTGGCGAGCCGCGCGGACATGTCGCGATCGAAGGTCTCCACGGGCAGCGTCCGGCCTCCCCGCATGATCCGCTGCACCTGGGCGGCCTGATCCGCGGGCAGGGTGAAGACGACGGAGATGGGCTGGGTCTGCGTGATGGTGACGAGGCCGTTGGGGTCGCTGGCCCGCACCGTGTTGCCCAGGTCCACCTGGCGCAGCCCCACGCGCCCGGAGATGGGGGCCGTGACGTGGCTGTAGGCGAGGTTGAGCTTGGCGCTTTCCACCGCGGCCTGATCGCTCTTCACGGCGCCCTCGAACTGGTTCACGACGGCCGTTTGCGCGTCCAGCTGCTGTTGGGGCAGGATGCCCTGCTTCACGAGGGACTCGATGCGGCGCAGATCCATGGTGGCGTTCTTCAGGGAGGCCTCGTTCTTGGCGCGCTGCCCCTCCGCCTGCATGAGCTGGATCTGGAAGGGCCGGGGGTCGATCTCCGCCAGCACCTCGCCCTGCCGCACGAACTGCCCCTCCCGGAAGGGGAGCCTCACGATCTGGCCATCCACGCGGCTGCGCACGAGGGCCGTACTCAGAGGTGCCACGGAGCCCAGGCCTGAAAGGGCCACGGGCATATCGGCCATCCTCGCCGTGGCCACGGTGACGGGCACGGCCCGGCCCCCCTTCGCATCCCCGGCCCCGCCCTTGGGCCCGAAGGCCCAGTAGCCCAGGAGGGCCACGGCCACCGCCCCCAGGCCCCAGGCCCAGCGGGCACGGACGGGGAGGCGGGTCTCCGCGGGGGCGATCTGGGAATCCACGGAATCGGGCTGCATGGCGATCGGGACCTCTCGGGAACGGAGGCCCAGCTCCCAGGGACGTCACCCCGCGGCAACCAGGCTCCGTCCATAGAGTCTATGGGCTTACCAGTCGCCCTCGCCATGGGAGGTCTTCGTTGGCCCCAGGGCTCGCCCCAGTGGCGGGGATCTTTTCGAACCACGAAGGCACGAAGGGCGCTGCGCGCCTCACAAAGAAAAAAATACCAAACACAACGACACAACGACACGACGGAAAGCGGAGGCGCCGCGAAGCCGTCCCGAGGGCAAGGGCGGTCGGCCCCGGGGCGCCCTTCAGGGGCGCCCATGGGCCGGCCACCCTTGGCCGCCTTTGGCGGCCCCGCCGCAGGCGGGCCCTCAGGACGGCGGGGGAAGGCCTGCTTTGTTTTACGTCGTGTCGTCGTGTCGTTGTGGTGATCTTTTGCTTTTCTTAGCGCTCTTCGTGGTTCAAAGACCCCCCTCAATCCCGCAAAAAAAACACGGGCCCCTCCCGAAGGAAGGGCCCGCGCGGGTTCGAGCGGAACTACTTCTTGCCCTTGGCCGAGGCGAGCTTGCCGCCTTCCTGGAGGGTCTTCAAGGCCAGCTGCCCTTGGCGGCCGTAGTCGATGGCTTCCGCGAGGATGCGGGCGGCCTCCTGGGGGGCGTGGAAGCCCATGGAGTTCTCCGCGTTCACGAAGTCGACGCGCCACTGGGCCTTGCGCTGGAATTCGAAGATGGGCGCCAGCTTGGCCTCGTCCAGGCCCGCCTTCTTGGCCCCTTCGAGGTCGTTGATGAGGGCGACGACGGCGTCTTCCGCACGGTCCATGAGGGCCTTGGTGCGGCCTTGGATCGTGGCGACGCGGGCCTTGATCTCCTCCTCGGGGAAGCGGTGGCAGGTCTGGCAGGCCCGGGAGATGTTGAGCAGGGGGCTCTTCACGTGATGGTCGCTGATCTTCAGCGCGCCTTCCCGCGTGTAGGGCATGTGGCAGTCGGCGCAGGAGACGCCGGAGCGGGCGTGGATGCCCTGGCTCCACATCTCGAATTCGGGATGCTGGGCCTTGAGCACTTCGGCGCCCGTCTTGGCGTGCTTCCAGTCGGAGAATCGCTTGCCATCGGAGAACTTGTACTCGTCGTAGGTGGCCTCGATCTGCTCCACCTTCAGGCCCTTGTTCCAGGGGAAGAAGAGGGTGGCCTTGGGGCCGCAGTAGTACTCCACGTGGCATTGGCCGCACACCATGGAGCGCAGCTCCTGGCGGGAGGCGTCGCGGTTGGCGTCGTAGGCCACGGCCTTGCCGCCCTTGCGCCACTTCTCGATGGAGGGCAGGTGCGGCACGGGCTCGGCGCTGCGGGCCAGGGCGTCGATGCCGCGGATGAAGCCGGGCTTCGTGACGCGCAGGGCCATGTTCTTGGGGTCGTGGCAATCGATGCAGGCCACGGGGTGCTGCACGAGCTTGGTGGCCTCGCCGTAGGGCATCTTGCAGACGGCCTCGAAGCCGGCCATGAGCTGGGCCTGGCCGTTGGCCGACGTGAAGGGATCGTCCAGCTTCCCGGGGGCGCCCTGCTTCAGGCCCTGCTCCCGGAAGGCCACCGTGTTCGAGGCGTGGCAGTGGAGGCAGGAGCCCGGCTGCTTGCGCTCCGTGACGCGCTTGGTGACGCGCTGATCGTCCAGCATGTAGGCGTGGCCCTGGCGCTGGTTGAAGTCGATGGCGAAGGCATAGCCGTCGAAGATGCTCACGAGGCGCGGATCCTCCTCGATGCGGCTCTTGGGCAGGCCCTCGCTTCCGGCGCCGCCGTAGGTGGTGGCGTACTTCTCGGCGGTGCGCAGGTAGCCGTCGTACTGCCGGGGAAAGTTCTTCCCCCAGATGGCGGGATCCACCGTCGTTTCGTCCAGGCCCACGACGTTGAGGTTCGTCTGGCGGGCCTCGGCCTTGCGGGTGGATACGTTCGTGTAGAGGGCCATCACGAGAATCGTCGCCAGGGCCGCGCCCGCGGCCACGAGGCCCATCCGCGTGGCGGGGCGGGAGAAGAAGGGAGCTTGGTTTTCGGTCATGGTCGACCTCCTCCAACAGGGGTTCGGGTGTCGTGAGTTTCAGGAAAGGGAGAAGGCGTCGTCATCGCCGGGGGCCATGGCCCACGTCCCCGTGGCAGCGCACGCACCCGTAGAGGTCGGCCTTTTGCGCGGGGTCTGTGGGCACGCCCAGGGTGCCGTGGGCCGTGATCTCGCCCGTGAGCTCCCCGTGGCAACGGAGGCAGTTGTTCTCCAGAACCTCCGCATTGCCCGGCTTGATGCGGATGGGCTCCGCGAAATCCTGCATCGTGAAGGCCTTCGAGTGGTGGTACCCGTTGCTCGCCTTCACGAAGAACTTGTTCACCACGTTGTCGTGGGGCAGGTGGCAGTCGTTGCACGTGGCCACGGCGTGGTGGGACCCGTGCCGCCACCCGTCGTACTGCTCCCGCATGATGTGGCAATTCACGCACACGGACGGATCGTTGGAAAGGTAGGAGGTCCCGTTGGCCGATACGAAGGTGAACACCCCCGACCCCACGAAGAGGCCCACCAGCAAGCTGGCGACGAGGCTCAGGGGCAGCAGGGGGAACTTTCCACTCACGGCGGGAGATCCTCAAAAGGGGAACATCGCATCGCTTCAGGCCGACACCGAACCCATCGTTCCAAAGGCCCCAAGAGTTGACCTGGGGCAAATCGAAGTATGAACAGGTAAACGGACCAATCAATCCGTAATTGACATCCGTCACACTCCTATCGGCCGCTCCGCGGCCGATAGCTCCACCCCGCTGCGCGGGGTGGAAAGCATTCGAAATTGGCAGCGGGCCTCAAGTGGCGAGGTGCCCTGTCAGGTGACGGGGTTGAGTCTGGGCGATAGGCTGGACCCACACCCGTGAGGTATTTGTGGTTCGTCGCAGCCTGCTTGCCCTCTGTTTGTCACTACTACCGATGTCGGCACAGGACTACCGAAGCGCCTTCGAGGTATTGAAGGTGGACCGTACCAAGACACCTGTTTCCTTCCACGGGGGCGTTGACGTCGATCCCGCGATTGGCGTAGCGACGATGAAGATCCCCCTTGGCCCGGGTGTGGGTCGTGCGGGACTGAGGTTTTCGCCGACCCTCGTGGCCAACTGGGCCCCAAAGGCCACCACAGGTTTGGTGCCCCACTTGACGGAGGGAAGTGAATGGGGATTCGCCTCGGGCTCATGGACCACTGCGGTGCGCGACCCCCAGATGGAGGAGCTGGGTGGCGAACAGTCTGTGCTCATCCCGGGTCAATTGGACCTTGCGCGCTTCGGAAGGACGGGGAGCGTTCGCTTTCCCGATGGCCAGACCCTTGAGTTTCCGATCGGTTCCACCAGATGGGGCAAGGTGCTGAATCCGAACCTGGATGGTGGCTCCTTGCGGGCCTTGCTCGATCGCTATGGATACAGCACCTACGAAGTTGTTTCGGATATCGACTCCGCCACTGGGGCCGCCCGCTACCGTGTAAACGTGGGGCCCAAGGGGGAGTTGTTACTGGTACTGCGGCCCCTGGCGGGAGGCAGCGGAATGACAGATATCCCCCTGGTCGCGAACGGGGTAGGGGTTGGGGAAACCATGCAGCCCCACGTGTTCGCGGGTGTGACTGGGGTGCAACCCTACATGGACCGGGTCCCAAGACTACTCCTCGTGATCCGAGAGGGGGTGGCCTACGAGTTTCGGGATGCACAGCATCGCTATGCCCAGAAAGATTATTTTATATATATGGGGGTAGTTCATACCCTCGGAGATTCGAGTCTATGGTCCATGACCCTTGAAGGCTGGCCCGGGAAAATCGTGTTTACCCCCAACGGCCCTGATCTATCTGATCGCGCTAAGGCGAGCGTGGAGCAGGCGTTTGGCTACACCGGGTCCCGATACCGGCTAGTGGCCATGAGGGGGCTTGCCGGTGAACGCATTGAGTTTGCCTTTACGTTCGGGGGCGAGGTCCGCCATCTCACGGGATATACCGCCACCTGGATCCGAGAGAGCGTGGCGGATGAACTGACCGTTAAAGTCTCGGAGACGGCCCCCAACACGTACAGCATCCGCTACCTCGAATCCGGGGCGCCTACCGATCAGCACTTTACCTATGTCGTCGATCCCGCGCCCGCGGGGCGGGTGGGGCGCAGCCTCCTGGAGCTCCTATTCCTGGGGGATGACTGGGGAATCGATCCCAGAGCTCAGCCGGACTTTTTCCTTGGGACGGACGGAGTGCCGCCCATGCCAAGCAGCCTCACCTTCCCCACGGGTGAGCAGATTCGTTGGACGTACACGAATGGTTCACTGCCCACCTTTCCGGGTGACCTCTTCGTTCCCTTCAGGGAACCCGCTTCGAACCCTCAGCCTCCCTACCTCCTTTCCGCGGTTGACCTTCCAGGCAGGCGCCTGACCTTTCGTTGGGACTCGACGCGCTTCCGCATCAGCGCGGCGCGCAGCTTATGGATGGGCTACCTGGGGCGCCTTCCAGGATGGTCCTGGGGTGTCACCCGAGTGGAGGATACGGACACGGCGGCAGGGCAGACGAGGAGTACCACGTATCAGCGCACGGCGCCCCAGCCGGCCCGGGAGACGGAAGTGTTTCGGGCCGTGGGCGGTCCCTTCAAACTCACCTGGGATTCCACCACCTTTCGTACTGTCGTGACCCATCCCGATGGATCGGTGACCGAGTTCCGCTATGCGGAGCCCTCCAACGACGGAACCACGGGTGGACCCCAGCCCTTCTCTGGGCTGTCGGCCTCCAGCCAGGAGGGCCAGCTGCGGACCCTCGCCCATCTCAAGCGGGTTCCCCTCCAGACCCTGCGTTACAAGCCTGGCGCCTTTGGAAGCGGAGGTCCTTTTCACGAGACGCGGGTGGATCGACTAGATGTGCGCACCGTGGCGAATCCCTCAGGCCTGATCGATCAGAATAGTGAGCTATACCCGACTCGAACCGTTGTCCTGGATCGGGAAGCGGGAATCCAGACTCTTGAAGAGCTGAGCGATTGGGATAGTGCCTACGAGGGGTGGAAGCACCGCCTGAAGCGGGCCGAGATGATGGTGGAGGGCGCGTTCAGTGCCGACTACTCCTCTCTCGCCTACAAGGCCCTCGCCGTAGGCAGCTACCCTCCTCCCTCCCGAGGGGTCCAGCGGGAGGATACGCGAGACCTGATTTCGGCCCCCGCCTTGGCGATGTTCGCGCTGACTGGGCAGCAGACCCATCTGCCCAGCACCGACACGACCGGCTACCAGGCCAGCGCCCAGGGCCCTGCGCCCACTGCGATCACCTACGATTTTCAGACGAACCCCGCCGATGCGCTCAACAGCGGGCGCCCCGTACTCAAGGAGTTCGGCGGCCCCGCGGGCAGCAGCCTGGTGCAGTTAAGACTGGGGTACAAAACCGGTAGCGCCTTCCAGGCCGCCGAACTGGGCAGCGCCAGCCTTGAAGGCCCTGGGCTGACCCATTCGGGGGCCGTGGGCGTGGCGAGTTACGGCTATGACGTTCGCGGCCAACTCGCCACCCTCCAGCCGATGCTCCCCACCGGCAAGAAATGGATCCTCCAGGAGACTCGCAACGCGCTCGGCCGAGTGACGGGCCAAACGGATCCCAATCAACTCGCCAACACCATCGCCTACGACAGCGTGGGCCGCATGAGCCAATTAAAGCCGCCTACCACTGAGGTGGCGACGGCGCTGATCTACGACCCAGACTACCGGGGCCTCACCCTTACGAAGGGCACCCAGGTGACACACCTCCGTTACAACGGGTTCGGCGAGCTAGTGATGGAGGAGCGCCAGCATCCGATCGAGGGCTGGACTCACCGCCTCTTCGGCTATGACGCTGGAGGCCGAATGATCTGGGAGACGGGTTGGCGGGGTAATCGCGGGAGCGATCTGGTTTGGGCTCAGCCTCTCGCGCCGGATGATGGGGTTGTCGCGGCGCAGGATGCTTGGGATGAGGAAACGACCAGATGCATTGAATGGGGTCATGATCCTGAGACAGGGGGAAGCTACTGTGCCCGTTACCAAGTGATACATCACCCTTCGATACCCCCTCAGCTGAAGTACGCCAACAGCAGGCACTACACCTACGACGCGCTCGGTCGCATCACGCTAGTTATCAACCCTAACGGCGAAGCCGTTCGAACGACATATCCCGGCCTCACGAAGTCCGTCACCACGGGCCTTCGGTGGGATCCAGTTGCGCAGGCAGTGGTGGATCCACCAACCCCCACAACGAAGGCCACCACCACCTTTGAGTCCGACGCCCTTGGGCGCTTGGTTAAGGTGACGGATGCTCTGGGGCAGGTGACACAATATTTCTTCGATGCTGCCGACCGCATCTCGCGCGTTGAACAGATGGATGGACAGGGGCGGGTGCAAGCTCGCACCTGGGAATACAACGCACTCGGCTGGGTGACGGCCTTGAATCAGCCGGAAAGCGGCCGCACCGAGTACTCGAACTTCACGGTCCTCGGCAAGCCGCAAACCACGGTGTATGGCGCCGGAAGCGCCACCCCGAAGACGGTCACGACGACCTACGATGCCTTGGGCCGGGTCACCTCCGTGGTCAGCGCCGATGGCACCGTGTACCAGACGATGGCGTATGACGAGCCGGGCCGTGGCCTCAGCAACGGCAAGCTCACCACCGCCACCACGGGCCAGGGCGTCTCCCGGCAGCTCACCTATGGTGGCCTCAACGGGCGCCTATCCGGCCTCACGCGAAGCCTAGAGGGGCAGACCTTCACCCAGTCCCTCGAATGGAACAACGACGGCGCCCTGAGCCGTCGAACCTACCCAGGCGGCCGGATGCAGACCCTGAACTACGATGCGGCCAAGGGCTTGCCCAGCGCCACGGCCTTCGGCGGCGCCCATCTGGCGAGTTTCGCCTACAACGGCGTCCACTGGGGATTGGAGGGCCTCACCTGGGCCAACGGGGCCAGCAGCTTCTTCGCCTACGACGCCGACCAGGTTCGCCTGAAGGCCGTGACCCACATGCAGGGCGCCACCACCCTCAAGGCCTGGAACTACCTTTACGATCCCGCGGGACGGCTGACCACGGATGGAGAGGATCACTATCGCTACGACCCCCTCGGCCGTCTCGAATCCGCGCTAGTGCGGGACTTCGACCCCGATACAAAGACCACCTCGGGCTCGAACCGGGCCCTTCAGCAGATCGTGAATTACGATGCCTTCGGAAACCGAAAATTCTTAAGCAGCCTCGCCGTCACCAACTGGGCCTCAGGCCAGCCCGTGCCGGGCAGCCCAGCGACGACGGCCTTGTGGGGCGACCTGCGTGATCTGCGCAACTACGGCATGACGGATGCGGAAAGGGCTGTCATGGCCGCCACCAACCGCTTGCCCGAAACCTTGAATGGCGTGGCCACGGGCTCAGACTACGATCCCCAAGGCAATCTCACGCGGATCTACCGCAACCCCGGCGACAATGCCACCCAGTTGGGTCTTCAATACGACGCCTTGGGCCGCGTGAGCCAGATGACGGACTCGGCGCGAGGGATCACGGAGGTCTACCGCTACGACGATGAAGGCCTTCGGGCCGTGGTGGAGGTTTACCAAGGGGCCGTGGCGCCCGCCAATCTGCAGAAGAAAAAGATCCATATCTACAACGAGGCCCGGCAGATGATCGCCGAGTATGAGCAGGTGCTTCAGTGAGGGCCCGGATGATGGATTGGATGCGGGCGCTGACCCTCCTGGTCATAGGCGCCGCGGGGGCCTCCCTCGGCGCCCAAACGGAGCCGGCGACGGCCGGCATCACCCAGCCCGGATCGGGGCTGGTGGTGGGGGTGGGGGCCCCGGTGTCCTTCCAGGGCGCCACGGATCGAGGCACCAGTCCGGCCTGGATCTTCGGGGATGGGGCCACCGCTTCGGGCCTCACGGCCTCGCATGGCTTCGCGTCGCCGGGCACCTACACGGTGACCTTCAAGGTCGCCAGCACGGTGAGGGTCTGCATCCTGGAAGACCGGGATGGGAATTGCACCAAGTGGTCGTCGGGCAATGTGACGACCTCGGCCTCGGTGAACGTCACGGTGGTGGGCCCGCCGGCGATCTCGTCCTTCACCGCCACCCCTTCCACCCCTCGGGTGGGGGAGGGGGTGAC
>CAYWDR010000140.1:0-9517 GCA_964457075.1 uncultured Solibacteraceae bacterium
GTATCGGGGCCGCCCAGGTGCTTCACGAGGCCGTCGTAGCGGCCGCCGCCCAGCAGGGCGCTTTGGGCGCCGAGGTCGCTGGAAAGCACCTCGAAGGCCGTGCGGGTGTAGTAGTCGAGGCCGCGCACGAGGCGGGGGTTCTCCTCGAAGGGGATTCCGAGATTCGTGAGCAGGGTTTTGAGCCGGGCGTGGTGGGTGCGGGAGGCGTCGTCCAGGAAGTCCGTGATGAGGGGGTGCCCCGTGAGGGCGGCCTGGCAACCCTCGTTTTTGCAGTCCAGCACCCGCATGGGGTTCTCTTGGACGCGGCGGTGGCAATCGCCACAGAACTGCGCCTCGCGGGCGTCGAAGAAGGCGCGGAAGGCCGCATAAAAGGCGGGCCGGCTCTCGGGCGTGCCCACCGAGTTGAGCGTCAGCTTCAGCTGCTTCAATCCAAGGCCCTGCAGGAAGTCGAAGAGCATGACGAGGTTTTCGGCCTCGCACTCCGGGGTGGCCGACCCGAAGACTTCCGCCCCGATCTGCCAGAACTGGCGATAGCGGCCGGCCTGCATGCGCTCGTAGCGGAACATGGGCCCGACGTAGTAGAGCAGCTGTGGATCGCTGGAAAGCAGGAGCTTGTGCTCGATCATGGCCCGCACCACGGCGGCCGTGTTCTCGGGCCGCATCACGACGCTGCGGTCGCCCCGGTCCTTGAACTCGTACATCTCCTTGTTGACGATGTCGGAGCTATCGCCCACGGAGCGCTTGAAGACTTCCGTGTATTCCAGGATGGGCGTGCGGATTTCCCCGTATCCATGCTGAGTGAAGACGCGCCGCGCGGTATCCTCGATTGCTTGGAAATCCCTCATCACCGGACCGAAGAGATCCCGCATGCCTTTCACGGACTGCGCCATCGCCCTACTCCTATCAGCCCTGAGTCTACAGGGGCAAGGCGCTTCGCCCGTCACGGCCTCGAAACTACGGGTGGTCCTGGATGCCGGTCATGGCGGGCAGGATGCCGGAGCCCGTGGCCCCAAGGGGCTCAAGGAAAAGGACGCGGTGCTCACGCTCTCGAAGGCGCTGGCCAAGCGGCTGGAGGAGGCCGGGCTCCAGGTGGCCCTCACCCGCGCGGATGACACCTTCATTCCCCTGTGGGAACGGGCCAAGTTGGCCAACGAGCAGGGGGCGGACCTCTTCGTGAGCCTCCACCTCAATGCCGCCCGGGCCAAGGCCGCCCGGGGCAGCGAAGTCTACTTCCTCAGCCTTTCCGGTGAGGATGAAGAATCCGAGGCCCTCGCCCGCACGGAAAACGGCGCCAACGAGGCCCCGCCCCTTGGCTCCGATAACGTGGTGGCCAGCATCCTGGACGACCTCGCCCAGAAGGCTTTCCTGGAAGACAGCGAGCGCCTCGCCGTGGAAGTGCAAACGCAGCTCAATCGCCTCGCCGGCATCAAGGAGCGGGGCGTCAAGCAGGCCCCCTTCGTCGTCCTCCGCAGCGCCGCCATGCCCGCCGTCCTCGTGGAGACGGCCTTCATCTCCAACCCCAGGGAGGAGCTGAAGCTGAAGGATCCCGCCTTCGTCGATCAGGTGGCCCAGGCCATCGCCAAGGGCGTCCGCAGCTATCTGGCGGGCACGCAGGGATCGGTTAAGAGGCGGGCCGAGGTAAGCCGGTAGGGCCCCCTCAGCGCGGCGGTGCCGCGCTGAGCGTTGAAAAGCGTGCGGGCTGGCGCCCTGGGGGCTCCCCTCGCCTTGCCGATCCGGCCCATCCAGGCCATCATTACGAAGACCGAGTACCCGTAGCTCAGCTGGATAGAGCGTTGGCCTCCGAAGCCAAAGGTCGCTGGTTCGACCCCAGTCGGGTACACCAAACTAACCCCCATGGGTCCTGCATCCTGGGGGTTTTGTCGTGCCCGGTCACCCAGCTCGTCACGTCTTGTCCTCCATCACACACCTTTCTCCGGCGATGCTTCTGCACGGCCCTAGGCTTATCCCGCAGGCCCCGGCGGAGGCGCCATGAACATCGATATCGGTTTCCGGTACTGCCAATCCATCGACGGCGGATTCGCCGCGTGGACCCATGAGCAAGACACCCTCCTCCTCGTACAGGGGGATACGATCGCCAACCTGGAAAAGGCCCTTGGGGCCGCCTTGGGATTGGCCGTGGAGATGGGCCTCACTCGCATGGCGCCTCGCTTGGTCCACCTGAGCCGCTCGGATTCCGTGGGCTCCATTTCCCTCGCGGGCAATACGGGCGAGGCCCTGCTGGCCTTCTTCATCCAGGGCCCCAGCCAGCGATTCGAGTCCGGCGGACTTCTGGGAGTCCGCCTGGTGACGGCGCACCTCCATGTCATCGCCCCGAGGACGGTGCTCAAACCGGAGCTCCTGGGGCATCTGGTGCATGCCCTCAGGGAACAACAGGACTCCCGGGTGGACATGCCCTGGGAGACCTTTTTGGAGAAGTGGCTCTCGCATACGAAGGGCGTTTCCTAGGAGCGTGTCCATCGTCCCTGGGATCAAAAGGTTTAATGAGGTCATGGCCCTCCCGGCGGGCGAAACTGGAGGTTCTGCCGGGAGGGGCCATGGGCCGAGTCACATTCACGATGAGCACGGTGTTCTTTTTCGTGCTCCATGTGTGGGCCCTGGCGGTCTTCTTCCTTCCCTTCAGCTGGGCGCTGGCGGGGGCGGCCGCCTTCCTCTACGTGCTCCGTATGTTCGCCGTGACGGCGGGCTACCACCGCTACTTCAGCCATCGCACCTTCCAGCTGGGCCGCGTGAGCCAGTTCCTGCTGGCCTTCCTCGCCCAGTCCAGCGGCCAAAAGGGCGTGCTCTGGTGGGGGGCCCGGCACCGGGAACACCACCGCACGTCGGATCGCCCTGAGGACGTGCACAGCCCCATCGCCCACGGCCTGTGGACGAGCCACGTGGGCTGGGTGCTGGACGACGCCAACGACGCCTACGATCCCAAGGGCATCGCGGATTTCGCCAAGTACCCCGAGCTCGTCTGGCTGGACCGCAATCACTGGATCTGCCCCTGGGCCCTGGGCACGTTGGCCTTCTTCGGGGGCAAGGCCTTGGGCTGGGGCGGTTTCGCCACGCTGACGTGGGGCTTCGTCCTCAGCACCGTGGCCCTCTGGCACGCCACCTTCTGCATCAACAGCCTCGCCCACCTCTGGGGCACGCGCCGCTTCGACACGCCGGACCGCAGCCGCAACAACCTGTTCCTGGCCGTGCTCACGCTGGGCGAGGGCTGGCACAACAACCACCACCACTACCAGGGCAGCTGTCGCCAGGGATTGAAGTGGTGGGAAGTGGACGTCACGTTTTACACGTTGAAAATCCTTTCATGGGTGGGCGTCGTGCGGGGCATTCGGACCTTTCCCAAGCAGATGGCTGCAGAGCGGGGATAGGCCGGAGATCGCGACGAGCGTATTCAGGGCCCGTAAGCAGCGAAAAGAAAAGCAAAACCAGTGATGAACAGTGATGAACGGTGATGACTGCCCTCACGTTCATCACTGTTCATCAATTTTTTTCACTGTTCATCACTGGCTTTCTTTTGCTTTTCTGTGGATCGAGTCAGGCCATTCCTTAACCCGGCCCACGGAGCCCCTTAAAGCCGCGAGCGAGGCCTCGCCCTAAGGCTAGCCCAGCGGTTACCGTGGCCGCTGGGCCGAACGGCATTGATGGCACGGCCCTCCTTCGCTAGCCTGGACTCCGCCCAGATGTTTGGAGACCCGATGAGCGAGACCCCGTCCCGCAAGCCCGCGATGATCCGGAAGCGCTTTCCGTGGGGGTGGGCCATCCTGGCCATCCTGGCGCTCGTGGTGGTCTTCGGCATGGCGGCCTCGAAAAACGCACCCGTGGCCGTGAGCTGTTCGGCGCCCACCGTCTTCAAGGCGGGGGAGCGCAACCCCGTCGTCACGGCCAGCGGCTACATCGTGGCCCGCACGCGGGCGACGCTCAGCTCCAAGGTGCTGGGCCGCGTGACGTGGCTGGGGATCCAGGAGGGCTCCCGCGTGAAGACGGGCGACGTGCTCGCCCGCCTCGAATCGCCGGATCTGCAGGCGGCCCGGGATTCGGTGCGGGCCCAGCTGGAGCAGACGGGCCTCGACCTCGCCCGCTCGGAAAAGCTCTTCGCCGCCGGCATCGAGAACCAGGCGAACCTCGATCGCCTCCGCAGCCAAAGGCGCACTCAGGAGGCCCAGCTCGCCTACCAGGAGGCCCTGCTGGAGAGCATGGTGCTTCGGGCTCCCTTCAGCGGCATCGTCACGCAGAAATTATCGGAGGTGGGCGAGACGGTGGCGCCGGGCAGCGCCGGTGGCGCCAACGCCATCAACGCCATCCTCGTCATGGCCGACTTCGACACCCTGGAAGTGGAGGTGGAGGTGAGCGAGGGCTCCATCGCCAAGCTCGCCAAGGGCATGCCCTGCGAGGTGCGCGTGGATGCGTTGGAGGGCCTGGGCGGGCGCGCCGTGCTGCCCGGCAAGCTGCGGGAGATCTATCCCAGTTCCAACCGCCAGAAGGCCGTCGTCATCGTGCGGGTGGCCTTCGTGGCCAAGGACAAGCTCCTCGTGCCGGACATGGGCGCCAAGGTGACCTTCCTCGGGGACCCTTTCAAGGAGGATGCCGTCGTCCTGGGCCGTGAGCAGGTGAAGAAGGATCCCCTCACGGGCCGCAGCTTCGCCTGGGTCTCCGAAGGGGACGTGGCCGTGAAGAAGGAGGTCGTCGTCCTCCACGAGAACCCCGTGGGCCTCGAAGTGACGGGGGTCGCGAAGGACGCCAAGCTCATCGTGGCCCCGCCGGAAAACCTCAAGGCCGGCGCCAAGCTGAAGCCGAAGGCCTAACCATGGTGGCCACCACGACGGAAGACCTGGGCGGCGGCGAGGCCATCATCCGCCTGGAGGACATCGCCAAGAGCTATTGGCGGGAGCAGCTGGAGATTCCCGTCCTCAAGGGCATCGATATCGAACTGCCGAAGGGAAGCTACGTGGCTTTGATGGGCCCCTCAGGCTCCGGCAAGACCACGCTCTTGAATCTCATCGCGGGCATCGACCGGCCTTCCGCCGGGAGCCTGGAGGTGTGCGGCCATGCCCTCAACGATCTGGACGACGATGAACTGGCCGCCTGGCGCAACGCCCACGTGGGCTTCATCTTCCAAAACTACAACCTCGTGCCCGTGCTCAACGCGTTCGAGAACGTGGAACTGCCCCTGCTCCTCACCACCCTTTCCCGGCGCGAACGCCGGGAAAGGGTGGTGGAAACGCTCAGCCTCGTGAACCTCGAAGACCGCATGTGGAACTACCCGCGGCAGCTGAGCGGGGGGCAAGAACAGCGTGTCGCCGTGGCGCGGGCCCTCGTCACGGATCCTGACCTCCTCGTGGCGGACGAACCCACGGGGGCCCTGGATCACAAGAACGCGGAGGAGATCCTCTTCCTCATGGAGCGGCTCAACCGGGAGATGGGCAAGACCATCGTGATGGTCACCCACGATCCGAAGGCGGCGCATCACGCGAGGCATCAGATCCATCTGGAGAAGGGCGTGCTGGATCGGACGGTCGAGGTGAACCGGTGATTGGGGGCTTCGGGCTTCGGGCTTCGGGCTTCGGGGGGAGCCCGCAAGTAGTAAGTGGATTACCCGGTATCGGCCTAACAAATGGGGTGTACTCCCGGTGGGCCGGCACCTGCCGAAGCCCGAAGCCCGAAGCCCGAAGCCCATTCTCGGGCGGAGCCGGCACATGAAATTCCTCGCGCTGATCTGGAAGAGCATGACCCGATCCTGGGTCCGCACCCTCCTCGTGCTGGGCACGGTGGCGGTATCCGTCTTCCTCATCACGGTGCTTCAGAGCCTGCTCACGACGCTCGACTCCATGAGCAACAACCCCAACTCCAGCAACCGGCTCGTGGTGCGGCACAAGAGCGGGCTCACGCAGGTGCTGCCCCGGAGCTACGAGAACTACCTGCGCCAGCAGCCGGAGGTGGAGACGATCTGCGGGCTCCAGTGGTTCGGCGGGTACTACAAGGATCCGGCGAACTTCTTCGCCAACTTCGCCAGCGACGAGATGACGCTCTTCGACGTGTTCCGGGAGGAATTCGGCGCCGCGGGCATCACGGAGGCCCAGCTCAAGGATTACCTGCGCGATGGCACGGGCTGCATCGTGGGCGAAAGCCTCGCGGCGAAGAACGGGTGGAAGGTGGGCGATGTCGTGCCCCTCACGGGCACCATCTTCCCCATCAGCCCCCGGCTTACCATCCGTCTCATCTTCAAGGCCAAGAAACCCAGCGATGAGAACGTCCTGCACTTCCACTACAAACTGCTGGAGGAGGGCGTGCCCCGCTTCAAGGGGCGGGTGGGCACCTTCTGGCTGCGCCTCAAGCGGCCGGAGGATATCCCCCGGCTCATCGAGCGCATCGACCGCCACTTCGCCAACAGCGCCAGCGAGACCCTGTCGGAGACGGAAAACGCCTTCAACCTCAGCTTCGTGAAGATGCTCGGCAACATCAACGGCATCATCCAGGGCATCAGCGTGGCCGTGCTCGTGGCCGTCCTCATCGTCACGGCGGGCACCATGGCCATGGTGATCCGGGAGCGCACGACGGAAATCGCCGTGTTCCGCGCCATGGGCTTCCGCACGGGGCTCGTGCTGGCCCTGCAGCTGGCGGAAGGGGCCCTCCTCGTGACCTTGGGGGGGCTCATCGGGACTCTTTTGGCCATGCTCGTGGCGGGGGCCGTGCGGGGCGTGATGGGCGCGGTGATGCCCTTCTTCGCGGACTTCGCCATCGCGCCCCGGACGATGCTCCTCTGCATGGGCACGGGCCTCGCCATCGGCCTCGTCTCCACCTTCATCCCGGCCTACGCCGCCACGCGAAAGCCCATCACCGAGGGGCTGAAGACCCTATGATCGGCCTGGCGCTCTTCATCCCCATCGCGGCCTACCTGGGCTGGCTCCTCTGGGCGGCCTTCTTCCTGCCCGTGCCGCTCAGCTACAACCTGCGCTCCCTCTGGCAGCGGAAGGTGAGCACCCTCAGCACGGCGGGCGCCATCGCGCTGGTGGTGGGCATCTTCGTCGTCGTCCTCAGCCTCGCCCAGGGCCTTTCCGTCGCGTTCGTCACGAGCGGGAGGGACGATCAGGCCCTCGTGCTGCGGCCCAACGCGCGCTTCGAACTGAACTCCAGCATCGAGCGGGAGCGTATGCGGATCTTGAAGGTGCATCCGCTTCTGGCGCGGGATGGGGAGGAGACGCTCTGCTCCGCCGAGGTGGTGGCCGTGAAGCTGTTCCAGAAGGCGAATGGGGACGACACGAACGTGACCATTCGGGGCATGGAACCCATGGGCCTCCGCCTCCGCCCCCAGGCGCGGGTGGTGGAGGGGCGCTGGTTCCGGCCTGGCCTCTCCGAGGTAGTGGTGCCCCGCAAGATGCAGGGCCGCTTTCCGGGCTTGGAGGTGGGCCGCGTGGTGAAGATGGGGGGCCGCCAGTGGGACGTCGTGGGCGCCTTCGAGGCGGGGGGATCCAGTGCCGAAAGCGAGATCTGGACGGACGCCACGGACCTCATGCAGGCCTACAAGCGGGATAGCTACTCCACCCTCCTCGCGCGATTGCAGGATGCCGCCCGCATCGGGGAATTCACCCGCTCCGTGGACGAAGACAAGCGCCTCAAGCTGGAGGTGGTGACGGAGCGGGCCTACTTCAAGGAGCTCACGAAGGCCGGAGATCCCATCGCCGTGCTGGGCAACCTCATCACGGTGATCCTCACGGGGGGCGCCATCTTCAGCGCCATGAACACGATGTTTGCCGCCGTGGCCAACCGCACGAAGGAAATCGGGATGTTGCGGGCCCTGGGCTTCCGCCGGCGGGACATCCTCGCCAGCTTCCAGTGGGAGGCCATCCTACTCTGCGGGGCGGGAGGCCTCGTGGGCGCCTGCCTGAGCCTCTTCGCCAACGGGATCCAAACGGGCACGACGAGCTTCGATACCTTCTCGGACGTGGGCTTCGCCTTCACCATCACGCCGGCGCTGATGGCTCAAGGGGTGGCCTTCAGCCTCGTGATGGGGCTCCTGGGCGGGTTCCTGCCGGCCTGGCGGGCCAGCCGCATTCCGCTGACGGAGGCCATGAAGGGCGGGTAAGAATTACCCGTCACAACATGTGAATCTTTGTTAAATCTAACGGACCTGACATCCGGCAGCCGCGCAAAGCGATATAGCTTTGGTTCGGCAAGCAACGTCGGAGGACCCCATGGATCGTGAACTACTCAAGGGAAGCACCCCCATCCTCGTGCTCTCGATGCTGACGGAGCGCCCGATGTACGGGTTCCAGATGATCGAGAAGGTGCGCGAGGCCACCGGCGGCACCTACACGCTCAAGGAAGGCGCGCTGTACCCCGCCCTCCACAAGCTCGAGGCGGCCGAGTACGTGCGCTCCGCTTGGATCGCCCTCGATGGCGGCCGCGAAAAGCGAGTCTACGAGATCCTGCCGGCAGGCCGCGAGTTGCTGGACCGCAAGAAGTCCGATTGGACCCGCTTCGTGGACATGGTCGAGGGGATCGTCGGCGGGCGATGAGGATTCCTCGATAGACGATGTGGTGAACCGGCCCCTTTCGGGGGCCGTTTTGATTTCAGTCCATGGTCTACTCGACCGAATCGAGTAGGGAATGGATGAAGCCTTGACCACATACCTCCATCACGTGGAGCGGGAGCTGTCCCACCTTGAGCCTCCCCTCCGGACGCGGGTGTTGAGGGAGCTGGAGGCCCAGCTGCTCGACGAATTGGAAACCTACGGAGGCCAGTCCTCCCTGATGGCGGAGCGGTTGGCCCAGCGCGAGGACCCCCGGGTCCTGGGGCGCGCGCTGGCGAGCTCCCACGCGGCGACGTCCAGGCACCTCTTCATCTCCTCTCTGGCTGGCGCCGTGATGATGAGCGTGGGGGCCGGGATCGACGTCGTCATCAAGGGCGAAATCGCCGGGCGCGGGGCCCTCATCTTCGGTCTGGCCCAGGGGGGCGGGGTCGGCCTGCCGCTCCTGTGGCTGAGGAGCCATTGGCAGGGGCGGGCCGCCCTGGTCCGCTACGCCGTGGCCATGGGGGTGAGCGCGACGGCGGCCCTGCCTTGGGCCCTCTTTTCGGCCGGCGGGCCCACTGGGAGATGGTCCCCTGCGGGGCCTTCCTGGGTTGGCTGACGGAGCGCGTGGAGGGGGGGCTCCCTTGGTGGGGGTGGATCAGGGACAACCTGATCTTCACCTTGGTCATGTCCATTTGGGATTGGGCCCTGAATCCCCGGGAGAGCCAATCCCTGGCCGACGTCCTGGGTCTCATCGTCTTCCATGGGTGCCTCCAGGCCGGGGCGGCGGGGGCCATGGCTCTGCGGCGGCGCCTGCGGGACCAGTGGGTGCTGGCCGAAAAGGAGCCTTGAGGCACAAGCGATATCGGGGTAAGCTTTCCCTCTTGCATGGACAAGCCGCGGGCCCGCACCACCCCCCTTTGGGCCTCCGGTCGGTCATAAAAGGAGAGGCCATGAAGCCCGATATGCACCCCCACCTCAACGAAGTGCTCGTC
>CAYWDR010000141.1:0-9390 GCA_964457075.1 uncultured Solibacteraceae bacterium
CTGGAGAGGGGCTACGAGGTGGCCGATCACTACGTGGACCTCCCCAAGGGCAGCTACGAGGCCTACTACGCCAACCACGGGTTCGAACGGAAGACGCTCTTCATGGGCTGGAGCCGCAATATCGACCGGCGCTCGCTGACCCGGGAGGAATCCCGGGATCACGATCACGACGGCTTCTTCGATGGCATCGGCCGCAGCCAACTCGCGCGCTGGCGCAGGCAGGCGGCGAACTATGGCATGGAGATCTACTTGCCGGCCGGCGATCCCTCGGAAATCGCCCGCTTCGAGGCGCCCCTGCGGTGGAAGGGGGAGCTGCTCTCCTTCACGAACGGGGGCGACTCCGGCCATTGGAGCCAGGGCTTCCGCGTGAAGCGGCCCGTCACCCTCCATGTCTATGCTCAGGGCGAACGCACCGGGAGGCGGAACTTCGCGGATACGGCCTGGATCGTGGATGCCCGCAGCGGAAAGCGCGTGTGGGAGATGGATGAGGCCAAGGCCCGGTACGGGGGAGGCGCTCCGAAGAATCGCCGCCAGGTGGAAACCATCGAGCTCCCCGCGGGCGAATACCTCGCCGCCTTCGCCACGGACGATAGCCACTCCCCGGCCGATTGGAATGGCGCGCCCCCCTGCGATCCCCTGCTCTACGGGCTCACGCTCTCCCTTCCCGATCCGGCTGGCGCCCCCCACGTGGCCCTGGCGGAGATCCGCCGCCCCGATCAGGTGGTGGCCGAGCTGGTGCGGGCGCGCAATGACGAGGAACTCAGGACCACCTTCACCCTCAAGGCCAAGAGCTCCCTGCGCATTTACGCCCTGGGCGAGGGCCATGGCGATGGGGAGGACATGGCGGATCACGGCTGGATCGAGGACGCGGCGACGGGTCAGAAGGTTTGGGTCCAGCGCTACGACGAGAGCGTGCCCGCCGGGGGCGCCTCCAAGAACCGCCAGACAGACGTGCAGATCGAATTGCCCAAGGGCACCTACACCCTGTGCTTCGAGACGGACGGCTCCCACGCCTACGGGCGCTGGAACGCCCGGGCGCCGAAGGATGCCGAGCACTACGGGATCACGGTATACGGGGGGAACTGACCCGGTCCGGAGCGCGGCCGCGGCCCTCACTGGGGGCCGCGATTCAGCTTTCCCGCCCCTCTTGCCGACACTCCAGCCATGAAGAAGTGGCGGATCGGGCATTCACGGGGTCCTGGCGGTTTGGCGCTCCTGACGGGGGCCGGCTTCGTGCTCGCCTTCGCGATGGCGATCCTGATCGCGGCCCGCGGCGTCAATCAAAACCTCGATTCCGTCACGATGCCCGTGGCCGGCCGGACCCTGAACCAGTTCATGGCGATCGTGCTGACCTGCATCGCCCTCATCGTCCCGCTGACGGCCAATCTCTACACGCCGAAGCTGGTGACCCTGTACGTGCGCCACCCCCTGATCGTCGTCATGCTCACCGTGCTCCTGACGAGCCAGATCCTCTGCCTCGTGCTGAATTTCACACCCATGGGCCACCCCCTGAGCCGCGTCCTGGCCAATCTGGTGGCGCTCATCTACCTCTGCGTCATCGTAGGCGCGCTGCCCTTCCTGTACGGGATCAGCCGCTTCCTGCGCCCGGGCTTCTTCATGCCCATGCTGACCCGGAAGGGCATCGCGAACCTGGAAAGCCTCAACCGGGCGCGAAAGGTGGAGCTGAACTCGGAGAACCTTTTCGAGACCATCGACGTGGTGGCGAACATCGCGCTGACGGGCTTGAACCGCGGGGACCGGCAGTTGGTCCTCCTGGCGCTCCAATCCTTGAACGTCCTGCTCCTCGAGCTCATCGGAAGCGGCGCCACCGCCACGGGCGATTGGCGGGCCAGCCGGCCCTTTTTCGTCGCGGGGCTCGCGAGGGAGGGCCAGGACTTCCTGATCCGGGAAAAGGTGTGGCCCGAGGCCTACGTCCTGGCCCAGGGCCTCAAGATCATGGAGGCCTCGGAGCACCGCCAGCAGGAGATGGTGAGCGAGTTCGCCAACCACTTGGTGAGCTCCGCGGGCCTCGCCTTCGCCCATGGCCAGGACAAGGTGGTGGAGCTCCACATCATGAGCTTCAACGCGCTCTTTCGCAGGGCCGTGGAATCGAAGGATCTGCGCCGCTTCCAAAACCTTTCCTACTGCGGCCGCCTGCTGGTGGAGGCCCTGCAGGACGACCCCTACCGGATGCTCGAGGTGGCGGGCCACATCATCCACTACGCCCATCTGGCCCACCGCGCCGGCCTCGCCAACGCCCTCGAAACGGTCACCTACGATATGGGAGAGCTGGCCCTTTCCTTGGGTTCTCCCCAGGAGGAAAGGGCCGTGGAACTGGTGCAAGTCTGCGCCGGGCCCTTGTGGCAGGAGGGGCTAGGGCCTGATAGCCCCCTCAAGCGGGCCACGTGGCGCACCGTGCTCCGGGTCTACTGGGAAGCCAAGGCCGCTGGGCGCTCCGAGCTGGCCGACGCCATCTATTGGCGCTTCCTCATGGACGACGCCATCCACAAGGAACAGCTCGAGATGATGGTGGAGGAGAACCGCGAGCTCCACTTCGAGTTCAACGACCGCCTCCTGCGCTTCGCCTTCCTCTCGCCCGTCGCCGTGGAGGCGGGGCAGGAATTCCTACAGTCTTGGTGAGCGGGAGTCTCAGGGCTGGGCCAGCGACTGGAACCAGGCCAGCACGGGCTCCGGCAGGGGGCCGTGGGGCTGGTTGGGCAGCACTTCGATCGAGATGGGGCCGAAGCCCCGGGCGCGGGCGGCTTGGATGGCCTCGCGGGTCTGCTGGAACCATGCGGCGCGGGCGAGGTTCTCCTTGCCCCGGAGGGGGCCGCAGAAGAAGGCATGCACGGGCACCTGGGCCCGCTCCGGGGACGAGGACCAGGCGCCGCGATCCATCCAGCGGCTGGACCAGTTGGCGGAGACGGGGGCGACGCCGGCCCAGCGCTCCGGGTGGCGGAAGAGCAGGGCCCATACCGTGTGGCCCCCCGCCTCCCAGCCGGTGAGGAAGGCCTTCGGCTGCCCTTGGTAGCGGGCGCGGACTTCCTCGAGCACGGCCTCCAAACCGGCGTCGTCGAAGCCGAAGTCCCCGGCGCGCTCCACCTCGCGCCACACGGCGACCTCGTACTGGAAGTTGGGATCGTCCCGGTACCCGGCGCCGCCACTGGTGACGACGAAGGGGGCTACGAGGATGAAGGGGCGATCCCCCCGGGCCTTCACGAAGGCGGCGAGGTTGCCCTGGAAATCCCGGTCGTCGGGGATCACCACGACGATGGGCCAGGTGCGCTGGGGGCACCATCCCGCAGGAAGCGATAGGCAGTACTGCATGGGGTGCCGCAGGGCCGTGCGCACGCGGTTCCAGGGTTGGCCTTGGGCCCTTAGGACCACGCTCGCCATCACCAGCATCCCGAATGCCCGCCGCATGGGTTCCACCCCCAGCCTCTATGAACGGCCTTGGAGGCCCATGCTTCAAGGGGTCAGGGACCAGGAGCCCCGCCCCAGTGGCGGAAGGAACGGCCCCGGGGCGAAATCAGCCGAGTGCTTGAAGGCCTTCGAGGGCCTCTTCCACGCGGGTGAACACGGGCAATCCCGCGCCGGAGAAGGCGGCGCGCAGGGATTCGTAGGCGGGGCCGGCGTCGAGGGCGAGGGCGAGGGCCTTGCCTCGCGAGGCTGCCTTGGCCGCCAGGGCCCGGGCGAAGGCCTCGGGATCCGGGAAGGCGAGGCGCCGGGTGAAGGGGATGAGTCCCACCACGATCACGGTGGCCTCCGAATCCAGCAGGAGCGCCGCCGCATCGAGGTAGGCGGCATCGTCGGCCATGGGCGTGAGGTCCAGGGGCAGCCGGGCGGAAACGAGGTCTGCGAGGCCCGCGTGCTGGAGCAGGGCCTGCAGGCGTTCGACCTCCGCGGGCCGCAGCGCCGCGCCGGGGAAGGCGGCGCCCAAGCGGTCGGCCGCGCTGACGCTTTCAAACCCCGCGTTGCTGAGCACGGCCACGGGGCCCGGCCTGAGCTGGGGGTAGGCGCCCAGCCAGGCCATGGCGGCATCGAAGGCACTGATGGTGGGGGCGATCTTCACGCCCGCCCGGCGGAGCAGGGCCTCCTCCAGCACCTGATCGCCCGCCAAGGCGCCCGTGTGGCTGGCGGCGGCAGCCTGACCCGCCTCCGTGCGCCCCGCCCGGTAGAGCAGCAGGGGCTGGCCCGTGCTCCGCAACCAGGCGGCGGCGCGGGCCGTGGCGGCCAATTCGCCGGGGCCGAAGCCCTCCACGTAAGCGGCGATGGCCCGGATCTCCGGGTGCGGCTCCAGCGCTTCCAGCACCTGGCTAAGACTCAAATCCAACTGATTCCCCAGCGCGAGCCCCATCCCCAAGGGCAGGTGCGGCGCCCGGTTCAACCGGCTCAACATGAAGGCCCCGCTCTGGCTCAGCAGCGCCAACGCCCCCTGAGAAGTGGGCGCAGCCCACTTCTCAGGGGGGATAAACGTGGAATTGAGCTTGCGCCCCGGCACCACATGTCCGAGGAAATTGGGGCCGAGTACGGTGGGGGTCCATGCGTTTTCCGCGCGGGCCGACTGCAGGAGCGCCCGCACGCGATCGGCGAGACCGTCATGGTCGGCGCCATCGCCAATGCCGCCGGCCACCAGGGCCACCACCCGGGCGCCGCCGCCCTGGGCCACGAGGGCTTCGAGGGCCTCCACCGCGGCGAGGGCGGGCAGGGCGAGGAGGAGGAGGTCCACGGGATGGCGGGCGAGGGCGCCGACGTCCGGCAGGCAGGGCAGGTCGAGGAAGCGGGTTTCGCCGGGCTTGAGGATGAGCAGATCCCCCTCGGGCAGGCCCGCGCCGCGGAGGTTTTCGAGGATGATGCGGCCCACGCCGCCGGGCTTGCTGGAGACCCCCGCCACGGCGACGCGGCGGGGCTCCAGGAGGGCTTCCAGGAAGTCGGGCGGCGGGGGCAGCGTGGCGGCAGGGTGGGGGGCGCGGTGGCCCACGCCGTCCAGGGGCCGGGGTTCGCCCTTGGCGTCGAGGACGACGGGGTTCAGCTCCAGGAGGTCGAGGCCCTCCGCTTCGGCCAGGCTCGCCAGGGCCCATAGGCGCTTGAGGAAGAGGCGAAGCTGAGCCTCGGAGGTGAGGGCCTGCGTGCCCCGCAGGCGGCCCAGCCAGATGCGGCCGAGCATGTGGGCCTCCAGCTCCTGGAAGGCCTTGACGGGATCCACCCAAGGGATGGGCCAGCGCAGGGGCGGCACGGCCTCGCCCAGTGCTTCTGCCTGGAGGCCGCCGAGGCCCAGGATGAGTGTCCAACCGCCCTCCCCCTTCGTGAGGGAGACGAAGCCCTCCGTGGGCAGGCCTTCCGTTCGCGCGATGGCCACGCGCTCGCACACAAGCGCGCCGATCCAGGGATAGCCCGCTGCTTCCACTTTTTCCCGCATGCCCTTCGAGGCGGACGCCAGGGCATCCGCCTCGAAGGGAAGGAACCGCAAAGCGCCCAGTTCGCTCTTGTGCCAGAGGCCTTCGGCAAGGCCCTTGAGGACGACGGGCTCGCCGGGCTGGAAGGGCAGATCGGCGTCGCCCAGCCACCCATGCCGGGGCGGCACCCAGCCCACCTTGGCGAGGAGGGCGTGGGTATCGGCCTCGTGGAGGAAATCCGTGCGGGGGGCCTGGGCCGTGTCCATGGATTCAGCCGACGGAGGCGGCAACGGCCTGCTGCCCTGCGGCGAAGGCAGCCTCGTTCAACGGCAGGAGGGCGGCCTTGTCCTTGAGGACGGTGCGGAGGGTGGCCATGAAGCTCTCGGCGGGGAAGAGCCCCGTGGCGGCCTGGAGGGCGCCCAGGGCCACGATGTTCTTCACCATGGGGCGTTGAAGCTGGGTGGCGATGGCCGTGAAGGGCACGCCGTACACCGTGCGGCCGGCGGGCAGGATCCCGGGATCCGTGACGATCGTGCTGTCGTAGATGATCACGCCGCCCTCGCGCACCTGGGGCGCGAACTTGGCGAGGCTGGGGGCGTTGAAGGCCAGGAGCACGTGGGGATCCGGAGCGGCGGGATTCAGCACCTCGTCCTTCGCGAGATGCACGTCGGCGTAGGAGGTGCCTCCGCGGCTCTCGGGGCCGTAGCTGGGGATGTGGGTGGCGTCGAAGCCCTCGTCGATGGCCGTGCGGGCCAGCAGCAGGGCCGCCGTTTGCGCGCCATCGCCGCCGGAACCGGCCAGCTTGAAGCTGATATCGAGGCCGCCGAAGTGATCGGGGAAGCCCTTCGCGTGGCGGGCCCGGGATTCGGCGTTCACGCCCATGAGGCCCAGCACCTTTTCCGGCGCGAAGCTGGGGGCCTTGCGATCCCACCATGGCTCCGTTTCCGCCGACTTATCCTTCAGCACGCCCAGGGGGAAGATGGGCGTCATGCACTCCTTCACCCACTTCTCCGTCTCCTCGGGGCTCTTCTTGAGGTGCGTGGGGCACTCGGCCAGGACTTCGATGAAGGCGTAGCCGCGGCCCTCCTTTTGAATGCGCAGGGCCTTCTCGATGGCCTTGCGGGCCTTGATGCGCTGCTTGGGGTCGAAGAGGGCCACCCGCTCCACGTAGACGGGGCCATCCAGCTGGGCGATGAGCTCCGCCATGCGGATGGGCGAGCCCATGCTTTGGTTGCGGCCATCGGGGCTCGTGGCCGTCTTCTGGCCCATGAGGCTCGTGGGGGCCAGCTGCCCCCCCGTCATCCCGTAGATGGCGTTATTGATGAAGATGACCGTGATGGGCAGGCCCATCTGCGCCGTGGCGATGGTCTCCGCCAGCCCGATGGAGGCCAGATCGCCGTCCCCCTGATAGGAGATGACGATGCTATCGGGGTTGGCCAGCTTGTGCCCCAGCCCGACGACGGGCGCCCGGCCGTGGGCCGCCTGCGTGTTCCCCACGTCGAAGTAGTAGTAGGCGAACACCGAACAGCCGACGGGGCTGACGAGGATGGTCCGATCCTGGATGCCCAGAGCCTCGATGCTCTCCGCCAATTCCCGATGCACGATCCCATGCCCGCACCCCGGGCAGTAGTGCGTGCTATGCCCCTTCAGCCCCTCGCCGTGGGAATGCCGTTCGAACTTCTCGTAGAAAACACTCATCTCGTCCTCCCAGAAATTTCACGGCTGCGCCGCGAAATTTCTGCTGTGAAAAAAAGTTCTTTTCAACGCAGTTTCGGCGGTTACGCCGAAACTGATTTCTGTACCGCCGAAACGATTTCGGACTGCTGCGGCAGGATGCCGCCGTAGCGATGGACGGGGGTGATGGGCGGGCAGGGCAGGCCCGCGTGGCTGAGGGCGAGGCGCACCTCGTCTTCCAGCTGGCCGGGGCTCGCTTCCACCATGACGAGGCGCTTGACCTGGGGCATCAGGGGCTTGAGGGCCTCGATGGGGAAGGGCCAAATGGTGATGGGGCGGAAGAGGCCGGCCTTGATGCCCTGAGCGCGGAGGTCCTCCACGGCGCCCTTGGCCATGCGGGCGGGAGTGTTGCAGGCGACGAGGAGCACGTCGGCATCCTCGGCGCGATAGGTGTCGGCCATGGCTTCGGCCTTCATGGCGTCGTACTTGGCTAGCAGCTTATGGTTGTGGGCTTCGAGGTCGGGCTCGGCGAGGTAGATGGAGCAGATGAGGTTGCCGCGGTGCTCGCGGTCGCCCCAGACGGCCCACTCGGGCAGGCCGGGCTTCGTCATCGTCTCGGGCAGCTTCACGACGCCCGTCATCTGGCCCAGGTAGCCATCGGCCGCGATGATCACGGGGTTGCGGTACTTGAAGCTCAGCTCGAAGGCCTTGCGGCTGAGATCCATCATCTCCTGGGGCGTGGAGGGCGCGAGCACGATGGCGTGGGTGTTGCCGTGGCCGAGGCCGCGGGTCATGAGCTTGAGATCCGCCTGCTCGGGCGCGATGTTGCCCAGGCCGGGGCCGCCGCGCATGACGTTGACGATGACGCCCGGCAGCTCGGCGCCGATCATGTAGCTGATGCCCTCCAGCATCAGGCTGAATCCGGGGCTGCTCGTGAAGGTCATGCAGGGCAGGCCCGCGCCGGAGCAGCCGTACATCATGTTGATGGCGGCGACCTCGCTGACGGCCTGCACGAAGGCGCCATCCAGCTTGGGGAGCACCTTCGCCATGAGCTCGGCACCTTCGGTGCTCGGCGTGATGGGGTAGCCGAAGACGTGGCGGCAGCCGGCGAGCAGCGCACCCAGGGCCGAGGCATAGGTGCCCTTCAACACCATGGGCTGCCCCAGGGGCAGGGTGATCTCCTCCGAGGGCTTGGGCTGGGCTACGGGCGCGCCCGTCTCCTTGGCGCCGAAGAGGTGATTGGGATCTTCGAGCTCGAAGTCGCCGTGCGCGTCCACGGCCACGGGGCCCGCCTGGGGGCGCAGGCCGTAGGGCTCGGGGCAGGCTTGAACGCACAGCTGGCAGCCATTGCAGTTGTCGAGGCTGAGGTGCACGGGCACGAGACCCGTGGCGGCGTTGATGAGATCGCCTTCCGTGATGCAGTCCTTGGGGCAGGCGTCGATGCAGCGGAGGCAGCCCTTGCAGTACTCGGGCTCCAGGAACGGCTTGGGACGTTGAGATGCGGGAATGGCCATGGGGTAACCCTCGGTCTCCAAGATCAGCCTTCGAAGCTGTGCAGGCTGTCACACGGCCAGTGCGGCGGATCACATGGAATAAATCCGGCAAAAATTCCGGACCCAGCATGCCGTCTGTCCCGGACCCCGATGGGAGGCCGAAGGGGCGGCCTCGTGCGAGTCGGTCTGTGATCGAGGTCAGGACTTCGCGAAGGCCTCCATGGCCGACATCAGGAGGTGGCAGCGCTCGCAATCGTCGCTCGGGGAACCGCAGGGGAACCCGTCCACGCCAATGCCCGCGCAGCGCGGGTGGTGCTCGGCCAGGATCAGCAGCTCCGTACAGGCTTTGGTCATGTCCGCTTGGCGTTCGAGGGGGAGGGCGCGGAGGGTCTCGATGAACTTCATTTCACGGGGAGCCAGCATGGTCGCCTCCTGCGGGTGCAGTTTCAAGATGGGGTGGGGTAGGGAGGACCGCCGTCACAGATGGGGAAGTACGAATACTGGGATGAAACAACTGACCCGAGCACGCGGAGAGAGCGGCGTTTGTTGCGGATAAAGACGGAACGCAGAAGACGCAGAAAAACGCAGAAAACGCAGAATGGAGTTTGACCCCCCACCCCCGTCGGGCCTCCTGAATCGGGCCGGGGCCCGTAACGGCCTTCGAGGGCCCCGGCCCGATTCCAGGTCCGCGTTCACGGACCTGGGCGCATAGCGCCGGGAGGCCTTCACCCGGGAGTTCTGCTGTTTCTGCGTCTTCTGCGTACTTCTGCGTCTTCTGTCATGAAAGCCAATTCGAACTGCTGAAATCAGGTTGGTTCAGATCGCCG
>CAYWDR010000142.1:0-9318 GCA_964457075.1 uncultured Solibacteraceae bacterium
GAAGTTGGGACGGATGAGCTTGCGGTTCATGGCGGATCCTGTGAGGACCTGGTCCAGCGGGAGGGGGCTTTCAAGGTTCTTCGGCACCCGGCACCCGGGACTGGAGCCTGGGTCCGATCAAGGGTGGGGTTGGTTTTCCAGGATGCCACCGGAGGGGTGGATCCTCAATGCTCAAGCGAGGGTGGTGCATGGGATCTCGATGGAAATCCGGGTTCCCTGGCCTGGGGCGCTCTCCACCCGCAGGGACCACCCCATGCGCTGCACCATTTGAAACACCAGGCTCATGCCCAGGCCCGCCCCTTCCTCGAAGCCGCTTTGGAAGGGCAGGAAGAGGCGCCGCTTCCGATCCTCGTCCATGCCGCATCCGTTGTCCTCGATCCAGAGCGTGAGCCGGCGGTCCTCGTGGACCCAGCCCAGGGCGACCCGAGGGTTCCGAGCGGCGGACACCGCCTTCCGGGCGTTGGAGAGGAGGTTCAGCACCACCCGGTGGGCGGCGGCGGGATCGCCGGTGACGGAGAGGGCCGGGGGATTGCCCGATATGGATAGGGGAAGCCCCTGGGTGCGGGGATCCATCTCCCAACTGGCGGCGACATCCTCCAGGAAGGCGGGCAGGGGGAACTCCTGAATGTGGGGATCCCGGGGGCTGGCGTAATCGAGGAAGTGGGTGACGATCTCGTTCACCCGATCGGATTCCCGGGCCAGGATACCCAGCACCCGCTCCTGGGTGATGGCGTCCTTGCCCCGGCCAAGCAACTGCACGCACCCCATGATGGAGGCCAAGGGATTCCTCAGCTCGTGGGCGAGCCCCGCGCTGAGCTGGCCCACCACGGCCAGGCGCTCGGCCGTGCGGGTGCGATCCTCCAGGGCCTTCCATTCGGTGAGGTCCTGGAAGATGAGGATGGAGCCGCCGCTGGCGCCATCGGGGCCCCGCAGCGGCGCGAGGTGGCCGCCCAGGATCCGGCCGCCGCTGGGATCGGGGATCACCAGCTCGAATCGAGGCTCGCCCTTGGGTGTCCGCAGGGCCTCTTGGGCCAGGGGAAGGTAGTCCGTGATGGGGCTTCCCGGCTCCGGCCGCCGCTGGAGGATCGCTTCGGCGGCGGGGTTGGCGGAGGTGATGCGGGATTGGGCATCCAGGGTCACGAGCCCGGAGGACATGCTCTCCACCACGCGCAGGTGCAGTTCAGCCAGCTCGTCCGCCTCGGCTTCCCGCAAGTCGAGGTTCAGCCTCAGGGCTTCCAGATTCCGGCGCAGGAACATCATCACCAGGGTGGCGGTGAAGATCTGCAGGGAGGCCAAGGCGATGACCTGAAAGCGGCGGGTCCCTTCCAGCCCGAGCTCCGAACCCCCGAAGGACGGAAGCCAGCCATTCGAGAAACCCACCACGAGCCCCGCGTGGAGGGAGGCGGAAAAGAGACCGACCCCGAGGATGTCCTGGGTGCCCACGTAATAGACCGAGGCGAGCACGGGGAAAAGGTAAAAGGCCGCCAGGCGTTCCTGATCAGCCCCGTGGTAGGCGACCACGAGGGTCACCAGCGCCACGTCCAGGAGCAGGTTCCATCGAATCCCCGTGATCCCCGGCGTGGCGAAGAGCCGGCCCCGGGCCTGCCGATGGATTTCGAGCTCCACCACGGCCTCCAGAAAGAAGAAGACCAGCAGCGAGAAATACAGCCATTCACCCTTGGCGGGCATGATTTCCCGCGGAAGCCACATGTGGAGCAGCATCAGGCCCAAGGTGGCGGCGATCCGGAAGGCGAGGGGCAGGAAGGGCGGGGGGGCCGAAGGCGACATCCGGGCGAGCGTGCGCTGAAGCATGGCGAAAGGATGCCAGACCTTGGCTCCCCTGTCGGGCCTGCGCGATTCCGGTGGCTCCGGCTCCCGCGCAGCGAGGGTGAGCATCCTGCTGGCAAGATGCGATAGTTTGGAGCATGAGCCACCCGGATTCCGCCCCTCTGCCTTCCCTCCGCGCCGCGGGAATGAGGCAGACCCCCCAGCGCCAACACATCCTGGAAGTGCTTCAACAGGGCGATCACCCCCTGACGGTGGAGGAGATTTGGGAGCGGATGCCCAAGGGCCGATCCGGCCTGCCGACCATCTACCGCAACCTGGAGCGCTTCGTGTCCGAGGGCTGGGTGGAGAGCGTGCTCGGGGAGGATCAAGTGATGCGATTCGTGCGCTGCCACAGCCGCCATCACCACCATCACATCCAATGCGAACGGTGCGGTCGCGTGGTGGAAGTGGATGGGTGCGCCCTGGGGGATGGACTGGAATCCATGGAGCGTCAAAGCGGGTTCCGCATCACGCGCCACAAGCTCATGCTCTTCGGGCTCTGCCCCCGCTGCGCGGAAAAAGAGCGTTGACGCGGATCCCCGCCGTGGTAGCATTTAGGAACAACGCGGGTGTAACTCAGTGGTAGAGTGCAACCTTGCCAAGGTTGAAGTCGAGGGTTCAAATCCCTTCACCCGCTCCACCGATCGGGCCGCGAAAGCGGCCCGGTTCGTTTAAGCTCTTCCTAGACTCAAGGCGCCGTCGCCAAGTGGTAAGGCCCGGGACTGCAAATCCCGTACTCGTCAGTTCGATCCTGACCGGCGCCTCCAATCAGCCCCCGATGCGGGGGCTTTTTCGTGCGCCATCACGGGACAGGGATGCGGTCCAGGAGAGTCAGGTCCTTAATGGAGAACCCTAGGCCCATAATTTCGTTGACGACGACTTGGTTAAAACCTACGCTGATGGCAATTCCTCGGTGCCGTAGCCAAGTGGAAGGTCCCCGACCGCAGATCGGGCGCTGTTGGTTCAACTCCAACCGGCACCTCCAAGTTCGCAAGACATCCACGCGGGACGCGTGGATGTCTTGCGATGGTGAAGGCAGGACTGGCTAGGAGTAGGTCAACCCTGGAGGCCCGTGCGCGTGATCCATCCGCCGCCGAGCACGTCGCCCTCACGGTAGAAGACGACGGCCTGTCCGGGCGCGGGCGCCCGCTGGGGTTCCGCGAAGCAGACTTTCACGCGATCCGGCCCGAGCGGGATCACCAGGGCCTCCGCCTCCAGGGCGCGGCTGCGAATGCGCGCCTCGCAGGCCAGGGGCCCCGCGGGGATGCCGGCCACCCAGGAGAGATCGTGGGCCTCCATCTCCCGGGTCCATAGGGCGGATTCGGGACCCACCCAGACGGTGTTGGTCTCCCGATCGACCCGAGTCACGTAGAGGGGTTCCGAATAGGCCACCCCCAACCCCTTCCGCTGGCCCACCGTGTAACGCCAGTAGCCCTCGTGGCGGCCCAGCTCCCGGCCATCCAGGAGCCGGATGGGCCCCTCGCCCGCGGCCGGTGCCCGGCCCTGACCCTCCAGGAACGCATCGTAGCGTTGCTCGCCCACGAAGCAGATCTCCTGGCTCTCGGCCTTCTCGGCGAGGTGGAGACCCAGCTCGCGGCCCAGCTCGCGCACCTCGGGCTTGCTGAGGTGGCTCAAGGGGAAAAGGGTGCGGGCCAGGGTGGCCTGGGTGTGGTGGAAGAGATAGTAGCTTTGATCCTTGTTGAGGTCCGAGGCCTTCCTCAAGTGCCAGCCGGTGGCCGAGTGAAGGATCGAGGCGTAGTGGCCGGTGGCCACGAAGGGGGCGCCAAGGGCATCCGCGCGATCCATCAGAGCGTCGAACTTCAGGTGCTGATTACAGCGAATACAAGGACTTGGCGTTTCACCGGCCCCATACCCCTGAATGAAGCCTTCGATCACGAAGTCCTTGAATCGCTGTTCGAAATCCAGCACGTAGTGGGGGAAGCCCTGCTCGAAGGCCACGCGCCGCGCATCCTGGAAATCGTCCAAGGTGCAGCAGCGGCCTTCGGCGCCCGTGCCCACTCCCGTCTTGTCGAAGAGCTGCATGGAAACGCCGATCACTTCGAGCCCGGCCCTGTGGAGCAGGGCGGCCATGACGGAGGAGTCCACGCCCCCGCTCATGGCCGCCAGCACCCGATCCCCGGCCTTCAGCGTGGGGTGGCTTCGCAAGGGCTCCAGGGCCCGGCCGAGGATCGAGCTCATCGCGCCTTCCCCGAGTGGAAGGAGAGGAAGGGGTCTTGGTCCTTATGGGCCTGCACGGTGGCGCAGATATCCACGCACTCCCCGCAGTTGAAGCAGCCGCTGCCGAAGCCCATCTGGAGATGCTTTTCCCGGGGGTCCAGATCCACGAAACAGGCCTTGAGGCAGGCCTGGCAGCCTCCGCAGGCCTCCGTGGCGGCCGGGAGGAAGCGGGGGCGGAGGATCGCCTTCGCATCCGCCGTGGAGACCACCATGGCCTGGCCCATGCCGTAGATGCAGACGAAGCGGCAGAAGTGGAAGCGGACGAAGAAGCCGCCCGCCACGGCCACGGCCCAGTTGAGGGCCAGCCAGGCCCAGAGCGCCGTCTGCACGGTGCCCCCTTGTCCCCAAGGCGTGAGCAGCGTCGCGAGGATCTTGGTGGGGTTCCATAGGTAGGCCGCCATGCTCAGGGCCAGGGCCGCGGGCACGACCAGGATGGTCAACGCCGCCAGAATCCGAAGGGCGGCCCGGTGAGCCAGGGAGCGCCGCATCCAGCCGGCCACCCTGCGATGGGTGCCCTTCCACAGGGCCGTGCGGAGGCCATCGAAAAGCTCCACGGCCGTGCCGTAGGGGCAGGCCCACCCGCAAAAGACCCGGCCCTTTACGTAGGTGAGGCCGGCGATGCCCCAGACGAGAATCACGAAGGGGATGATCAGCCCAAGGGCCTGAGGCATCTGAAGAGGGTAGGTGGTGCCGAAGTAGGTGACCGTCTGATCGCCGATGTCGACGCGAACCCAATCCAGCCAGGGCTGGGCCATGCCCAGCAGGAGGGTGGCGATCTGGGTGATGCGGCGGGGAAGGTGGTAGACGGGGGCGGGCGCGGCCATGACCTTCCAGTCTATCGGCCAGGCGGGTCGCGGACTACGTCCGAAGCCGCCTCATCCGAAGCAGCCAGGTGCTGAGCAGCAGGAGGCAGGGCGCGAGGGCTCCCCAGGCGGCCGGAATCTCCCCCGCCTTGGCGGCCCCTCCGAAGAGGGCCTTCAACCCGAGGAAGAGGAGACCCAACACGAGCGCGAATCCCAGGGCCTGGCCCCGGCCCTCCCGTGGGCCCGGGAAGGCAAAGGCCAGGCCGGCCAACACCAGGCATGGACCTGCCAGCCAACCCAGCAAACGATCCCAAAGCAAGTAGGCCTGTTCTGGAGCCGGAGCCCAGGCCTGCCATTGGAGCAGCTCGCGGGTTGGAGCCTCATCGGGCGAGGCGACGCTGCGCAGGCTGAGGACCGGAAACAGCTTCTCGGCGGGCGGGCCTTGAACCATCCGGGCCCCGCCCCAGGCAAGGGCTTCGCTGAAGGGGGACCCCAGCTTCCAGTGGAGGAGGATGGGCGCCTCCCCGGGCTGCTTGAGGGGAAATCCCCAGCGCTCGGTCCCCTCCAGGCGCCAAAGGACGCCCGTGGAGCCGAGGTGGAGCCAGGGTTTGACCCGGCCTGAGGTCATGGGGCGATCCAGGATCCTCCGGTAGAGCTCCCGGGAGCGCCGGGTCGCCGTGGGGCCGATCCCCAGATTGAGCAGGAGGGTGGCGGCGAGGACCGAACCCCAGGCCCAGCGGCTGCTCCGGATGAATTGCACGAGGCTGACCCCTCCGGCCCGGAGCGCCACCCATTCCTGATTGGTGGCGGATTCAGAGAGGGTGAGCACCCATCCCAGGAGGAAGGAGATGGGCCCCAACGTGGAGATCAGGGTGGGGAGCTTCCAGGCCCAATAGGCCAGGAAGACATGGAAGCCCACGTGGTTCTCGGAGAGGTCCCCCGCCATGTTGGAATATTCGATGAGCAGATTCAGGATCAGGAGGCTGCCCAGGGCCGCGCCCCATTGGCGCAGCCAGGCGGAGGCGGCCCAGCGGTCCAGCACGTTTCGGTCCACGCCTCGTCCATGGATCCGATCTTCCAACTCCTCGATGCCCGATTCCATTTTTCGGGACAGGGGCTCCACGAGGTTCCGAAAGGGACGCAGCCAGCGCTTCCAACGGCCAACCCACCGGTTCGAGTGGTGAGGGCGCAGGCGCCTGCGAAGCAGCACCCACCCCCAGGCGAGAAAGAGGATGGGAAGGTAGAATAAAAAGGCTGGAGATTTAAGTTTTTCGGCTAAGTACTGATTTTCAACGACCCTCATAAAGAGGTAATAGAGGACGATCACCCCAAGGCTCTTCACCACGGCGCCACCCGTGTGGAAGCGGGGGTGACCGAAACCGAGGGCGATCCCCAAGATCAGAAGAGCCGCCGAGGCCACGGGCAGGGTGAACCGGCGGCTCAGCTCCACGACGGCCTCCCGTCCGCCCTCACGCCAGAGGTCCAGGGTCTCCCGGTGCCGGAAGTGGGTGACCTTGAGGATTTGGGTCGGCGCGGGGATGTGGTAGTCGAGGGACTGCTTGTCCTGATGGAGGTGGAGCACGGAGGCGGCCTGGGGCCGGTACACGGCGCCACTCAAATCCACCATGGCTACCTGGAGATCCCATGAGTTATCCGTGTTGTTTTTCAGCGAGTAAGTGAATTTTTTCGAAACGATGTGCTTGATGCCGCCGTCCACGGCCTCCATCACGTGGAGCTGCCCCTGGGTGTCCGCCCACAGGGCCGTCTGAGGGCTCTGCAGGGGATACCAAGGAGCGCCACCGGGCTTCAGGAATCGGGCCTTGGCCTCCTGGATCATCCGCTCCCGAAGGTGGATCTGAAGGCGGCTTGAGGCGGGAACGCCCCAGTGGGCGTTGAGGGTGGCGAGGATCAGCATCACTCCGGCGAGGAGGGCGTAGGGACGGATCCAGTCGAAGCGGTTGACCCCGAGCCCCTGGGCGGCCACCAGCTCGGAGCCCTCCATCAGGTTTTGCGTTCCCAGCAGTCCACCCAGCACGGCGGCCATGGGCAGCACCATGCCCAGGATCTCGGGCAACCCGGAAAGCAGGAGCGGGAATAGCCAGCGGAGCGGCGCTCCTTGGCGGAAGATCTCCTGGGATATCTGGACCATGCTCTGAGTCAGCAGCAGACATCCGTAGAAAAGCAGGGCCCCCAGCAACGGGAGGCCCCAGCGGCTGAGGAGATACCGGGTTAGGAGGCGGGGCTTGAGGCTCAAGATTTACTTTCGATAATGTATATTATGTAACCTATTCCAGACGCCAGATCAGAGCACCTTGGCGGCCAAAAGATCATGGATGTGAAGGACCCCCATGAGGTCTCCCCCTGCTTCCACCACCAGGAATGTGATCTTCCGGGCTTCGATTTGATTGGCGGCCTCCAAGGCCAGGGTCCCCGGGGCCACCAACGCGGGGCGCGTGCTCATCAAGTTCTCGGCGCGCAGTTCCAGCGGATTCGTTCCGCTCGATTGCGCCTTGGCGATGCCCCGGCGGATATCCCCGTCGGTGATCACGCCGGCCAGCCGCGGTCCGCTCATCACGGTGCACATGCCCAAGTGGCCCTCCGTCATGGCCTGAAGGACTTCGACCAGGGGCGCCGAGGCGTCGATCCGAGGCCAATCCTTGTGCATCAGGTCTTCTACCTTCATGAGTTTGGCACCCAAACTTCCGGCGGGATGATTCAGGGCGAAACCCTCTCGCGTGAAGCCGCGGGCTTTCATGAGGGCGGCGGCGAGCAGATCCCCCCACACAAGCTGGAGCGTCGTGCTGGCCATGGGGGCCAAATCCAAGGGGCAGCCTTCTCCCTGGGGCAGCTGATAGCCGAAGCACCAACGGGCGGCCCTTCCCAGGCTGCTCTCCGGGCGGCTGGTCAAGGCGGCCAAGGGGATGTTCAGGCGAAGCAGGCTGGGCAGAAGGCGGACGATCTCCTCGCTTTCCCCGCTGTTGCTGAGGGCCACCACGGAATCGTGCTCCGTGACCATGCCCAGGTCCCCATGGAGGGCCTCCGCGGGGTGCATGAAGAAGGCGGGGCAGCCGGTGCTGGCGAGGGTGGCGGCGATCTTTTGGGCGACGAGTCCGGACTTGCCCATGCCCGTGAGCACCACCCGCCCGGGGCGGGCGAGCACGGTGGCGCACCAGTCCCCCACCAGAGCCTCGTTCCAGGCGCCGGAGAGATGATCCAGGGCCTCCCGCGTGGCTTGGAGCACGCCGGTGCCAACCTCCTTCAGCTGGGCGGCATCGATGGGGCGGGCGGAGCCGGATGCATTTTCATGGGACACGGGCATTACTCCGATGGAGGGGCTTCAGGGCCATGCTACCAGCCATCCTCCCCCTCTTCCCCTTGTCCCAGGTGCTGCTCTTTCCGCACACCTTCCTGCCGCTGCACATATTCGAGCCGCGGTACCGGAAGCTGATCACCGAGGCCCTCGTCACCCACCAGCACTTCATCCTCGCGCTGGCCCGGGAGCCCGTGACCACCGACCCCAAGGATCGCCCCGCCACCTTCGACGTGGGCAGCCTCGCCCGTATCGTGCGCGCCGAGCCGCTGGATGATGGACGCTGGAACATCCTCGTGGAGGGCATGGGCAGCCACCGGATCCTCGAAGAGGTCGAGGGCAAGCCCTACCGGCAAGTGCGGACGGAGGCCCTGCCCTTCGTCACGAGCATCCCTCTCGATCCCGGAGACCGGAGCCGGCTCTTCGCCGCCCTCAATAGCTACGCCACCCGGCATGGCTTCGAAGCGCAGGTGCAGGAGCTCCTGGACCTCCCCCTGGACTTGGAAGCCCAGCTCTTCACCCTGAGCCTCGCCCTGGAATTCGAGCCCGTGGAAAAACAGTTCCTGCTGGAAAGCGCCTCCCTACCCCAGCTCGGCGAGCGGCTGAATCAGCTATTGGATTTCGAGCTCTCGGATCGGGGACTGCACGGGGAGATCCACTAAGACTGGACAGCCTCCAGTCTACGATTACCCCATGCGACGTCTCACGGCCCCGGCCATCCATCGATTCCGGGAGAGGGCCTCGGTCTTTCTGACCGAACTCCGTCCGGCGCGGAACGCGGCGGAGCGGGAGGCCATCCTCGCCGCCCTGCGCAAGCGGGATTTCGACGCGACGCACCATTGCAGCGCCTGGCGGGAGGGCGTGCCACTCCAGGCCGCGGGGTCCGACGATGATGGGGAGCCCGGAGGCACGGCCGGGCCGCCCATGCTTCGGGTGCTGGATGGCGCGGAAGTCTCCGATCTGCTGGCCGTGTGCATCCGCTGGTACGGAGGGACGAAGCTCGGCACGGGGGGATTGGTCAAGGCCTATACGGAGGGCGTCCAAGGCGCCTTGGCCCTGGCGGAGGCCGAGGGCTCCCTCGTGGAGGTGATCCCCCTGCTCCACGGCCGCATCGCTTGCGCGCCGGAGCAGGCCCACCTG
>CAYWDR010000143.1:0-9317 GCA_964457075.1 uncultured Solibacteraceae bacterium
TTAGCTCATCCTTCCCCCCCGCCCAGGCTTGGCCTGGCGCACTCAGCGTTCATCATTGCCATCTTTGTTTTGTCTTTCTTAAAAAGCCCGACATTGATGAACGCTGATGAACGCTGATAAAAGCGATGATCCTAGCATCGGCGCAGGTCAGGCCGCGGGCACTGGATCGTTCTTGAGGTGACGCAAGCGCTCGGCATGACGGCGGACTTCGCCTGCGTCCAAGGGTCCGCCGTGCCCCAGGTAGAAGGTCTTGGATCCCGAGCTCACGAGGCGCTCCAGGGCCTGACCCACGGCCTGGGGATCCGCCTCGAAGGGGGGCCGGATGGCGTGGCCCGTTCGGAGGATCCCGCCCATGAACACCCCGGAGGCCAGGAGATCCCCCACCAGCGCCTCCTCCGTATCCAGCACCACGGAGATGGAGCCCTCCGTGTGTCCCAGGGTGGGAAGGATCCGCCCCTCCACGCCGAAGGGGCGCAGGTCCATGGCCTCATCACCCTGAAGCAAGAGGTCCGGCTCGAAGGCCCGATAGGGGCCCGTGATGATGCCCCGCTTGAGCAGGAAGCTCCCCGCGGCGCCCGTGGCGCAAAAGGTCATGGGCCGCTCCCGGCGGTAGTAGGGCAGGTCGCCCGCGTGGGCCACGATGGGGGCGCCGGTGGCGGCGCGAAGGGCCGCGGCGCCGCCCGCATGATCGATGTGCGCGTGGGTGATAACGATGAGCTTCACGTCCTCGAAGCCCAGTCCCCGGCGGCGCAGGGCCTTGGCGAACCGGGCCTCGGAACCGTGCAGGCCCGCGTCCACGAGCACGCAGCCTTGGGGGGCTTGGATGGCGTGGGCGTTGACCATGCCCAAGGGCAGGATGGGAATGCGGAAGACGGAAGGGGAACCCATGGCGGACCTCGGAAAGGGGTGCTCAGTGAATTTATGTACCGATCGGTAGCTAATGTACCGGGTGGTATATATTTGTCAACGGGGAGGGACCGTGACCACCGAGCGAGGACGCCCGCGCAGCTTCGATCCGAAGGAGGCCCTTGAGCAAGCCCTGGCGGTCTTCTGGCGTCACGGCTACCAGGGCGCCTCCTACAGCGATCTCACGGCCGCCACGGGCCTCACCAAGCCCAGCCTCTATGCGGCCTTCGGCGATAAGGAGGCCCTCTACCTGAAGTGCCTTCAGCACTACGTGGAGACCCACCTCCGGCAGCCCTCCCTGCACCTGGCGGCGAACCTCCACGGCCGGGAGGCCATGGCGCGCTTCCTCCACGGCATGGTGGATCTGCTCACGGATCCCGCCCTACCCGGCGGCTGCTTTCTCTTCACGGGCACCATGGACAGCGGCGGCGCCACCATGTCCCCGGCGGTGGAAGCCGCCCTGAAGAAGGCCATCCACTCCGGAGAGACCCAGCTCCGCGCGCGCCTGCAGGCGGCGCAGCGAAAGGGGGAACTGCCCCCCGAAGCCGACCCCCAGGCCCTCGCCACCTGCTTCACGACCCTCCTGGCGGGCCTCGCCGTGCAGGCCCGCAACGGCGTCCCCAAAAACCGGCTGCATCAGGTGGTGGATTCCACCTTGGGGCTCTGGCCCTGCCGACCCCCCACCCGAAGGAAGACACCGTGACCCTCCCCCTCACCCGCCTCCAAGGCGCAGCCGCGGCCCTCAGACTGGGACTGCTCGGCCTGGGCCTCACCCTCTTCGCGCAATCCCCGGCGGCCCTGCCAACCCAACCTGCCCTCCTTGGCGATGGCTGGGAGCGGGCCGAGCCCCAGGCCTCCGGCTTCGACGGGGCGCGGCTCCAGGCGGTGCTCGCGCAGATGCTGAACGGCGACGCGAATCTCCATGCGGTCCTCGTGGAGCGGCACGGCAAGCTCGTGGCCGAGGCCTACCGCAAGGGCAAGGACAAGCCCCAGTTCAACCTCTTCGCCCGCACCGTGGACTTCGGCCCCACCGTGCGGCACGACACCCGCTCCGTGGGCAAGAGCGTCATCGGCCTGCTGGTGGGCATCGCCCAAGCCCAAGGCAAGCTCGGCGCCCTTTCGACGCCCGTGATCGACTTCTATCCCGAGCTCAAGGACCTCGTCACGCCGGAGCTGCGGAAGGTCACGCTGGAACACCTGCTCACCATGAGCAGCGGGTTGACGTGGCGCGAGTCAGGCGAGGGCTTTCCCAACGACGAGGATCGCCTGGCCTGGAAGGACTCGCCCACGCGCTTCGTCCTGAGCCGCCCGCCCGCGGCCGCCCCCGGCAGCACCTTCAACTACCACAGCGGCGGCACCGTCGTGCTGGCGGACCTCCTCGGGCGGGTGACCCAAATGCCCTGGACGGACTACGCCCGCACCGCCCTCTTCGTGCCCCTGGGCATCACGGACGTCGAGTGGATCACGGACCTCCGGGGCCGCCCCATGGCCAACAGCGGCCTGCGCCTGCGCCCCCGGGACATGGCCAAGCTGGGCCGCCTCGTGCTGAACCATGGCGCCTGGAAGGGCCAGCAGCTCGTCCCCACCCCGTGGGTCGAGGCGATGCTGCAGCCCCGCCTCGGCACGGGTTTCGACGGCACCCAGTACGGCTACCAGTGGTGGACGGGCACCGTCCCATGGAAGGGCCGGCCCCTCGCCTGGCGCGCCGCCTTCGGCAACGGGAGCCAGCGCATCTTCATCGTCCCGGAACTCGACCTCACGGTGGTGGTGACGGCCGGGGCCTACGGGGATCTCAAGGTGGTTCGCCGGGTACATGCCTGGTTTAAGGATCTCACCGCGTGCGTGCCGAATTGAGCATTAATTGGTAAAAAAAGGCATCGCAATACGATCATTGATTTAAAATCTTATTTTTTGTCAGGAGTATTGACAGGACTCTTTTGCCGACTAATTTGTGAAAAACGTCAGCGGAGAATTCTTATGCCTGAATTATACAATTCCAAACGAAGCATGGAGCGGGCCACCTACACGCCCGTCGAATTGAAGCCCCGTCGGGACGGCGGCAAGGACGGCCCGAACCGGGCCTGGGATAAGTGGAGCTACGCCGCCAACCTGGCCGTGAAGCCCCGGGAGATCGCCACCGTGGCCGCGCGGATGCGCAAATCGGGCACCGTGGGCGCCGCCGATAAGCAGGTGCTGGACGTCTTCCAAAAGGTGTGGGGCCAGGCCTCGGAAGTGCCCGAGCAGGCCCTGGCCCTGCGGTCGGCCCCCCTCTTCGCCCCCCTTGGCGTCGAGGCCCTCGCCCGTTTCGGCGAAGTGCTGGCCGACGTGCGGGAGACGGAGGCGGATCGGGTACACCAGCTCCAGGAGGGGCTGTGCGCCGCCTACCTCCAGGCCCAGCCCGCCCCGGATCGGGGGCCCGTGCCGGACACGCAGCCCCCCAAGGGCTTCACCCTCGTGGCCCACGCCACCTCCGCCGCCTTCCCCGGCAGCCGCATCTTCCAGCGCATCGAGACCCTGGATCTGGGCAAGGCCACCGCCGCCAAGGCGCGCACGGCCAAGGTGGCCCCCGCCCGGGGCACCCTCGGCTTTCAAACCAAGGGCACGGCCCTCCTCATTCAGGGCCCCGCCGCGCCTGAGCCCCGCACGCCCGCGGCGGCCCCCGCGCCCCTGGCCCTGAGCCCGGTGCTCACCTGGGGCCGCCAGGTGAAGGCCCATCAGGCCGCCGCCGACCTGCTCCTCGCCCACGTGGAGGGCCTGGGCCTGAGCCCCGCCGCCACCTTCGAGCAGGTGGCCCAGGTCACCCAGGCCCAGCTGAAGGGCACCCGGGACGCCGCCTTCGGCTTCCTCAAGCGGATGGGCGTGGAGCCCGTGGGCTACCTCCACTTGGAGCGCCTGAGCTTCATCCCCGCGGGCATCGAGCGCGGGGAGCTCTCCTACTCCGTGCCCCTGAGCCCCGCGGAGCAGGTGAACATCAGCCACAAGGAGTGGTCGAACACGTCGGAGGAGTTCGAGAAGATCGTCACCGATTACATCGAGAGCTACAGCGAGGAAGGGGTCACCGAGAAATCGGAACTCACTCAATCCACCAACTCCCAGGATCAGCACTCCATGGGCTTCAACACGGGCGTCACGGCCTCCGGCGGCTACGGCCCCGTGACCATCACGGCCTCGGCCTCCCTCAGCCTCGCCCAGTCCTCCAGCCACTCGGAGCAGAGCGCGCGCAATCACAGCAACACGCTCACGCGGAAGGCCTCGGCCCGCACGAAGAAGGAGCACAAGATCAGCTTCAAGGTAGCCTCCGCCTCCGGCACGGAGGATCAGGCCGTGCGGCTCATCAAGAACCCCTTCTCCGACAAGGCCACCCGCGTCGACTACTACCAGCTCATCCGCAAGTGGAGGGTGGAACTCTACCGCTACGGGGTGCGCCTCACCTACGACCTCACCCTGCCCGAGCCCGGCTCGGACATCCTCTCCAAGATCCTGGAGATCCAGGCCCTGCAGGCCGCGCTCAATCAGGGCTTCAACGCGCCCGATTCCACCCTGCCCTGGGCCAAGTTCACCCTGCAGCCCAATCAGATCAGCCGGACCAACTACATGACCTATGCCGCGGCGTACGGCGTGGCCGTGGATCCGCCGCCCACCGCCTCCTACCCCATCGTCCGCTCCTTCACCCATCAGTGGGTGGACAAGGACCAGGCGAAACACGATGAGTACACGAGCTTCCAGGTGGACGTGCCCGCCGAATACCAAGTGAACGGCGTGAGCTGGAACTGGCAGCGCTGGGCCTGGACGGACGAGAGCTGGCACTTCGATATCCGCACGGATATGAACACCTGGCTCGGCGCCTCCGGGGCCCTCACCCTCACCGTGGGCACCCGCTACGTCTCCGCCTTCGATATCGAGCTGGATATCACCCTGGGCCTTACGGATTCGGCCTACACCGCCTGGAAGCTGCGCGTGTGGGGCGCCCTCCACGATGCCGCCGTGGCGCGCTACGAAGAGAACCGCGTCATGCTCAAGAACGCGCTGGAGAACCTTCAGAACGCGCTGGGCGCCCAGGATGCCCTGAGCCTCCGGAAGCTGGAGCGGGAGGAGGTCATGAAGAACGTCCTCCGCTGGATGTTCGGCCCCAGCTTCGCCTTCGTGCCGCCCGGGCTGCCCGCCAACCTCTACACCTCCGGCGGCTCGGTGGTGAGCGCCGCCGTGTGGAACAAGGTCCTCGCCCAGGGGGAAGTCATCAAGTTCCTCCACCACGCCATCGAGTGGGAGAACATGCTGTACTTCCTCTACCCCTACTTCTGGTCCCACAGCAGCCGCTGGGAGTTCAAGAAGTACCTGGATCATCCGGATTTCATGCACCGCACCTTCCTCAAGGCGGGCAGCGCCCGCGTGGTGCTCACCATCCGTCCGGGCTTCGAAAGGGACTTCGTGAGTTTCCTGGAGACGGGCACCTTCAACGGCCTGCCCGCAGGCCACCCCTACCTCACCATCGCGGAGGAGATCCAGGCCTTCGCCCAGACCAACTACCCGGGCATCCGCCCCGCCAACCCCGTGAACGATGCGCGGCCCCTCATCTCGCCGCGGCAGAAGAAGGCCTGGGCCGATATGCAGATCGTCATGACCCGCCTGGAGGCCTACAAGACGGCGAACGGAGCCTACCCCACCACGGCCCAGGGGCTCGCCGTCCTCACGGGCACCTTCCCCCCCAAGGATCCCTGGGGCAACCCGTGGGCCTACGCTTCGCCGGGGGTCTCCACGGATTACGAGCTCTCCTCCCTGGGCGCCGATGGCGTCGCGGGCGGCGAGGACGAGAACGCCGACGTCACCTCCTGGGCCGAGGCCTCCCTCATCGGCCGCTGGTACGAGTACACGCCCACCAGCGCCCTCGATATCGCCTTCGCGGAAATCCTGCCCACCGCCTAGTCCCCACCCGGGAGCCCCACCGTGGCCAATGAACGCATCCTGCTCGTGGCGGGGTTCGACTACGCGCTCTCCGGCGTCAACTTCCGGACCATCGTCAACAACCGGAAGAAGCGCCTGCTGAAGACCTACCCCGACGCCCACGTCACCATCTACGACGTGGCCGCCGGGGAGGTGTTCACCAGCGAGCAGCCGCCCACGCCGCCCAAAAAGAAGAAGAAACCCGCCCGGGTGGAGGCCACGGACTCCGCCACCTTCAAGGCGGTGACGAAGAAGAACTACTCCGGCGCGGATCCCGACCATCCCCACACCTTCGACACCAGCCCCGCCGGCGTCATCTCCATCACGGACATCTACAAGGCCATCATCGCCGTGGGCGCCGACAAGGCCACGAAGGGCACCCTCGTCGAGTTCAGCATCTTCAGCCACGGCTGGTACGGCGGCGCCGTGCTCGTGAACAGCAACGACACCTCGCCGACGGTGACCCGGGACCCCGATGACAAGGACACCCGCACCCACGATTTCAATCCCGCCAACGTCTCCAAGGCCGAGCTCGCCTCCTTCAAGGCCGCCTTCGCGGCCGACGGCATCTGCCGCCTGTGGGGCTGCTCCTTCACGAAGAGCTACTTCCAGGTCGTCCACAAAACGCTCAAGTCCCCCAAGTACCGGAAGACCAAACCCGCGGATCTGAAGGACACCGACGTATTCACCTACGAATTCACCCAGGAACAGGCCGAGGCGTTTTACGACGAGGACACCACCTTCTTCCCCCAACCCGTGGAAGAGGAAGTGGTGATCAAAAAGAAGAAGGTGAAGCGGATGAAGTGGGAACTGACCTTCAAGCGCACCTTGAAGCAGGTCAAGGCCTTCTTGAAGGACGGCATCAAGGAGACCTACGCCCAGGTTCTGGCCACCGCCGCCGGGAAGACCTGCTACTCGGCCTTCCTGGGCACCTATGCCGATTACGAATCCAACGATAAGAAGGCCGTGCTGCCCCTGATGATCGTCCCCCGCAAGGTCCCGCCCTACGCCGACGACTTCACGAAGATCATCCAGTTCTACAAGGACGTGATGAAGATCCCGGAGGACCCGGAATCCCGGGGGTATGGCACCTATACGCCCTGAGCGGCCACCGGGAGCGTCAACGCGCTGCCAGGACCCAGCCGAATCGTCAGAGGTTCCCCCCCATCCTTCACGGACTCGGCGCTCACATCCTTGCCCGTCCCGTAATTCACCTGGGCGCCGGAATGCTTGAGGACGCCCACGAGGAGGACGAGGCGGCTGCCTTGGCTGAGCCGGCGGCTCACGAGGCGGCCGCTGCGGAAGGGGAGGCGGATCTCCTTGCCGGGCCTGAGGAGCTGGCGCCGGTGGCGGTCGCGGATCTGGCTGGCGCGGCCGATGAAGTAGGAGAGGAGGAAGCAGCGGCCATCGGCCCTGCGTTCAAAGAGCTGCAGGTTGAGGTCGAAGTCCCGCTTGTTCGTCGTGAGCGCGAGGCGCCCCGAGAAGCAGCCGCTCAACTCCAGCGGAGCCTCCAGGGGCTCGCTCGTGAATGAGATGCAATGGGAGGCATCGATCCCCTTGGCCTCGATGAACTCAGGCTGGCCGCCGTTTTCCGTCTTGCGTTCCCTGAGATCCACCCTCAGCTCGGCTCGGCGGCCATGGGCGGGCGCCTGGGCCGCCAGGCGGTGCGCCTCGCCCGGGGCCCCGGCCTCCAGATGGAAGGTGAGCCGCTCGTTGGCCATGGCGGCCACGCTGGGCGCATGCTTCCACTGATCGGCGCCCATCACCTGGAAGTTCACCCGGTCCTTCAGCAGCTCGGGCCTGGGGCCGCCGCGCAGGGTGTGGTCCAGCCATTGGTAGCGCAGGGCCACGAAGTCGATGCGGGCGGAGGGATCGATGGCATAGCCTCCGAACTCATCCGTGGATTGGAATTGCCCGCCGAAGTGGCCGTAGGGGCCCACCACGAGGTAGTGCCGGGCGTCTGGGCGCCGGGCCGTGTGCGCATTGAAGTAGTGGAGGGTGCTCAAGAGGCAGCCATCGAAGTAGCCCGTCGTGGAGAGCACGGGAATGCCGATGCGGGCGAAGTCGCCTTCGGAAGCCGTCATGCGCTGCCAGTAGCGATCGTAGGTGGGGTGGCTGAGCCAGCGGCGCCAGAGGGGGTTGGGCGTTCCGTCGATCGCGTCCAGCTCCTGGTAGGGCCGCCCGCTTTCGAACCAGGCCCGATCCAGGCCGTCCCAGCGTTTGCGATCCCGGTAGACCTCCTCGTCCAGCAGGGGCAGGCGCGTGACGTAGGGGATCCACCGGTAGGCGAAGGATTGAAAGACGCCACCCTCCATGGGCACGTCGATGCCGGGCGCCACGGCCACGGAGGGCATGATGGATTTCAGGGCCTCGGGATGGTGCTTGGCGGCGGCCCATTGGGTGAACCCATTGTAGCTGCCGCCGTACATGCCCACGCGCCCGTTGCTCCAGGGCTGCCGCGCGATCCAATCGATGACGGCCGCCGCATCCTCGCCGTCGTGTTCGTAGGGTTCCACCGGAGCCTGGCTGTGACGCTTGCCCCGGGTGTTCGCCACGAGGCCCACGAAGCCTTCGGCCGCCGACTGCATCGCATCCGAGAGGTTGTAGGCGTTGGCGTAGATGGTGAAGGCCAAAGCCGTCGGCAGCCTCTCCCCCGTGCGCGGGCGCACCAGCGTGGCGCAGAGGGTCACGCCCGCGGGCGTGGGAATGTGAACGTCCTCCTCCACCACGTAGCGCCTCGCCTCCTCCGCCGCCATGAGCGTGGCCGCATGGGGCAGGACACGGGCGAGGGAATCCCTCACCTGGGCCGTGCGAAGAAGGCGGATGACCTCTTCCCGAGTGAGCTTGGGCTTGGCCCGAAGCCCCTCCCACTGCGCCGCTAAGCGAGCTTTGAAGAAGTCCGCGTCCCCGACGAGGGCCCAGGCCAGGCGATAGACGCGCCGGTTGGATTGGCCCCCCACCATCTCCGCGAAGGCCCCTTCCAGGGCGGCTTCCGTGGAGGCGCCCCTGGCCTCCGCCCGGCGAGTCCGGGCATAGAGCTCCTGCAGGGGCGCCGTGCGGCTTGAGCTGGGCTCCAGGGGTCCGCGCTTCCAATCGTGCAAGGCCGTGGCCGTGGCCAGGGCCCCCTCCCAATCTCCCGCCTGGAGTTGCAGGATGAGGCGCTCGTCGAGGTCCGGCTCGGCCTTGCCCTGGGCCGACGGAAGCGCGTGGCGGGCCAAGGCCTGCAGGGCCGCGGGCTCCAGCGACGTTGGCGTATCGAAGGATTGGGCCAGGGCGGCCAAGCCCAAGGTGAACACAAGGCAAGCACGGATCATGGGGCCTCCAGCCTCGACCCTAGGACGACCGCGGGTGCGTCCCCAGCAGAATGGGGATGAGCGGCGAGGGGAAGGTTGCGAGCGGCGCCCTAGTAGTGAGTTTCCGAATCACCATTGCAAAAAGATCACCACGAAGGCGCCAAGGGCGCTGCGCGC
>CAYWDR010000144.1:0-9109 GCA_964457075.1 uncultured Solibacteraceae bacterium
AGGTGGGGCCGAAGCAGTACACCTTGCCGAAGGCGGGCACGCCGGGCTCCTGGTAGAGCTGGCCGCTCTGGCTCAGGAAGGCCGTGCCCTCGTGGAAGTACTCGGTACCGAAGAGGGTCGAAGTGCCCTCGCAGGCGCTGGGGGTGAGGATGGGGGCGTCCAGCAGGGTGAAGCCGTCGCCATCGAAGAAGTCGCGGATGGCCTTCACGATGGTGTGGCGGATGCGGAGGATCGCCCACTGGCGCTTGGAGCGCAGCCAGAGGGTGCGGTTCTCCATGAGGAACTCGATGCCGTGCTCCTTGGGCGTGATGGGGAAGTCCACGCTGCCGCCCACCAGCTCCAGCTTCTTCACGAGGATCTCGGGCTCGCCCGTCTTGGGGTGGGCCTTCACCTCCCCTTCGAGGGTGATGGAGCACTCCTGGGTGAGCTTGCCCGCCAGCTCGTAGCTGGCCTCGTCGGCCTCGGCGGCGCCCACGACGCATTGCACGAAGCCGCTGCCATCCCGCAATTCGATGAAGCGGGTCTTGGAGGTGCGGGCATTGCGCACCCAGCCCCGGAGGGCGACGGTTTCGCCCAGGTGGGCTTTTAGGTGACGGATCTCGACGAGGGGGGCGCCCACTGGGTCCTCCGGAGGTAATCCTCCATTGTGCCTGGGAGGGGCCCTCGGCTCCAGTCGCGGCTTCGCCTGTCGCCTGGCTTTGGCTCTGGGCTCTAGCTGACTCCGGCTGAAGGAGAGGCCCAGATGGGTCGGAATCAGCTAGAGCCCGAAGCCCGAAGCCCAGAGCCCAGAGCCCAGAGCCTCAGTGGTGCCCTTCATCCCGCAGGCGGGCCGTCAGCAACCCCTGCATTCCCTGCAGGTGGTGCAGCACCCGCTCCAGCTTTTGGCGGGAGATATCCTGGAACTGCACGGTGCCGATGAGCTCGAACACGGAGTCCTGGATGGCCTGCCCCGCCTTCTCCAATTCCGAGATCGTCGATTCGTGCCCCTTGAGGCGGCCGAGGGCCGCCTCCTGCTTGAGGAAGACGAGCTGCTGGAAGGCGCGATCGGTGAAGGTGAGCATCTCCTCCACCTTCAGCAGGACCTTCTCCATTTCCTGCTCCGTGAACTGCAGGCTCTCCTCGATCTGGGGGATGATCCTGCGGCCGGGATCGCCCGCCTCCTTGGCGGGCGCGAGGGCGAGGAGGGTCTTGAGGCCGTCGTCCATGCGCTGTTCCAGGCTGAGGCTGGCGAGGGCCTCGGCTCCCCGGCCGCGCACGGGGCCCAGAGCGGCCACGAGGGCCGGATCCAGCTCCGCGATGACGCGGGATTCCTTGAGGATGAAGCCGCAGACCCAGGCCCCCTCGATGCCCGCCAGGAGGCGGCTCCCGGGCATGAGCTGGTCGGGCATCACGGTGCTGACGCTTTCCACGCCATCCACGAGGATGGCGGCGGGGGGGCCCGCCAGATCCAGCACGAGGATGAAGGTGCCCCGGGTGCTCTCCAGGGGCGGCAGGCCCATGCGGGTGCGCAGGCTGATGACGGGGATCACCCGGCCCCGGAGATCCAGGATCCCCTCCACGGCGCGGGGCATGTGGGGCATCCGGTTGAGCTCCCGCCAGGGCACGATCTCGGCCACGCGTTCCAAGGGAAGGGCGTAGGGGCGGCCGGCCACGAGGAAGGAGATGAACTTCCGGGGCAGGCCTTCGCCCGCGGCCCCGGGGGCCACTCCCATCGGGGCGGTGGCGGCCAGGCTCATCGGGCCTCCTGCACCGCCAACTGGAGCAGCTCAAGGGGATCCAGGATCAGCACCACGCCGCCATCGCCCAGGATGGAGGCGCCGCTGATGCCGGGCAGGCTGGCGAGGTAGGGCGCGAGGGGCTTGATCACGACCTCCTGCCTACGCACGAAACTATCCACGATGATGCCCATGCGGCGCCCCGCCGCCGTGATCACGACGATGCTGTAGCCCTCCTCCTCCGAGACGGTGGTGGAACTCTGGAACCGGAGCAGCTCCTTCAACTCGCTCACGCCCAGCACCTCGCCGCGCAGGTTGATGGCCTTTCGCCGGGTGAGGTGGGAGAGGGCCGAGGGCGGGATGATGAGGGTCTCTTCCACGGCCGTGCCGGGGATGGCGAAGACCTGCTCGCCCGAACGCACGAGGAGGGCGTCGATGATGGCCAGGGTGAGGGGGAGCTTGATGGTGAAGATGCTGCCCTTACCCACCTGACTGCGGACGCTCACGGTGCCGTTCAGCTTGCGGACGTTGCTGCGCACCACGTCCATGCCTACGCCTCGGCCGCTGATGTCCGTGATAACGGCCGCGGTGCTGAAGCCTGGGAGGAAGATGAGGTCCACGGCCTCCTCATCCGTCATGGAGTCGTGCCGCTCCTGGCTTAGGAGGCCCTTCTCCAGGGCCTTGCCCTTGATGACGCCGGGATCGATGCCCTTGCCGTCGTCCTCGATCTCCACGATCACGGAATCGCCTTCGTGGCGGGCCCGCAGCACTACGGTGCCGCTCTCCGCCTTGCCGCGCCCCGAGCGCACGTCGGGCATCTCGATGCCGTGGTCGGCCGAGTTGCGGATGAGGTGGATCATGGGATCGCCGAGCTCCTCGATGATGCTCTTGTCGATCTCGGTGTCCTCTCCGATCATCTGCAGTTCGATCTTCTTGCCGCTGGCCTTGGCGAGATCCCGCACCATGCGCGGGAACTTCGAGAAGACCGTCTTCACCGGCACCATCCGGATGCCCAGCACGGAGGCCTGGATATCCTTGCTCACGCGATCGAGGTAGACGGAGGCGTGGGCCAGTTCCTTGATCGTCTCCACGGCATCCGGGGGCAGGGCCGAGGCCGAGAGCCGCTCGATGAGGTGGTTGATCATCGTTTTGCTGATGATCAGCTCCGCGACGATGTTCATGAAGTGGTCCAGCTTGGACTGGCTCACGCGGATGGTGGAATCGGAACCGCTCTTGGCGGTCTCGTCGGAGTTCCTGCGGCCGGTCTTGCGCCGGTCTTCGGCCTCCGCCTCCACGGCGGGTCCCGCGACCGGCCCGGCGGCCGATCCCGCGGCCAGGGGGGGCGCCCCGTGCATTTCCGTGGTGGCCCCCAGCTGGTAGTAGTGGACCTGGGCGTGGGTGGTCAAGGGCTTGAAGGTCTTTTCCACCTCGCTGATGGATTCGGCCTGCTCGACCAGGAGCACCAGATCGAAATGGAACGCTTCGGGCTGGAAGCTGGTGAGATCGACGGGCCCTTTCAGGAGGGCCTCGCTGTGGAGGAGCTTGCCCACCAGATCCACCATCTGAAGCACGGTGAAGGGCTTGAAGTGGGAGCGGTAGACGGCGGGATCCAGCTCGAAGCGGATGGCCAAGACCTGTTTCCCGGCGGACACGGCCTTGGATCCGGCCGCCTTGGCTTCGGGCGTGAGGTTCGCGAGGGCTTCGGGCCACGCGATGCTCATGCCCCCGCCCTGGGCGGGCGCCGCGGCCGGGGAAGCGGCCTCCCCGCCCCGCTGGGCCTCCAGGCGCGCCATGAGATCCGCCGTGTCGGGATCCTCGGGTTTTCCGCTCTTGTGGATGCGGACGGCCACGTCGTTCACGAGCACTTTGAGCAGATCCGTGGTCTCGAAGAGGAGCTCCGTGATCTCGTCGGTCTGCGTCATGCGCCCCTTGCGGAGGTCATCCAGCACGTTCTCGCCGATGTGCGCGAGGTTCTGGACTTTCGTGAGGCCCAGGAAGCCGCTGGCCCCCTTGATGGTGTGGACGGAGCGGAAGATGGCATTGAGGAGCTCCAGATCGCCCGGGGCCTCCTCGAGGGCGAGGAAGTTCGATTCGATCTGCTCGAAGTGCTCCAGGGCCTCGGTGATGAAGTCTTCGTAGAAGCTGGGGTCGTCGAGGGCGAAATCACTCATGGCTCAAGCCTTCCTCGATGCGCCCTGGAGCCCCTGAAGGGCGTGGGTCTCGGTGTCGGTGAGCAGGTCCCGCACCTGGAGGAGGAAGATCATCCCTTCGCCCACCCGGGCCACCTTCTCGATGTACCGGTTGCCCGCCGCGGCCGAGAGGCGCGGGGGGTCTTCGAAGGCCCGCTTCTCCACGGGCCGGACTTCATCCACGGCATCCACCACGAGCCCCGTGTAGATGCCCCCGATGGCGCAGATGAGGATGCGGGATAGCCGGTTGCGATCCACGCGCTCCAGGCCGAAGCGGGTCCGGAGATCCACCACGGGCATCACCTCGCCTCGCAGGTTCAGCACGCCCTCGACGAACTGGGGGGCCCGTGGCACGGGGGTGATCTGGCCCACCATGATGATCTCTCGGACCTCCTGGAGTTTCATGGCGTAGCGCTCGGCGCCGAGCTGGAAGACGACGAGATCCTCGTGCTCCACCACCTCCATGGCCTTGCTCTCCCGCAGGCCGAGGCCCTGCCCCAGGGCGCTGATCTTGGCCTGGTCGTCGCCGGTGATGATGCGCATGACGTTGAGGAGGCCCACCATCCGGTCCCCCCGGAGGATCACGCCTTCCAGATGCTCGGCCTCCGTATCGCTGAGGGTCTGGGGCGCGGGCAGGAGCCTGTCGGGCGTGACCCGGAGGATCTCCTGGATCCGATCCACCACCACGCCGATGGCTGTCTCTCCGAAGGAGACGAGCACCACCATCTCCGGCTCGCGCGCCTCGTGGAGGCCCTCCACGGCGAGGACGGCGGTGAGATCCACGAGGGGGAGCACCTGCTCCCGGAGGCAGATCACGCCCAGCACGTATCCGGGGGCGTCGGGCACCTTGGTGACAGCGGGGATTTCCAGGATTTCCTCCACCTGCTCAAGGGCGATGCCGAAGCTTTCGGACCCCAGGGAGAAGGTGACGAAGGCGCGATCCTCGCTGATTTCCTCCTCGCGGCCTTCCGTGTCCATGCCGAACAGGGCGGCGGCGCCCAGGGCGTCGTGGCGGAGGGCCTCCCGCTCCTGGAATTCGCTGCTGTCCAGCAGCTTCACGAGATGGATGAGGGTGATGAGCCGCTTGCCCACGGTCACCATGCCCGCGAGGTATTCGGCCTGAATGCCCGCCACGAGGGGCGGCGTCTCCCGCAGGGTGAAGTCGTCGAGGCGCACCACCTCGCTCACGGCATCCACCTGGAGGCCCGTGGGCTCCCCAGCCAGGTTCATCACGATGATGCGGGTGCGGGAGGTGGGTTCGGCTTCCGGAAGGTGGAAGCGCCGCCGGCTATCGATGACGGGGATAATCATGCCCCGGAGGTTGATGACGCCCAGGATGAAGCTGGGGGCGCCGGGCACGGGGCAGATGTCGGTGCGGGGGGTGATCTCCTGCACGCGGTCGATGTCGATCCCGAACTCCACGCCATCCAGCACGAAGGTGACGAGCTGGCCCGAGGGCACCAGTTCGTTGGCGAGCTTGGCTTGGGACTCGGCGACCGGCATTTTCAATCCTTCTTCTGCTGCTTGAAGGCCTCGATGACGGAATCCGCGTGGGCACGGTTTTCATCGGGGGTGGTGCCCGTGGTGGCGATGGTGCGGCTGATGGACATGGCGCGGGCCTCGCTCTTATCGCCCGTGCCCAGCAGATCGATGATGTAGTCGTGGATCTGGCGCAGATGGTTGACGATCCGCTCCAGCTTCTGGCGCGTGATGTCCTGGAACTGCATCAGGTCCATGGCGTCGAAGACCTTGTCCTGGATGCCCTTGCCCGCCGTCATGATCTCGTGGAGGGCCTTCTGCACGCCCTGATCCTGGGAACCCGCATGCTTCATGAGCTCCGTGATGAGCTGCTGCTGCTTGCCGACCAGCTGGCCGATCTGGTCCAGCTGATCCATCACCTTGTTGCTTTCGCGCTCGGTGACCGCGGTGACGGTGTCGATCTCGGCGATGACGTGGCCACCCCTGTCCCGCTGGGGCGCCGTCTCGGGGATGGGCGTCACGGGCGCGGGATGGGTGGAGGGCGCCGCGGGCGCGGGGGCCGCCGCCTCGGCCTTCGCCTTGCCCTTCTTGGGCCCCTTCCCGCCACCAGCGAGGAGGGCGTCGATCTCGGACTGATCCATGGATCCCTCCCGGAGTCGCTCGGTTTCGCGTGGCTTATCCGAGCAGGGACTCGATCTTTTCCTTGAGGGTTTCGGGAGTGAAGGGCTTCACCACGTAGTTGTTCACGCCGGCCTGAAGGGCCTCGACGATATCCTCCTTCGCGGCGTTCGTCGTCACCATGAGGATGGGGATGCCGGGATTCTGGCCGCGCACGGTCTTCACGAACTCCAGGCCGTCCATCTCAGGCATGTTCCAGTCCGTGATGATCATCTCCACGCCGCCCTGGCCCAGCTTTTCTAGCCCGCCTTTGCCGTGCTCGGCCTCGACGACGTCGCTGTAGCCGATGCGGCCCAGGGTGTTGATGATGATGCGACGCATGGTCGAGGAGTCGTCAACCACCAGGATCTTCAAGGGAACCTCCGGGAAAGTGCGGAACTTTTAGGCTTCAGTTTGAGCGGACAGGGCATCCACGAATCGCATCAGGGATGCCAGATCATCGGGATACACATTGCAGAACTTCACTCCGAGCTCGAATTGGCCGGAATCCATCTTCTCCACGCGGACGACCTCGCCGAGGGCGACCAGGGGGCGCAAATCAAGCTCGGCGGCGGCGCCGAAGCGCGCCTGATGCTTGCCCCAGCCCGGCACGCGGATCTCCAGCTTGAGGAGGGTTCCCAGGGCCACGTCCTGGGCGCTCTCCAGGAGGAGGCCCCCGCCCGAAACGTCCTTGTAATGGGCCATCTCCGCCTCGCCGCCCTTGTGGAAGCTGAGTTCTCGGAAGCTCACCGAGGCGTCGAGCGGGACTCTCCGGTAATTGCGGCGGTTCTGGGTCATGCGGTTCCTCGATCCGGGCATCGTCGTGTGGGGGCCTGGACTTGAAAAATGGTGATTTTGCCCATCCCAGTAAAGGGCGGGGCCGCTGGCCCCGCCCTTTACTGGGAGAGGAAAAGACGGCCTCCGCAGGGCTTGATAGACTGATGAACGCCCACACCTTCCGGAGGCTCCATGACCGGCCCCTGCCAGCTTGACCCTGCCCAGATGGAGGGCGCCCTCCATCGCATGGCCGGGGAGGTGGCGGCCCGAATCGGGGCGGAAAACCTGGTGCTGTTGGGCATCCGCAGCCGTGGCCTGCCCTTGGCGGAGCGCCTGGGCGCCGCCCTCGGGAAGGCCCTGGGCCGGGAGGTTCCCGTGGGGGCGTTGGATATCACCCTCTACCGGGACGACCTCACGGAAAAGATCGGCACGCCCATCGTGCGCCCCACGGAAATCCCCTTCACCCTCAAGGGCCGCACCGTCCTCCTCGTGGACGACGTGCTCTTCACGGGCCGCACCATCCGCGCCGCCCTGGACGCCCTCCTGGACCATGGCCGCCCGAAGACCGTCCGCCTGGCCGTGCTGGTGGATCGCGGCGGCCGGGAGCTGCCCATCCAGGCCGACTTCGCCGCCGTCACCCTGGCGGTGACCGAAGCCCAGCGGGTTTCCGTGAAGGTGAAAGAGCTGGACGGGGAGGATGGCGTCTTCTTGGAATCCCGCGGTTAGTTCTGGAAAAGGTCTGAGATGAGCACCGAACGCTACGTCTTCCCCCACAAGCACCTCCTCGGCATCGAGCCCCTGGAGCCCCGCGATATCACGGCCCTGCTGGATCAGGCCCGGGCCTTCGAGGAGGTCTGCGAGCGGCCCGATATCAAGATCGTGCCGGCCCTGCGCAAGAAGCTCGTGGTGAACCTGTTCTTCGAGAACAGCACCCGCACCCGCAACAGCTTCGAGATCGCGCAAAAGCGCCTCAGCGCCGAGATCATCAACTTCGACGCCGACACGAGCAGCCTCGCCAAGGGCGAGACGCTCGTCGACACGGCCATGAACCTCGAAGCCATGCGCCCCGATCTCATCGTCATGCGCCACAGCGCCCCCGGCGCCCATGCCCTGCTGAGCCGCCACATGAAGGCCTCCATCGTGAACGCCGGCGACGGCGCCCACGAACACCCCACCCAGGGCCTGCTGGACGCCTACACGCTGCGCAAGCGTTTCGGCAAGCTGGAGGGCCTGACGGTCGCCATCGTGGGCGATATCCGCCACAGCCGCGTCGTGCGCTCCAACCTCTGGCTGCTCACCAAAATGGGCGCCAAGGTCACCCTCGTGGGCCCCCCCACCCTCGTGCCCCAGGAACTCAAGGCCACGTGGCCCATGATCGACATCTGCCACGACTTCGACGCCGTCCTGCCCGAGCAGGACGCCATCATGATGCTCCGCGCCCAGTTCGAGCGCGGCACCGGCGCCTACATCCCCGGCCAGGGCGAGTACAGCCGCTTCTTCCAGCTCAACCCCACGCGGATGAAGCGCGCCAAGCAGGATGTCGCCGTCCTCCACCCCGGCCCCATCAACCGCGGCCTGGAGATCACCTCCGACGTGGCTGATGGCCCCAACAGCCTCGTCCTCGATCAGGTCACCAACGGCGTGCCCGTGCGCATGGCCGTGATGTTCCTGCTGTGCCATCCGCATGGGGAGTTGGTCCCTTGAGCGTGGTTCCCGCAGAGCGGATCCTGGCCTCGATTCATCGGATTCGAGGCGAGAAGGTGATCCTGGATGCGGATCTCGCGGTGTTGTACGGCGTGGAAACCGGGGCCTTGGTGCGAGCGATTAAACGCAACCTCGACCGGTTCCCGAGCGACTTCATGTTCCAGCTGGATGGTGAGGAGTGGTCGAACTTGAGATCCCAGATTGGCATCTCAAGTTCTTGGGGAGGGCGACGCTATGCCCCGTACGCCTTCACGGAGCAAGGTGTCGCCATGCTATCCAGCGTGCTTAGAAGTGAGCGGGCCATCCAAGTAAATATCGAGATCATGCGGGCCTTCGTTCATCTCACGCGGATGATGGCCACCCATGAAGATCTGGCTCGGAAGCTCTTGGCCCTGGAAAGCAAGTACGACCGCCAATTCAAGGCTGTGTTTGACGCCATCCGAGAGCTGATGAATCCGAGTCCCCTCCCTGCGAAGAAGCCCATCGGATTCAAATCGCGATGATCCACGGCCCCGTCACCCTCCTCATCCTCGACGGCTTCGGCGACGGGCCGCGCAACGCGTTTGACGCGACGCTTCGGGCGGAGAT
>CAYWDR010000145.1:0-8957 GCA_964457075.1 uncultured Solibacteraceae bacterium
GGTTTTCGCCTTGGAGGGGCTTTCGACGATGACGAGCTTCACGGGGGTACTCCAGTTCGGAGGGCAAAGGAAGGGCAATGGGTCGGATCATGGACCCCCCTCCCGGGGCCTTGTCAAGTGCCGTAGCTGGCGCGGAGTTCTCCTATAAGCGCCGAAGGATCCTCGCAAACCTGCGCTGCGCCTTCATCCAGCAGGGCGTCTGTTCCGGGGGAACCGGGGCACATATAAAGGTCCTTCCCGTGATCAAGGGCAAGCTTTGCCGTTACCAGGGAGCCGGAGCGCAGCCCCGCCTCGACCACGAGGAGGGCCTGCACCCAGGCGGCCAGCAGCAGGTTGCGGCGGGGGAAGTGGAAGGGCTTGGGCTTCACGTCGGGGGGGAAGGGCGTGATCGCCCCGCCCCCGGCGGCCACCAGGCGCTCCAACAGGGGGCGGTGCTCAGGGGGGTAGGTGCGGTTCAGGCCCGAGCCCAACACGGCCCAGGTGGGGCCGGCTTCCAAGGCCCCCAGGTGGGCGGCGGCGTCGATGCCCCGGGCGAGGCCCGAGCAGACGGCCACCCCGGCCTCCGTGAGGGCCTTCCCGAAGGCGTGGGCCCGCCGGAGACCCGCCCCCGAGGCCCTGCGGGCCCCCACGATGCCCACGGCGGGAAAGGCGGGGGGCACGGTGCCCCGCACCCACAGGGCCACGGGGTAGGGCAGGGGCGCATTGAGGCGATCGGCCTCGGGATCGCCGGGGAGGAGGAGCCGGGCTCCGGGCACCTCGAAGTCGGCCCGGCGGGCCCAGAGGGCCTCCACGTCGGGTGGCAGGAAGAGAGCCTCGCCCCCCTCGATGCGGGCCCAGACGGCGGCCTTCTCGGACTCCCGCCAGGGGAGGATCGCGAAGGCCAGGGCCCAGGGGGCGTGGGGGGACGGGGGCATGAAGGCTCTGGGCTCTGGGCTTTGGGCTCTGGCTGATTTCGACCCAGCATGACGGTTCGGCTGGGTCGGCGCCAGCCAGAGCCCAGGGCCCAAAGCCGAGAACCCACCAGGCATTTCACCTTGCCATCCAGCCCCCGTTTGATACACTGGCTGTCTTTGGCACGCAGTCTTTCAAGTCCTTTAGAGGTTTCCCATGTCCCGTCAGTGCGAAGTGTGCGGTAAGAAGCCCCAGTTCGGGAACAACGTCTCCCACTCCAACAACGTCACCAAGCGTCGTTGGAACCCCAACATCCAGCCCGTCCGCGCCATGGTGAACGGCGCCGCCAAGCGCATGCGCGTTTGCACCTCCTGCATCCAGGCGGGCAAGATCACCAAGGCCCCCCGCGGCCTCGGCAAGGTCCCCACCCAGGCCTAGCGCCCGTTGAAGCGATCGGAGAGGCGGCCCCCGGGGCCGCCTTTCTCGCTTCCAGGGAAAACATCCGCCGCCAAAGCGCCAAGAACCGGACTTTATCGCGCGCCTTCCTCTGCGCCTCCGCGTCTCTGCGCCTCCGCGTTGGGCCTTTTCGATTCACGGTGGCCAACCTGAAAGGCGAAGCGCAGAGGCGCAGAGACGCGGAGGCGCAGAGAAAAGAGTGAACAGGCTTTTCTTGGCGCCTTGGCCTCTTGGCGGTGAAAATCAGGTTTCTCCCGGACGTTTTCTCATGCTGCTTGGCCTCGACACCACCTCCCATTGGATGCACCTCGCCCTCGTAGAGGGGGAACGGGCCTGGACGCATCGCGAGGCGCTGATGAAGGGGCAGGGTACCTCCGAGGTGCTGGTGCCGGCGTTGGACGCCTTGCTGGCCCGCGCGGGGGCCTCGGCGCGGGATCTCTCGGGCGTGGCCGCCTGCGTGGGTCCCGGCGGGTTCGCCGCGCTGCGCGTGGGCGTGGCCTTCGCCGAAGGGCTGGCGCTCACGGGGCTGCCCACCTGGGGCTTCACGGCCTTCGAGTTGCGGGCCCGGGCGCTGCGCGAGGCGGGCGTCAGGGACGCGGTGGCGCTCGTCCTGGATGGTCAGCGGGGCGATGCCTTCGTGCAGGTGTGGGACGCGGATGGTGCCTTGGCCGCGCCGAAGTGCCTCCCCCTGGCGCAGCTCGCGGAAGCCGTGGGCCATCACGCCTGGTTCGCGCCGGAGGCCTTCGTGGGGAAGGCCGAAGCGGCGATGGGGCGACCCCCCGTGGCCCTGGCGCCGGAGGCCGTGCTGGCGGGCCTCGCGGCCCTCACGGGCGAGTGCGCCACGCGGGAGCCGGAGGCGCCCCTGCATCCCCTCTACCTGCGTGCCACGGATGCGGAAGTGAACTTCCCCCAATCCGCCGCCCACCTCGACGACGCGCACCGCCTGGGCAAGCTGCGGTGATCCAGCGCCTGCCGCCGGGCTCGCCGTTGCCCGCGTGGGTGCGGGCCCTGGACGCGGCCACCTTCGGCGAGGCCTGGGGCCCCCTCGCGGCCCACGAGGCGCTGTGGATGATCGAGGGCGCGGCCTTCGCGAGGTGGTCCCTCGTGCCCGCCGCAGGCGAGGGCGAGTTGCTTCGCATCGCCGTGGATCCCCAACGGAGAGGGCAGGGGTTGGGGCGCCAGCTGATGGAGACCGTGCGGTTGGAGCTGGCGGCCTCGGGCCTCACGGAGCTGCATCTGGAAGTGCGGGCGGGCAACGCCGCCGCCCGGGCCCTCTACGCGGCCTGCGGCTGGCGCGAAGTGGGCCGGCGGGCGGGGTATTACGGCGACGGCGAGGATGCGGTGCTGTGCGCCCACGCCCGCTAGGAGGCTGAAGGATCCAGGGGCCGCTTGCGGCTCCGTCCGGGCTCATGCGGGGGTAAAGACCCCCTTTAGCGCGAGCGCGCCGACGGGCATCAAGAGGATCCACTGCGGAAGCTTCATCAGCATGGGAGGCCCGCCGAAGATCAAGGCGACGGCGATGAACACCACGCCGAAGCCGAGCCAGGTGGTGCCGACAAACCCCACGGCGGGTCGCCATCGGAGTGGTTCATCCGAGCGCGTGGCCGCGAACAATACGACGGCCGAGGCGATCAACGCGACAGACACCAGATGCCAACAGGCGTAAAGGAGCAGGCTGATTTCCACAGGTATCGAGGAATGCAGCAAGGGGCCCTGGATTTGAGGCGTGCCGCCGAAAAGGTGAAGTGCGGCCGTGAACGCGGCAAGCCAACTTGATGCCTTGAGGTAGCGATTCATCTTCGATATTCCCATGGATTTGGAGTGCATGGATGGGTTAGGCGTGTGGGATGTGGATCTTGGCATACAGCTCGCCGAGCGTCAGATCTTCACGCCAGACTAGATGCAAATCGAATTGGTACTTCTCCAGGATTTTATGGGCGAAAGTCTCGAGTTCACACATGTCGGGGAGACTGGGAGAAGGGTATCGGGTTCGGTAGATGCCTAGGATTGGATCGTCTGGGTGAAATTTGAGACGGTGCTTTGAGGTGATCCCAAAACTATCCACGAACAGTTCCAGGAACGCCCTAATCTCGGTCTTAGGAACATCGGGAAACCGATCTCGCCAAGTAGGCCCGTTGCAAGCTCGCTCTAAGTAAAGCTTCAACCCTCCCGAAGGATCCTGGAGATAGAAGATCAGGACCACGATGAGACAGGCCCCGAGCATGGCGATGATGAGGGCTACTCGCATGGATTCAGGGTTCATGCGTATGCCTAACTTTGGAGGTGACCGACCCCGCCGCGATGCGGATGGGTCGGGTTGAGCGGCCGGTCAGGCCGATGGTGAGGGAGAGCGGCCTTTGGCCCATAGCGATAGACCCAGCCCGATGATCATGACGGCGACGAGCACGAGGTTGATGTAAAAGCCGGGTGGTGCACCAACCCTAGGGAGAGGCAGGACCCAAAAGATCAATTACCTGCCCACGTGTTCGAGCAGGAGCAGGGCGAACATGAAGGGGACCATGGCTCGATAACGAACCAACACGAGCAGGCCAATCAAGTTGATGATGACCTGCGAGAGACCCCAGGCCGCAAAGATCGAAATAAAGGCGTCTTTCCCGGTTGATGTGAAGGTGTCCAATGGAATTCCATCGGCGGACACCGCCGCGTGATGACCGTTGAAGAGGGTGCCCAGCCCGATGGCACCCTTCATTAGCACGATCAAGGCCAAGAGCCATACCGCGATCCTGTGGCCACGGAATGCATTGTCGATGCGCCGGGGAAGGAGTTCATCGAGCATGGAGCCTCCTGGAGGGTGCGAAGTCGATTCTAAACATGGCGTCAAAAGTTCTGCCGGAGTTGCAAGCTGTTCGGATGATCGGCAGCCACCTTCCCGCAAAAGATGGTTCCCATTCGCCCTGGAGAGGTTTTATCAGCGTACATCAGCGGTCATCAGTGTTGATCTTTTGCAAGAAAAGAACGATTCAGCTCTGATGAACGCTGATGTCCGCTGATGAAAACACGTATTGGATACCCCCATTCTGTCGAGCGCATCCGTGCCAACGGCGATGGGAATCTGTTGGCTATGCGGCAAAACTTAAGACGCCGCGTTTAGGCAGACTGGGCGACAGCGCCCAATACTGCATCACGAATTGAATAATAGTTGAGGCCTTGGCCGACAAGGGAAATCAACGATGGGAGGGTGATTGAATGCTGACTGCGTTTGCGTGAGTCAAGGACAGAGGTTGGAACGACCCAAAAGACCCATTGCGAAAGATCGAGAGGGTTGATAGATGCTTGATCCTGGTTGGCCAGGAGGGCGAAGACGTAGACATCCGCTTGGCGTTGGATACCTTGCTGTTGCTTGTTAGTGCTTGAATCCCATGCGTGGGTTTTTGGGGTTAAGAACGAGATCTTGGAAAGGCGATCCTGATGCCAACTTTGAATGTACGAGGCGGATTTGACTTCGACCTTCACTCCTTCTGGAGTTGTGAGATCCCAGGGAGCCCACTCCTCACGAGTTTCTGGCTTCTCGATACAGAGGGCTTTGGAAATGATGAACTCGGCGAGCACTCCACGCATTGTGTTGCTTACTAAATCTGAGGAACTCCATTTCCAGAAATCTACGAGGGTGAATGGAAATGCTGATTCATGAAGGATGAATGGCTCATTGCCCGTTTTCGGACTGACTTGGATTTTGGGGTAGGTCATGTACCGATTCCTCTGTGAGGCTGCCTAACTTCGGAGGTGACCGGCCCGGCCGCTTGCGGCCGGGTCCGAGTCGAGTGACAGGTTAGGCGCTACGGGTCGAGAAGTTGGAAATGGGGTTGCAAAAAGGGTAACAATAGTTACACTTTTGTTTGGAGGTGGCCAATGGAGCTTAAAGCCCAGACTAAGCCCCTGACGGAAGTGCGGCGGCATACATCTGAAGTTTTTGAAGAAGTTAGGACCACCAAGCAGCCCGTGGTTGTGACTGAGCACGGCCGCAGCGCGGGGGTAATCATGGATCCTGAGATGTACGACATGCTGAACGAGCGCCTCCAAATCCTTGAGGCGATTGCGATGGGCGAGATGGATATCGCTGCCGGACGCACTGTGGCTTGGGCCGATGTGAAGAGTAGGCTCCAGAAATGGGCACGCTGAAACTCGAATTTGCTGAGCGCGCAGAGCGCCAGCTCGACGACATTCTTTCCTACATCGCGATCGACAATCCTGACGCTGCCGCAAAGGTTGCCGACGAGATTGTGGAAGTTCTCGAAAAGGTGCGCGAGTTCCCGAAGATGGGGAAGGAAGTATTTCCCAAGTTGCCCTACCGAGAGGTTCAAGCTTATCCATGCAGGGTTTTCTATCGAAGGTTGGAGGAATCAATTCTGGTCGTTGCAATTATCAGAGGTGAACAAATTCTTCGACGCAGCATGCTCATTCAGTGATTCGGGTAGCGCCTAACTTTCAATTAGAAACCATCACCCGAACCGCCGCGGATCCAGCGGCGCCAGATCGAGGGATGGCTTAACGCCGCGCATGAGGTCCGCCATCAGTTCTCCCGTCACGGCGGCGAGGCTGATGCCGAGCATGGAGTGGCCGGTGGCTACGGCGAGGTTTGGGGCGACCCGGCCCAGGTAGGGGAGGCCGTCGGCGCTGCAGGGGCGGAGGCCGCTCCAGGGCTCGGCCTTGGAGGCGTCGCCCACGGGGGCTTTGAGGCCGTACTGGGGCCAGGCTTCGGCGAGGGCCTTGAGGCGCCGGGGCACGAGCGTCTCATCCAGGCCGGAGAGTTCCATGGTGCCGCCCAGGCGCAGTCGGCCGCCCATGGGGGTGACGGCGACGCGGGCCTCGCTGAGGATGGCGGGCACCTTCAGGTTGGGCGCGTTGCCCGGGAAGGTGAGGCTGAAGCCGCGCCCCGCCTCCAGGGGCAGGGCGAAGCCATGGGGGCGCAACAGCTTCGCGCTCCAGGCGCCGGCGGCCACGAGACAGTCCTCCGCCTCGAAGAGCCCTTCGGGGGTGCGCACGCCCCTGAATTGGCCGTCCTCCATGACCAGGGCCAGGGCATCCACGCGGCGAAGGAGGCCGCCGTGGGCTTCGAAATCCTTGGCGAGGGCCTCGGTGTAGGTCTTGGGGTCCAGGTGGGCGTCGCCGGGCCAGTAGAGGGCCCCCTTCGCGCCGTCGAAGGCGGGGTCCAGGGCCACGAGGTCGGCCGCGCCCAGATCCCGGGCCTCCAGGCCCACCCGGTGGCCCAGCTCCGCCTCGTGCAGGAGGTCGTGGTGGCAGGCGGGCGTGTTCCAGAGGAGGGCGAGGCCCTTCGTTTCGTAGTGGATGGGCCCCAGCTCCCGGGCCTCCTCGTCCATGAGGGCGCGGCTGCGCTGAAGCAGGGCGCCGAGGATGGGCAGGGCGCGATCCACGTGGGCCGCCGTGCAGTGGCGGGCGAAGCGCCAGAGCCAGCTCCATAGGTGGGGATCCAGGCGGGGCGTGAGGCGGAAGGGGCCGGCGGGATCGAGCAGGTACTTGAGGCCCATGGCCACCATGCCCGGGGCGGCGAGAGGGACGCTGTGGCTGGGGCTGATGAGCCCGGCGTTGCCCGCCGAGGCGGCCCCGGCGGGGCCCCGGGCGTCGAGCACCTCCACGCGGGCGCCCTTGCGGGCGAGGCGCCGGGCGGCGGAGAGGCCGATGGCGCCGGCCCCGAGGACGATCACATCCGGTTTTTGCATCCTGTGGCTCCGGGCTGCGCCGGGCCCGCCTGAGGCGGGCCCGGGCAAAGGGTTTGGGGACCCGTGGGGTCTACTTGACTTCGATTTCCCGGAGATCCTTGCCGGGCTTGAAGCGGATCGACTTCCCATTGGGGATCTTCACGGCGTCGCCGGTCTTGATGTTGCGGCCCATGCCCTTCTTGCGGGGGCGGGGCTCGAACACGCCGAAGCCGCGGATCTCGATGCGGTGGCCATCCAGAAGGGCCTGCTTCATGCGGTCCGTGAGGAGGTCCACCACCTCCAGCGCCGTCTGGCGGGAGCAGGGGTGGATCTTCATGAGGGCGTTGGCGATGTCGATCTTGATCATGGGTTCCTCAAGCGTGGACTAGCGGGCCAGGGTGATCTTGATATCGGGGTTGGCGGCCGGGGGGATCTGCCCGGGCGGGGCCTTGGGCGCCGCGGGTGGGGGCATGACGGGGGCGAGGCTGCCGCCCGCCTCCCGGCCGGCGCCCTGGGCGATGCTCATGCCGCGCTCCATATTGACCTTGGCGGCGTCGGCGCTGGACATGACGCCTTCGAGGCGGAGCTTGAACTCGCCGATGTTGGTGGCCCGGAGCATGGCCTCTTCCACGCTGATGAGGCCCTGCTTGAGGAGGAAGTAGAGGCTCTGGTCGAAGGTCTGCATGCCGTACTGGGCGGTGCCCTGGGCGATGGTGTCCCGCAGTTGCTTGGTCTTGTCCTTGTCCTCGATGCAGGCGCGCACCGTTTCCGTGGTGACCATGACCTCCACGGCGGGCACGCGGCCCATGCCATCGGCCCTAGGGACGAGGCGCTGGCTGATGACGCCCTTGAGCACGCCCGCCAGCTGGAGGCGGATCTGTTTCTGGTGGTGGGGCGGGAAGACGCTGATGACGCGGTTGATGGTCTCCGTGGCGTCCAGGGTGTGGAGCGTGGAAAACACGAGGTGGCCCGTCTCGGCCGCGTGCATGGCCGTCTCGATGGTTTCGAGATCCCGCATCTCACCGACGAGGATCACGTCGGGATCCTGGCGCAGGGCGGCGCGCAGGGCCGTGGCGAAGGTCTTGCAGTCCGCCTCCACCTCCCGCTGATTGACGATGGACATGTTGTCCCGGTGTAGGTATTCGATGGGATCCTCGATGGTGAGGATGTGCTCCGTGCGCGTCGCGTTGATCATGTCGATCATGGCGGCCAGGGTCGTGGATTTGCCGGAGCCCGTGGTCCCCGTGACGAGGATGAGGCCCCGCTGTTCCTCGCAGAGCTTCTTCAGCACCTTGGGCAACATCAGATCGTCGAGGGTGAAGATCTTCCGCGGGATCACGCGGAGCACGAGGCCCACGGTGCCGCGCTGGTTGAAGATGTTGCAGCGGAAGCGGCCCAGACTGGGCACGGAGTAGGCGATGTCGAGATCGAGCTGATCCTTGAACTTCGTCTTCTGCTTATCGCTCGCCATGATCGTGAAGGCCATGGCGATGGTGTCCTCCTGCACCAGCCGCTTGAACTGGGTGAGGGGCGTGAGGCGGCCCTTGATGCGGGCGATGGGGTGGTTCCCAACCTTCAGATGAAGATCGGACCCACCCTGTTCGACGATGGCGGTGAGCAGGTCGTTGATGTGCATGGATTGCTCCCTGGGGGGGTCCGCCCATCTTAGTCCCCTGTTTTCAGAAGGGAAGGGCCATATCCGGGAAATCCTGCGTGAAAAGGGGGCCCTGGGGCCGAATAAGGCTCGGAATGCGGGCCGTCCCTTGGTAAAATTCCAGATTCGGCCCGGCTCGGGCCCAGACCTTTGGCGCCCCCCCGTGAACGCAACCCTGACTCCCGCTGGGACACCCGCTATGACGCCCATCCAGAAGATCCGCAACATCGCCATCATCGCCCACGTGGATCACGGCAAGACCACGCTGGTGGATGCCC
>CAYWDR010000146.1:0-8772 GCA_964457075.1 uncultured Solibacteraceae bacterium
GATTGGGCGGAAAGACCCTCCGGCAGGAGTGGAGTGGGGCCGGGGGTCAAGAGGCGGGGCTTATTCAGCATGGGCGCTCCTGACGCGAAAACCAAATTGTCGAAGAAATGAGCCTAAGGCAGCCGCGCTGGGCGGCGCAAGCGGAAACGTGCGAATGCAGTCTCCGCGTGGCTTTAGCCGGCCGCCTGGTCTTCGGCCTTCTTCTCGTCGCGATTCATGCTCGCCTTCATGAGCAGGCCCGGCGTGTCGAGCGCGATGCTGCGTTCCACGCGGCAGGCCTCCACGAAGGTGATGGCGGGGCGATCCCAGGCGAGCACCTCAAGGGCCGCCTTCTCGCCTTCCCGGTCTCGGTAGGTGGCGTGGATGAGATCACCCTGGCTCACGTAGAGCATGCCCACCTTCCCCCGGCTCGTGACGGTCAGAGTGCAGTGCTTCTTCTCCCAATGCAGGAGCATGAGCAGGCTGCCCACGCCGAGGCCCCGCGTGAGGCCTTCGGGCTCCCGTTCCAGGAGCGTCTTCACCTCCTGCTGGAGCATGTTGGGAATCACCGGTTTGGGCAGCACGCGCAGGGCGCCGAGCTCCATGGCGAGGCCCCAGGTATCGAGATCCAGGAAGCTCGTGATCACGATGGCGGGCAGGCTCGGATGGCGCTCGCTGACGTAGGCCAGAAGCTGGTAGCCGCCCATGACGGGCATCTGCAGATCGGTGACCAGCAGATCCACGGGCTGCTCCGCGAGGATCTTCGTCGCGAGGGCGCCGTTCTCCGCCGTGACCACGGCGAGATCCTTCAGGGACAGGAGGGCGCGGCTGGCGATCTGAAGGGTCGATCGATCATCGTCGACCACGAGAATCGTCTTCACCGGCCCACCTCGGATGGAGCCACGGTGCGCGACAGGGGCCAGACAGGGAGCATCGGTCGAGGATAGCAGGATCGACGGGCGATTGAAGCCTTGATGCCGGGAGGGCGGCGGACTACTCCAGGCCCTCCCCCTCGGCCAGCGCCTGAGCCCGCTTATGATCCCGCGCCACCGCCGCATCCATGAGGAGTTCTTCCAGCGGGTCTGAAACCGTGGCCTCCACCCGGCAGGTGCTCACCATCTCCACGTGGATGTCCTCCCATCCGAGGATCTCGAAGACGGCCTTCAACCCCTCGATATCCCGGAAAGCGCCGTGAATGAGGGCCCCTTCCTGGATGTAGAGCAGACCGAGACCCTCCTTCGCGCGCACCACCAGGGTGCAGCTCTTCCGCTCCCAATGCAGGAGTTGGAGGAGGCTCGCCAGGGAGAGGCCCCGGATGTCGGCATCCGTGGGCAGGGCGGCGGCCGCGCGGATCTCGTCCATGAGCGCCGAGAGGCGGGGCGGCTTCGCGAAGAGGCTCATGGCCCCCAGCCGGAACGGCGCGTAGCCGTGCTCCTCCGGCGGGGTGCTGGTGACGACGATGATGGGAATGTGGGGATAGCGCGCGCTCACCTCGCCGATGAGCTGGTAGCCATCCAGAACGGGCATTTGGAGGTCCGTCACGAGGACGTCCACCTCCTCGCGGGTGAGGATGTCCAGCGCCTCCTGCCCATGCCCCGCCAGCAGCACGCGGAAACCGTTGAGCCCCTTGAGGCCCCGGTTCAAGAAGCTCTGGGTGGCCCGATCATCCTCCACGAGCAGCACGGTCTTCGTGGGCTCTTCGAGCTGGGGGCGGCCGTGATTGTACGTGATGGACATGAACCGGGATCCTGGGTTTTCCAGTGTGGCTCATCGGACCGGAGAATCAATCGGGCGAGTTCAGGCCCCGCCCTGCCCCATCAGGAATCATCCCCCCCGCGCCAGGCTCCGATGCATACCCGGGGTGCCTTGGATGAAAACGGTGCTGGTGGTCGAAGACGAGCGCATGACCCAGCGCTACTACCTTTCGGGCCTCCGGGGACTCGTGGATTGGAAGGTGGCCATGGCCGAGAGCGTGGCGGAGGCCATGCAGATCCTGGAGCAGGGCCCCGTGAACGTGCTCGTCACGGACCTCCAGATGCCCCGCGTCTCCGGCGGCGACCTCATCCGCACCGCCACCATGTGGTATCCCGGGATCCCCATCATCGTCGTATCCGCCGCCCAGGATCCCTCCGAGCTGGATCAGGCCCTCAGCTTGGGGGCCATGCGCATCCACCCCAAACCCATCCGCCTCTCCTGGCTCATGGATGAGATCCGCGGCCTGGGCGACCGCCCGCCCCATGGCCGCACCGAGGGCGTGCCCCTCTCAAGCATGTTGCAGATCCTCCAGTGGGAGCGGGGAGACTGCACCCTCACCGTGCGGGGCGGCGATCAGCTCGGGCGCCTCTACGTCAAGGAGGGCCACCCCATCCAGGCCGGTTTCCGGGGCCTTCGCGGCGTCGAAGCCGCCCTCCGGGTGCTGGACCTGCCCGATCCCAAGGTCGAGTTCGTTCGCGCCTGCCGCGTGGAGGCGGGCATCTTCATACCCCTCACCGAGCTGCTGATGGAGCATTCCCTCCGGCGGGATCACGCCTCCATGGAACGGGAACCGCTCAACGCCCCCCCGGGCTCCGACCCCTTCCTTCCCCCCGGGCAGGACCCTTGGCGGCCGGGCTAAGAGGGTGTAGCCGAATTAGACGGCCCCGCGCCTTCAGCGCTCCCGCCCCTTCGGAATCCGCTTCGCCGGCGGCGGTTCGGCCTTCAGGCGGAGCTGCGCTTCCATCCAATCCCCAGGATGATCCATGCGCCAGCCCGCCACCCATTCGGGCTCCGTGTAGTCGTCGAACTCCCGGGCCTTGCGCGCGTGGCTCACGAGCGTCTGGAGCACGGCCTCATGGATGTCCTCGGCCTTGGGCGGGATGTGGCCCTCGAAGATGGGCTGCATGAAGTAGGTTCGCAGCGTGGCCTCCGCGGGCTTGCCCCACACCGCGTAGGTACGGTCGTCCAGGCCACCCGGTTCCTTGGGGGTGCCATCAGGATCCCGGTCGCCGAGGTCTTCCCCGTAGAGGTAATAGAAGACGGCGTCGCCATCCGACCAGTGCCGGAGCACCTTGAAGGTGCCCTTCAGCAGGTGATCCTGGAGGGCGGTATCCGTGGGCTTGCCCGTACGGAAATCCCAAGGGCCCACGTGGGCATGGGCCACGCTCGGATAGCCCACCTCCGTGATCATCACGGGGCGGTCGAAGCGGGCCGTGAGGGTGCGCGCCTTGGCGACGATCCACCACCAGGCGTCACGGATCTGATCCTCGCTCGGGTAGTCGTCGTACTTGGCGATGGGATCGTAGGTGTTCATGCCGATCACATCCAGCGCGTCGCCGAAGGTGAAGGTGTCGTGGCTATCGAAGTTCACGCTGTAGACGAGCTTGCCCTTGAACACGTTCCGCACTTCCTTCGCCAGGGCCCGCCAGCGGTCTGGGAAGCGGTGGCTGCTGGCCTGCTCCGTGCCCAGGGAGAACCACTCCACGCCTCCATCCTGCGCGAGGGTCGCGAGCCGCACGTTGAACACCGTGTAGCTGCGCCACCAGGCCTCCCAATCGGCGGGTTCGATATTGCCCCGCCAGAAGGCGACGTTCTCCTTCTCGTCCTTGAGGTTGATGGTGGGGAAGAACATCACGCGCAAGCCCAGGCCCCGGGCGATGCGGAAGTTCTCCCGCAGGGCCGCCTCCGTGGGGCTGCTGGTAGGGTGGCGGTGAACCTCGTCGCTGTGGCCCGTATCCATGCGATAGATGGCCTGCAGGGTGACGCAAGTGGCGCCAGCATCCTTGATGCGGCGCAGCTCCTTCGTGTAGATGTACTCGGGGTCCCCCGTGTACATCCCGAGCACGATGCCCCGGGGCTGCGGCACGAGCGCCTTGGCCTGCTTCCGGCGCAGAAGCCAGAAGGTGAAGGGAAGGGTCAGCAGGGCCAGGAGGGCGAGGAGGCGGCGCATCCCTTCAGCATAAAGCGAGGATTCAGACCCGGGCCATCAGCTCCAACTGAATCAACCGCATGAAATCCTGCGCGTTCGTCACCACGCCGAAGGCCTGGTGGGTACCGCGATCCTTCAGTTTGCTCACGAGGAACTCGGTCTGATCCACGCAGATGGTGGTGATCTCGTGGTACTGGCCGTCGGGCTTGAGGCAGAAGGTGGGGAGCATGTTGCCGGCGGCGATGCTATGCAGGGCCGTGGCCACCATGACGACCATCGTGGCCTTGGAGGTGTGTTCGCGCATCTCGGCCTGAGCTTGGAGCGCATCGGTGATGGTCTCGGGCAGGGGCCCGTCGTCGCGGATGGAACCGGCGAGGACGTAGGGGGTGTCCGTCTTCGTGAGGGCGTACATGATGCCGTCCTTCACGCGGCCGTCCTCCACCAGCGCCTTGATGGAGCCGGCCTTCTTCACTTCATTGATGGCACGCATGTGGTAGGCGTGGCCGCCCGTCTCGGGGGTGCCGTCCTTCTTCATGCCCAGGGTGGAGCCGAAGAGGGCGGCCTCCACGTCATGCACGCCCACGGCGTTGCCCGTGAAAACGCAGTGGGCGAAGCCGTTCTGGATGAGCCACTCCATGGCCTCGCGGCCGCGGCTGTGGACGAGGGCGGGGCCGATGACCCAAAGGATGTTGCCCTTGCCGCCCTGGTTGTCGAGGAAGCTCTTGAAGATGGCCTCGTAGTTCACGGGCTTCTCGCGGCTCACCTCCGAACTCATGAAGCTGAAGGCCTCGGCGTGGGTCTCGTCCACTTCGTCCTGGAATCCCTTATCCCACACGAGCACGCCCTCGCTGCCGTTTTCCTTGGTGGCCACGGCCACTAGGTCGCCCTTGCGCACGAGGCGGAACTCCTTGATCAGGAGGCGCTCTTCCTTGGGATCCCACACGAGGTGGCTATCCATCCGGGGCTTCTCCGGCATGCGCCACTTCCCGCCTACATGCACGTAAGTGGGGAAGTTCGTCGTGCTCATGAAACCGTCGGGCAGGGTCGTATCCTTGGGCGCCGGCTCGAAGCGGCACTCGGGGGCGTGCTCCAGGCCCATGGCCTTGAAATCGGGGTGGCGATAGCTCATCTGGGGCTCCTGCGGGCAGGTAATCGCCTAGTTTAGGCGGGGCCCGGGGGGCGGACCAATGGGAAAGCTCCCGAGGGGCGATTCCCGCGAGCGTGTTAGGCTCCGAACACAACGTGCCCCCCTATGAGGAGAGCCCATGACGCCACGATTGCGCGCTGGGGTGAATCTGATCGCGATGTGCATCGCCGGGGTCGCTGCGGCGCAGGTGCCGCCGCCGGGCCACGCCCTCGTCCCCGCCTACCTGGGCTCCATGATGGATCAGGCCGCGGAGGTTTCAGCCTTCGACGCCTTCGACCTGCCCACGGGGCCCATGAAAGATGGCAAGCCCTCCAAGTCCGAGCACCTCGAAGGCAAGGTGACGATGTTCACCTACCGGAGCCCCGAGGGCCGTTCGATCCTGGAGATCTTCCGGAATTACGAGAGCGCCTTGAAGAAGGGCGGGTTCGCCACGCTTTTCACCTGCAAGGGCGAACGCTGCGGAGATCAAGTCGGGCTCAAGGGATTGGGGTATCTGCCCGACGGGGACGACGCCTGGTATCTGGCCGCCCGGCTTCCGAGGCCTGAAGGCGATGTCTACATCGCCTTGCATGTCCAATCGCTCTCCACGAGGTTCGTCGTCGTGGAGGTCAGACCCATGGAACAAGGGCTCGTGAAGATCTCCTCCGACGCATTGAAAAAGGACCTGTTTCAAGTCGGGCATGTGGCCGTGTACCAGATTTTGTTCGACACGGCCAAGGCCGACCTCAAGCCTGAATCCGATGGGGCCTTGAAGGAAATCGCCACCCTGTTGGCACGCAATCCCGCGCTGAAGCTGCACGTCGTCGGCCACACGGACAATGTCGGCGCCCTCGCCCAGAACCTCGAGCTCTCGAAGCGACGCGCCCAGGCCGTGGTCATGGCCCTCACGTCTGCCCATAAGGTGGCCGGGGAGCGCTTGCATGCCGAGGGCGTGGGCCCGCTCGCCCCCGTGGCCAGCAACGACGCGGAGGCGGGCCGATCCAAGAACCGCCGCGTGGAGCTCGTCAAACAGTGATGGGGTGGTGGCCCACCGGCCGCGCAACCACCATCAATTGCCGCTCGGTATCCCCACGGTCACGGGGCCGATGCCCAGCGTGCCCGAGGTCGAGTAGGCGGGGCCGCTGACCAGGCCGATCGTCCCCGACACCTCTCCCTTGAGCGTTCCGAAGGCCGCGGAGCGGCTGGACTGGAGCCCGATGTCGCGAACGGTGTTGCCGCTGCAGGTGACGAATACCCCCGAGGTACCCTCGATGCCCGCGCTGACGGGCCCCACTCCTACCTTCGAGTCGACTCCGACGCCGAGGAAATACGTTTGTTCGTGTTTGACGTAGTTGTGCTCGAACCTGCCGATCACGCCCTCTCCCGCCTGAAACGAGATCTTTTCGCAGTCGAGGGTGACCGACGCGACGCCGAGATCAACCCCGAAGCCCTGCTGCAGGAAGGGGGGGCATGGCGCCTTCTTCGCGTCGCCTGACGCCTCCACGCTCGAGGTTCCCGGTTCCGAGGGCTTTGGATCGCAGACCATGATCGCGGCGCCGACGCTGTTCCATCCGATGAGGTCCGCGGGGCCATCCATGGCCATCGAGATGAGATGGAGCTGACGCTCGATGTCCAGATATTCCCTGAGGTCATCGTGCCGGACCTGGGAGAGCGTCGCCGCCGCCGCCTTTCCATAATCCCGGATCGTCCGCTGCTCGTCCTCCCAGGTACCGCCCCAGCTGGCTTTGAAGGCCCCGTATTCCACATCCAGCGCGGGCCGGAGTCTCTGGCACAGCGCCTCAAGGTACTTCTCCGGCGGGCCTGCGAGGGCCTCCCTTTGGATGTCTTGGACCTTGAGGTTCACTCGCTCGATCTGCCCTTCAAAGCCCCGCTCGAAGGGGGATCGAACGACCCTTCGCATGACCTCGTAAGCCGTGTACTGCGCCCGGGCCAGCGCGGCCATGGCGTCGTCACCGCGGAACAAGGTGAGGGACGTCGGCGTGCTCACCGGGGGCCGGTCTCCCCCTTCGTTCGGGTGGAGATGCTGCTGACGGGCGAGGAGGGCCCGAACCCGCTCGTTGTATCCCTTGATGATCCCCCCATTCTTGGCCGTTCCCACCACGTACAGCTCCTGGTTGGAGCCGGATACCACCGGGTCGACGATCACCACGTTTGACGCGGGCGCTCCCTTCGTCCAATCCTCGCGCTTGGGGATGGGAACCTCACCAGGGGACGAAGGGAGCGTGTCTGACATCTCTCCCTGCGATTCTTCGAGTGCCTCCTCGCCAGATGCGCTTGAAGTGACCGACAGGGCCTGCGATAGCAATTGGATGGCCTTCCGGTGGTCGCCCTGCCTGTTGGCGACCAGTCCCCGGCCAAGCAGCACCGGGCCCGAGTTCGGCGCCGCCTTGGCTGCGGTTTCGAAGACGCCTTTCGCGCTCTCGAGCTGCCCCCGATTGAACAGACACCAGCCCAGGTTCGCGTTCGGCAACGCGCCGTCCGGCGCGAGGGATACCGCATAGGAGAGCACCGCCAAAGCCCGCTCATCCTCCAACCCCTCCAGCAAGGCGCCCAGGTTGCTCACGAAGGTGGCGTCATCGGGCCGCCGTTCGCAACTCCAGAGCGTCGCATGCACGGCCGCCGGAGCGGCTCCGGCCATGGAGAGCGCCATGGCGGCGTTGGCGCCGGCGTTATCGGACTTCGAGGTGGCGAGGGCCTTATCGAGGGGAGAAATCCCGCGCCCCGCCCGCTTCGCATAATCGACCCTCAGCACGCCGAGCAGCTGAAGGAAGGCCGGGCGATTCAGGGGCGGCGGAATCCGCGCCGCCTTCAGATCGGAGTTCCTCACTTTCTGAGACGAGGGCGCGGGCTTGAGCCATGTTTTTTCGATCGCCTTCTGGACGGGCGGCCCTGGGAGGGGGGTTTGAGCCTGCGAGGAAAGCGCCGATACAAGCACCGCCCGCAGGGCGAACGTGTTCCACCACGCCCACCCGGAGGAATGGGCAGACCCCCCCGCCGACCCCGAATTCCAGATCCGGCCCACGAGGTGGTGAGAGACGCTGCGCATAGGGGCTACCTGACTCAGAATACGCTCCAACCGGGAGCCGCGAGGCTCATCCCTCGGCCAGCACGGCTTCCAGCTGATCCACGGCCCAATCCAGCTCCGCCTTCGTGATCACGAGGGGCGGCGCGAGGCGGATGGTGTTCACGTGGGTGTCCTTGCAGAGCATGCCACGATCCTTGAGGCGGTAGCAGAACTTACGGGCGCCGCCGGCGCTCTCCACGAGGTCCACCCCGGCCCAGAGGCCTCGCACGCGGACGCCCTTCACGAGGGGGGATTGGAGGGCCCGGAGGCGGGCGTCAAGGTGGGCGCCCAGTTCGGCCGTGCGCTCGATGAGCTTTTCGTCCATGAGCACATCCAAGGCCGCGCTAGCTACGGCGCAGGCGAGGGGATTGCCGCCGTAGGTGGAGCCGTGGATGCCGGGCGTGAAGACATCCATCACCGCGTTCTTCGCGAGGAAGGCGCTCACAGGGTAGAGGCCGCCGCTGAGGGCCTTGCCGATGGTGACGCCATCGGGACGGATGCCTTCGTGCTCGAAGGCGAAGAGCTTGCCCGTGCGGCCGAGGCCCGATTGGATCTCGTCCAGCACGAGGAGGATGCCGTGCTGGTCGGCGATCTCGCGCAGGCCACGGAGGAAGCCCACGGGTGGGATGAGCACGCCGGCCTCGCCTTGGATGGGCTCCATGAAGATGGCGGCGGTGT
>CAYWDR010000147.1:0-8752 GCA_964457075.1 uncultured Solibacteraceae bacterium
TCCATGTTCGTGTGGAAGACGGTCTCCTCCAGATCCTTCTTCCCCACGTAGCGGCCCGTGTTCACGTCCACGCTGACGAGGGCCTCGGTCTGGTTGAGCACGATGGAGCCGCCATGGCGGAGGTGCACCTTGGGGCTTCTGGCCGCCTCGATCTCCTGTTCGATCCCAAACGCTTCGAAGATGGGCAGGTCGGAGGTGAAGGGCTTCACGCGGTCGGCCCAATCGGGATGGAGCTTGTGGATGATGCCCACCACTTCGGCATGCACGCCGGCGTCGTCCACCCAGAAGGAGGCGACCTCCTCCCGGAACATATCGCGCAGCACCTTGTGGAGGAGGCGGAGATCCTGCCATACGAGGCCCGGGGCGGAGACGCGCGTCGCCGCGGCCTGCACTTCCGTCCAGAGGTCCCGCAGGAAGGCCACGTCGGAGAGGAGATCCTCATCCTTCTCGCCGATGGCGGCGGTGCGCACGATGAAGCCCTCGCCCGGCCCCGCGTGCTCGCGGATGAGGGCCCGCAGGCGATCCCGCTCCGCGGAGTCGGTGATCTTCCGGCTGATCCCGATGTGATCGATGCCCGGCATGTACACGAGGAAGCGGCCGGGGAAGCTGAGGTGGCGGGAGAGGCGGGGCCCCTTGGTGCCGATGGGATCCTTCACCACCTGGACGAGCACCTCGTCGCCCTCGTGGAGGGGGGGCAGGGGCGCGGGCGGCGGCGGTTCCTCGGGGACTTCGCCATCCTCGGCCTCATCCTCGGCATCGGCGCCTAGGCCCGCGGCCGCGAGCCGCTGGCTGACGGGGTCATCCAGGTAGAGGAAGCCATCCTTGGCGGTGCCGATGCCCACGAAGGCGCTCTGCATGCCGGGGAGGAGCTTGGCCACCCGGCCCTTGTACACGTTCCCGACCAGGCTCTTGCTGGTGGCCCGCTCGATGAACAGCTCGCAGAGCTGGCCGTTCTCGAGCAGGGCGATGCGGGTCTCCAATGGGGTCGCATTGACCACCAGGGACTTCCGGACGTCCATGGGTTGTACCTCTCTTCGAATTCGGCGAAGGGGAACTCGTTCCGCTTCCCATCACCCCGGGGCCATGCCAGGCCAAGGGGCATATCCCTTATACCATCCTGCGGTTCACCCCCCTGCAAAAAGGCCGGGCTCAGCCCGGCCTTTTTGCAGGGGATGATCGACCTAGACCGCGAACGCATCCTCGATGTGGGGCGTGCGCTCTTGGGCTTCCTTCGAGGTGATGCGGTTCTTCTCGTCGACGAAGACGACCCTGGGCACGCGGGTGGCGTTCTCCTGCTCGGTCATCCAGCCGTAATTGGCGATGATCACGAGGTCGCCCTTGGTGACGAGGTGGGCGGCGGCGCCGTTTATGCCCACTTCACCGCTGCCGGGGACGCCGGGGATGACGTAGGTGGAGATGCGGGAGCCGTTGGTGACGTCGTAGATGTCCACCTTCTCGCCCTCCAGGAAGCCGGCGGCCTCGATGAGCAGGGGGTCGATGGTGATGGAGCCCACATAGTCCAAATCCGCACGGGTCACGGTGGCGCGGTGGATCTTCCCAAGCAGGAAATGTCGCAGCATCTGTCCTCCGGTCCAGGCCACCCTTCGAGGGGGTCCCGGCCAACAGACAAGGATGAGGCTCCTTGGACGGAAAATCCAGGGTCGAAAAATCACCAGTCTCCGGCCTAATTGAAGAGCACCACGTGCAGATCCACCCCCACCCGAGGCAGGGGCACGGGCGGGGGGGCCAGGGGCAGGCGGAGGGTGTCGCGGATTTCGGCTTGGAGGTTGATATCAAAGCCCTTCCGGAGCTCCCAGCGCCCTTCGATCAGGAACCAGGCGCGATCCGTGTAGCGGGGATCCACGGCGATGTAGGGGCGCTCAGGGACCCGGCGGCCGAATTTCTTGGCGAGCCCCGGGGGGAGCCCACCCTTCTTGGCGAGGCCGGGGGGCACGAACTCCCCCTTGCCCTTGGGCTTGTCATGCCCGCGCCCGTGCCCCTTGCCCTGGGGCACCGCGAGGAGAGAAAGCGCGAGAAGGATCGGGATGCTCATAGATGCCTCCAGAAGGAATCCAAGCATACTCCTTCACTCCTCGCGAAATGCGCCTCGCGCATTTCGCGAGAGTTGAAGGGCTCAGGCCTGTTGGGGGCTCAACGTAACATTGAGCACGGCCTCGTCGTGGCTGGGGGCGAGGATGACGTTATCGATGAGGCGGGTGGTGCCCACGTAGGCGGCCACGCAGAGCGCCACGGTGCGATCGACGTCGCCCTCATGGGGATCCAGGGTCTGGGCGTCCACCAGCTCCAAATACTGGAGGCTGTCCACGCCCTTCATGGGTTCGGAGACGCCGGCCTTGACCAGCTCGACGAGCTTGGCGACCCTCCGCTCGCCGGCCTTGAACGCGGCTTCCGCGGCCAGGAGACCCCGGCTGATGCTGGTGGCACGCACGCGCTCCTCCTCGCCGAGATAGGCGTTGCGGCTGCTCATGGCGAGACCATCCTCTTCGCGGATGGTGGGCACCACCACCACGTCCACGGGGAGGTTCAGATCGCGCACCATGCGGCGGACGACCATCGTCTGTTGGAAATCCTTCTGGCCGAAGAAGGCGAGATCGGGCTCCACGATGTTGAAGAGCTTCGCGACCACGGTGGCCACGCCGCGGAAGTGGCCCTGGCGGAATTGGCCGCAGAGGGGTTCGGCGAGGCGGCCCGGCTCCACGAAGGTTTGGAAGCCGCTGGGATAGATCTCGGAGGCCTCGGGCAGGAAGAGCACGGAGGCGCCCCAGTCGAGGCAGAGGCCCTGATCGCGATCGAGATCCCGGGGGTATTTGCCGAGGTCTTCACCATTCCCGAACTGGGTCGGGTTCACGAAGATGCTCACCACCGTGGCGTCGCAGCGAGCAGCGGACTGCTTCACGAGGGCGCCGTGCCCTTCGTGGAGGTAACCCATGGTGGGGACGAAGCCGATGCGCTTCCCCTTCGCCCGAAGGGTCTTGAGGAGGACCCGGAGGTCGGCGATGCTGCGGACGAGGCGCATGGACAAAAATCTTCCTTCTCAGGATGGGAGGGGTGCGATCACTCGCTCAGGGGCCCTCGGGGCTGGCCGGGGGGATATTTCCCGGTTGCCACTGGGCCACCTGGGAACGGACGGCCTCTGCAAGGGTATAGGATTCGTCGGCATTGGGGAAGGCGCCATCTCGGACGTCCTGGATCCAGCGCTGAAGCGCGGCTTGAAGGGTCCCGTACCCATCGGCATAGACCCTCACGAATTTAGGTTTGTGCCCCTGGATGAGACCGAGCAGATCGTGCAGCACGAGCACCTGGCCTGTGCAGTGGAGGCCGGCCCCGATTCCGATGGTGGGGATGTGAAGGGTCTCCGTCACTCGCTTCGCGAGGTCGGCGGGAATGCCCTCCAGCACGATGGAAAAACACCCCGCGTCCTGCAGCTTGTGCGCGTCTTCGAGGATCTGGATCGCGTGCGCCGCGTCGCGGCCCTGCACCTTGAATCCGCCCATCATGTTCACGCTTTGGGGCGTGAGGCCCAGGTGGCCCATCACGGGAATCTCGGCGTCCACGAGGGCGTGAACCATGTCCAGGCGTTTCGTGCCGCCCTCCAGCTTCACGGCGGCGGCACCGGCGCGGATGAAGGCGCCGGCATTGCGCAGGGTGTCCTCCTTGCCCAGGTGGAAGCTCAAGTAGGGCATATCCGCCACGAGGAGGGAGCGTGGCCCCGTGCGGGCCACGGCCTCCACGTGATGGAGCATCATGGCCATGGTGACGGACAGCGTGTTCTCGAACCCGAGCAGCACGTTGCCCACGCTATCCCCCACGAGGAGCACGTCCACGAGGGGATCGGCGAGCTTCGCGCTGAAGGCGTCGTAGGCCGTCGTCATGACGAGCCTGCGCCCTTCGGAAGCCCAGTGGAGGAGCTGGGGGATGGTGACTCGGCCGGGGGTCGGCGTGGCGTGGTGGCTCATGGGGGTCTCCGCTGGGGCAAGTCGAAGCCGGGGGGACATTGGACCATGAGCGGGGGTATTTCCGTGTCAATCGGTTCGGCCTAAAAGAAGGAGAACCGCGAATGACGCGAATTTTCGCGAATGGGGATCGGTGCCCATCAGGCAGGAGGAAGGCGGACCTGCGCATTTATTCGCGTCCATTCGCGTCATTCGCGGTTCAAATCTTTGCCTTTCTACCGCTCTGGGAAATTCACCGCGGGAATATTGGCCTGGGTCGGCGTCCAATCCGCGAGGGGGTCCCCCCGCTCCGGCAGCACGAAGCGCAGGCCGCTGGCGTTCACGGCTTCCTGGAAGCGATGGAGATCGGGCCTCCCGAGGAAGGGCGTGGTGAAGAGCTCGCCCACGCGGTTCCACACCTGTTGGAAGCTGGGGAAGGCGTCTTGAAGGCGGGACATGGCGCCCAAGCGCTCGCCGCGGCGGAGCAGGGTGCGGGCGCTTTCGGAGGCGGCCTCCAGCACTTCGCTGGCGAACTGCAGATCCCGGGCGAGGCTCATGGCCAGGCCCCAGGCGTTGAGGGCCTCCTGGTCCACGGGGTCCGAAGGCGGCGCGCAGGCGAGCAACAACCCGTGGGCCCGCTGCCACTCCAGATCCAGCCAGCGGGAGCCCGCGCCCTCCACGGGGCCCTTCAGGGATTCCAGCAGGCTCCAGCTGCTCTCGGGCGCCTCCCGGTGGGCATCCTGGCAGTCCCGGGCCTCCGCTTGCACCATGCGCAGCTGCGCGAGACGGTGGCGCCACAGGAGGCCGGAACCCTCGAATAGCTGGGCGGATTGGCGGTATAGGCGGGCGGCATCCCGCCAGGCCCCGCCAAAGGCCGCGATCTCCGCCTGGAGGAAGGCCTGGTCCCCTTGCTCCAGGGGCGTGAGCTGGGTGCGCTGGCCCCCGAGGGCCTGGAGTTGGTGATGCTCCGCGGACACGCGGTCGCCCAGGGCCGCGAGGGTACGGGCCCGCCACATTCGGGCGAGGGTGGCGGCGGCTTCCTCGCCGCCCCGCTGGAAGCGATCCACGGCGCGCTCGAGGTGGGATAGGGCCGGGGCCAGATGGTGCTGCAGGCTCTTGGCCATGCCCAGGTGCAGGTGGGCCTGGGCCTGGAGGAGGGGATCGCCGTGGAGGCGCGCGGCCTGGAGGGCCTCGCGCAGGAGCATGAGGGCGCCGTCCATGTCCCCTTTGGCCATGCGGAGGATGCCGAGCACCAGCTGCACCTGCACGAGGGATCGCACCTGCTGCCCGGATTCGGCGAGGCGGAGGGCGCTTTCGAGCAGGGAGGTGGCCCGCTCCATCTGGCTTTGGTTGCCCAGGGCCCGCCCCATTTCGAGCATCAGATCCACCTGATCGGCGGCGTGGGCCTTGGCGCCCTGGGAGTGGAGCAGGGAGAGGCCCTCTTCGAGCGCCTTGATGCCCTTGGGCAGGTGCCCCTGCATGAGGTGGAGGCGGGCGAGGGCCAACCGGATGCGGGGCTGCTCGGAGTGTTGGGGCGAATCGCGAAGGAGGTCGGCGGCGGCCATGATGGCCTCTCGTGCCTCCGTGAGGTGGCGCCGCCGCAGCTCCAGCATCGCCCGTTTCCGGAGGAGCCTCGCGGCGAAGGGCGGCGGCGGCGAGGGCAGCTCGGCCAGGGCGCCCTGGGCCTTGGCGAGGGCGGCGAGGGCCTGGGGCAGGGGCGCGGCGCCGCCCCCATCGTTCGCGAAGAGGCCTCCGCCGCTGCTGTGGGCCCAGGCGTCGGCCAGGTGTTCGAAGAGGCGCGCCTTGTCGAGCGCGGTGGGGTGCAGGGCCAGGGCCTGTTCCACCACGCGGCGCACCTCGCCCGGCGTGCCGGCGCCCTCCCGCTCCAGCACCTGCAGCACGCCCGAGAGGGCGCTTTGCTCGTCGCCCGCGAGGCTCTGGAGGGAGACGCTGATGGGGCCCCGATCGCCGGCCCCCTTGAGGGCGCCCACGAGGGCGCGGGCGAGGCGCTTGAGTTCCGGCTGGGGGGTGTGGCTCAGCACCAGCTCCCGCCAGCGGGGATCGGGGATCTGGGCCTCAAGGCCCTGGGCGAGCACGAGCTTGGAGCCCACGGCCATCTGGAGGATGTCCTCCAGGGGATCTCCCGCGAGGCCCAGGGCGCGTCCGAGCACCTCCACGGGCAGGGCCCGGTCCGCCAGGGCCAGCAGCCGCACGAGGGCCTGGGTGGCGGGGTTCAGGCGATGGAGGCGGCCCACGAGCACGGGGGACATGAGGTCGGCCCCCGCGCGGAAGTTGGGGCGATGGCCGGCCGCGAGGGACCAGCGACCGGCGTCCTCCCGAAGCTCCCCGGCCTGCTGGGCCAGCTCCACGAGGCTCTGCATGAGACCCGGATTGCCGAGGGAGGCCTGGAGGAGGTCATGCACGACGTCCTGGGGGAGTTCGTGGGGGCCGAGGAGGTCGAGAAGCACCTGGCGCATATCCTCGTCCTCCAGCCGGTTCAACAGCACGAGGGCCGCGTGGGGCTCGCCCTTCAGCTGGGCCACGAGGGGCTTGAGGCCGGCGCCCGAGGCGCCGCTGGAGAGGGAGAGGAGCCAGGGCAGCGTGGCGCGGTGCACCAGTTCCCGCACGAGGGCGAGGGTCTCGGGCTGGGCGCGATCGAGGCCCCAGAGGTGGACGAGGCGGGGGTGGTGGGTGCTGGCGAAGTCGAGGGCCTCCAGGGCCCCCTGCAGCTCCTCGGGATCCAAGTCCGCGGCGGGGGGCTTGCGTCCCCCCGTGAGAAACGCGAAGGCCGGAAGCCGTCTCGCGATGAGGCGGGCGACGGTGGGCTGGCGGGCGTAGAGATCCGCTTCCAGTCCGTGCAGGGTCTCTTCCAGCAGGCGCTGCAGGAGGTGGGAGGGGCCCTCCTCGTGACCCAGGGCAAGGGTGTGAACCCAAAGCCCCTCGCTTTCGGCCGCGGCGCAGGCCCAGGCGGCGAGGTGCTCCTTCCCGAGGCCCTCCTCGCCCATGAGGAGGACGATGCGCTCCATGGGCGCCGGGGCCGAGAGGCCCAGCATCAGCGATTTGAGGTAGGTGAGTTCCTGGCCCCGGCCGCGGATGGCGCGGCCCCGGGGTTGGGAAAGGATCTGAGCCGCTTCCCAGGGAAGGGTGGACGGGGCGCCGGGGCCCGGCTCGGCGCCGGAGAGAAGGCTCCGCAGCGGTGCCAGGGACCCGGGATCCTCGCCCAGGGCGCGGGGCAGGGTGATGAGGCCGGGGCGCAGGCCGATGACTTCGGGATGGAGATATCGCGCCTGATTATCCGTGGCGAGGATTCCCTCCAAATGGCGCTGGAAGGCGTGGCGCTGGGGGACGTTCCACTCGTCCCAGGCCCGGGCGAGGGGCGTTCCCGGAAGGGATTGGAGGAACCACACTTGATCGTCGTCAAAACCGAAATGCACCTCCACGGGATCCAGGGGCGTGGCGTCCTGGAATCTGGAGAGGAAGATCTCCCGGAGATGATCCAGGGAGCGATCCTCCATGCGGGGCATCCAAAGCTGCAGGAGGAACCTCGCCGCATCGGATTCCCGCCGCATGAGGTGGAAGGTGCTGCCCCCCTCCTTGGCCTCACCGAGATCCTGCACCCAGGTGAGGCGGTGGGCGCCATAGGTTCGGATCAGATCCATGGCCGGAACCGGACAGGAGGGGCAAAGGGGGACATGCCGGAAGTCTAGCGGAAGGAAAATCACGGCTCCCGGGAAATCGCCGATGACACCTGTCTGGCTGGCGCAAATGCACGGCGTCACTGGGATTGCCGAAGGATTTTCGTTTGACCCTTGTGCCGACGATCGTCACAATCGTAATGCTGATTGGGACAATGTGATCTGCTTCACGCGGCGGCCTGCTCTCGCGGTACGCCCTTTCTTTCCCGGTCTTGGAGATGCCCATGGACGCCCAAACCAACATGGCCACTGCCGACGCCAACCCCTGGGCCTGGTTCGACCAGGAACATAGCGCCTCCACCCGCTTCATGGTGAGTGGCGCGATCTGGGCGCTCGTCGGCACTTTCTTCGGGCTCTTCGCGGCCACGGAGTACTGGGCGCCCGATCTCGTCCGCATCCTGCCCCAGCTGCAGTTCGGCCGCATCCGCCCCACCCACGTCAACGCCGTGGCCTTCGGCTTCATCTCCATGAGCACCGTGGGCGCGATCTTCTACGTGATCCCCGAGCTGTGCCGCACCAAGCTCTACAGCGAGCGGCTGGCCAACCTCCTGATGATCGCCTGGAACGCCGTCCTCGTCGCGGGCGTGTTCTGCATCACCAACGGCATCACCGAGGGCCGCGAGTACGCCGAGCTGCCCTGGTTCCTGGACATCCCCATGTTCCTCGCCCTGATGACCTACATCGTCATCGTGTGGGGCACCGTGCTGAACCGGCAGGAGAAGCAGCTCTACGTGACGACCTGGTACGTGGCTGGCACCACCCTCTGGTTCCCCGTCGTCTACCTCATCGGCAACAAGGTGTTCTTCAACATGACCGGCATCGCCGACTCCATCGCCCAGTGGTTCTACGGCCACAACATCCTGGGCCTATGGTTCACCACCAACGGCATCGGCCTCACCTACTACTTCCTGCCCAAGATCACGAAGAACCCCCTCTACAGCCACCTGCTGTCGATCGTCGGTTTCAGCACCATCGCGATGTTCTACACGCCCACCGGCACCCACCACCTGCTGCAGATGCCCGTGCCCGAGTGGCTCAAGGCCGTGGCCGTGATCAGCTCCGTGATGCTGCTCGTGCCCGTGATGAGCGTGCTCGTGAACTTCT
>CAYWDR010000148.1:0-8731 GCA_964457075.1 uncultured Solibacteraceae bacterium
TGGGCCGTGAAGGATGGCGTGCCCTACTGCCTGGAGGCGAACCCCCGCGCCAGCCGCACGGTGCCCTTCATCAGCAAGGCCACGGGCCAGGATTGGGCGGGCATCGCGGCCCGCATCGGCCTGGGCCAGACCCTCGACGAACAGAAGGTGCAGGATGGCCGGGCCCTCGCCGTGGCCGTGAAGGGCGTCGTCTTCCCCTTCGCCAAGTTCCCGGGCGTGGATCCGGTGCTCGGGCCGGAGATGAAGAGCACGGGCGAGGTGATGGGGATCGGCGACACCTTCGGCGAGGCCTACGCCAAGGCCCTCGTCGCCGCGGGCATTCCGCTGCCTTTGAGCGGCACCGTCTTCATCAGCGTCAACGACGCGGATAAGGGCAAGCTCAAGGAGCTGGCGGGCAAGCTCACCTCCAAGGGATTCGGCCTCTGCGCCACCGAGGGCACGGCGCGGCATCTGGAGACGGTGGGCTATCAGGTGCGCCGCATCTTCAAGGTGAACGAAGGCCGGCCCCACGCCGTCGATCTCCTCAAGAACGGCGAGATCCAATGGGTGATCAACACGCCGCTGGGCCGGGACGCCTACTACGACGAGGGCGCCATCCGGCGGGAATCCCTTCGGCTGAAGATCCCATGCCTCACGAACATGAACGCGGCCCTCGCCGCCTGCGAGGCCGTGGATACGCTGCGGAGCTCGCTGACGGTGCGGGCGCTACAGAGCCTCTGAAGTTTCCCTTGGCAAGCCCATCACGAAGCAGCGGGCGCCAGAGCGCCCGCTGCTTCGTGATGAATCCTTGTCTACTCGATGGTGATGCGGACGTGGTCGCCGTCGTTGGTATCGATCTCGAGGAGCAGATCGCCGGGCTTGGCGGACTGGAGCATCTTCACCAGTTCGTCCGTCTTGATGCCCTTCTTGGTTTCGCCGTTGACCTTGATCTCGCTGTCCTGGGCGCACTGGAGGGCGCTGGTGGCCAGGGCCACGGGCAGGCGCATCTTCACGGTGGTGGGGCCTTCGGAGGTGGACTTCTTGGCGGCCTTGTCGTGGTGGGCGCGGTGGCCATGGAAGGAGTTCTTGGTGACGATATCGACCTTGATGAAGCGGGCCTGCTGGGCGGCCAGCGGCATGACGAGGCTGACGGCGAGGGCGAGGGGAGCAAGGAAGGCGCGCATGAAATCCTCCGTAGGGATGGGGCGCTGAGGTGAGGGAGTGTCAACCGGTTCACCCATGCCTACGGGGCCCTGGCCCCTGGGATTAGGGAAGGCCTAAATTTCCTCCTGTCATAGTCGGGAGACCGGGGACATCCCACCTGGTGGAGGTTTCATGAAAGCCATGGCCATCATCTTCACTGTCGCCCCCCTCTTCGCTCAGGGGTCCCACACGCCTGCGCAGGCGCAGGCGGGTACCCATGGACAGGGCGCCGTGAAGTGGGAACACACCCTCAAGGCCGCCCAAGCCCGTGCCAGGGCCGAGAAGAAGGTGATCCTCATGGATCTCTGGGCCGAGTGGTGCGGCCCCTGCCAATACCTGAAGAAGAAGGTCTTCCCCACGGCCGAGGCCCAGGCCGCCCTCGCCAAGGTGGTGCCCTTCGACGCCCTGGTGCAGACCCGCGACATGAAGGATCTCCCCGAAGGCCGGGTGCTGGCGGAGAAGTACGAATTGCAGGGATTCCCCACGCTGATCATCATCGACGCCGATGGCAAGGAGCTGCGCCGCCAGGTGGGCGCCTTCGAGAACGCGGCTGACTTCGCCAAGTGGGTGGTCGGGAAGTAGGCGGCCCTTGAGGCGCCTTCTCCTCGCCCTGGGGCTGTCCGCGCTGCTCTCGCCCGCCCAGCCGGTGGAGGGCGTCCAGGTAAGGGGCGCCTGGAGGGCGGAGCTCGGCAACCATCGCTGGGGGATCCGGGTGGAGGGCCCGGGGGTCGTGCGCGTCCGCGTGCCCTGGCGGCGCACCGATGGGGATCCCGCCTCCAAGGGGTTGAGGATCCTCTCCGAAGCGGGGGCCGACGTGCCCGCGCTCCTGCGGTTGAAGGTGGATGCGGAGGCCGCCGACCTCGCCTTCGAGGCGCCCATCGCCGGCACTTACCACCTCTATCCCTTCGCCCACACCCGGCTGGGCAGCCCCAATTATCCGAAGGCCCAGTACGTGCCGAGGGAGGCGGGGCCTTCGGCGGAATGGCTCGCCCGCACGGGACTCCGGGCCGGCGACCCCTCCCGGGCCCAGTCCCTGCCCGAGGCGGAAGTGATCGAGTACGAGGCCCGCCGTCCGGAGGACGCCTTCAACGCCCTCGATCGCGCGGCCACCGCCGCCGAGCGGGAGGCGCTCCTGCTTCGGCGCCGGGAGCCCTTCCTCGCCTTCACGGCGGATCGCGCCACGCCCCTGCGCCAGACCCATCTGCTGCCCGAGCCCTGGGCCCAGGTGGCGCGCCCCGCCTTCCGGGGCGCCGCCCGGCCCGGCGAGTTCTATCCCTTCCAGATCGGACTGTGGGCCGCACGCCGGCCCGTGGTGGATCTGAAGGCCACCTTCACCGACCTCGTGGGGCCCGCCGGCGTGAAGGTGCCCGCCGGGGCCCTGCGCTGCTTCAACCTCGGCGGCGTGGATTGGGAGGGCCGGACCTTCGCGAAAGCCCTCCACGTGGATCGGGGGCGCCTCCAGGCCCTCTGGATCGGCGTGGACCTGGCCAGGGATCTGAACCCTGGAGCCTACGTGGGCGCCGTGCTGCTGCGGGACGCCGCCGGGGGCACCCAGCGGATTCCCATCACGCTGGATCTCGCGGGAGCGCCCCTCCCGGATCACGGCGACTCGGAGCCCTGGCGCCTCTCCCGCCTCCGGTGGCTGGATAGCCGCCTCGCTCAGGGCGATGCCCTCGTGGCGCCCTACACGGCCATTCGGCGCAGGGGGCTTGGCCTCGCCATCCTGGGACGAGAGCTGGACTTGGCACAGAGCGGCTGGCCCGCGCGCATCCGCACCCGCTTCCCGCCCTCGCTGGGGGCGGTGGCAGGTCCTGGTGAAGATCTCCTCGCCGCGCCCCTGGCCTTCGAGGTGGTGGCGAAGGGGGCCGTGCTCCCCGTGCGGTGGGAGCCGCTGCGCTGGGGCAAGATCTCGTCGGGCGCCGCCGAGTGGTCCGCCCGGGGCCGGTGCGGAGACCTCGCGCTCACCCTGCAAGGCCGCCTTGAATTCGACGGCACCCTGGAGGCCCGCCTCCAGGTGAGGGCGTCGCGCCCCATGGACGTGGAGGATCTGCGCCTGCGCCTGCCGCTGAAACCCGCCTTCGCCACCCACCTCATGGGACTGGGCCATCGGGGCGGGCGCGCGCCCCGGCCCTTCACGTGGCGCTGGAACCGCGACCTCAACCAGGATGCCCTCTGGGTGGGCGCGCCCCACGGCGGGCTGCAGCTCACGCTCAAGGACGACACCTACCGCCGCCCCCTCAACACGAATTTCTACCTGGAGCAGCCGCTGCGCCTGCCCGACGCATGGCATAACGGGGGCAAGGGCGGCGTGAGCTTCGACGGGTCGAACGTCCTCGCCTTCGGGGGCGCCCGCAGCCTCGCGGCGGGGCAGGTACTGCGCTTCCACGCCCGGCTCATGATCACGCCCTTTCGTTCCGTGGATACGGAGGCCCAGTGGCGCACCCGCTATCTCCACGCCTATCGCCCCCTGCCGGAAGCGAAGGCCACGGGCGCCACGGCGCTGAACATCCACCATGCCACCGCCGTGAATCCTTGGATCAACTACCCCTTCCTCACGGCCGGCGCCCTCAAGGGCTACGTGGATGGCGCCCACGCCCAGGGGCAGCAGGTGAAGCTCTACTACACGGTGCGGGAGCTCACCACGAAGGCGCCGGAGCTGCCGGTGCTCCGCAGCCTGGGGGACGAGGTGATCAGCGCGGGGCCCGGCGGCGGCGGCGCCTGGCTTCAGGAGCATCTGGAACCGCCCTTCCTCGGGGCCTGGCACGTTCCGGAGATCGAGGACGCGGCCATGGTCACCAGCGGCGTCTCCCGCTGGCACAACCACTATGTCGAGGGCCTCGATTTCCTCGTGCGCACCCTCGGCGTGGATGGCCTCTACCTGGATGACCTCGCCTTCGATCGCAGCACCATGAAGCGCCTGCGCCGCGTCCTCGATCAGGGGGGGCGCCACGGGCTGATCGACCTCCACAGCGCCAACCAGTTCAACCCCCGGGATGGCTTCGCCTCCAGCGCCAACCTCTACCTGGAGCACTTCCCCTACCTGGATCGCCTCTGGTTCGGCGAGTACTTCGACTACGACATGGATCCGGATCAGTGGCTCGTGGAGCTGAGCGGCCTGCCCTTCGGGCTCATGGGCGAGATGCTGCAGGACGGTGGCAACCCCTGGCGGGGCATGGTGTTCGGCATGACGAACCGGCTCCCCTGGGAGAAGAGCGACCCCCGGCCCCTGTGGAAGGAGTGGGACCGCTTCGGCATGGCGGGCTCGCGCATGAGCGGCTGGTGGGATCCCGCCTGCCCCGTGAAGGTGGATCACGGCCAGGTGAAGGCCGCCGCCTACCTCCAGCCGGGACGCGCGCTCGTGGCCCTGGCCTCCTGGGCGAAGGAGCCCGTGGATGTCGTGCCCCAGGTGGATTGGAAGGCCCTGGGCCTGGATCCGGCCAAGGCCACCCTGAGGGCCTACGCCATCGAGCGGTTCCAGGAGCCACGATCCTTCCGGGTGGGGGAGCCCATTCAAGTGGCCCCTGGGCGGGGTTGGCTATTGGAGCTCCGCGAGGGGGAATGAGCGGGCGATCCGATTCCGGATGGCCTACCAGTCCCTGACGCCGCCTTGGGGTGTGGGCGGCCGGGGCAGGCGCTGCTTGATGCCCTCCAGCTCATCCTGCTGGGCGCCCATGCTGGGGCGGGGCGGCGGAGGCGGCGGAGGCTTCTTGGGATCGGGCGGGGGGGGCGGGGTCGGATCCTTCACGAGGCTTTGCAGATCATGGGCGGCCTCGGCGGTGGAGGGGGCTTCCAGGAGGAGCCGCTCCAGGAGGGCGCGGGCCTCTTCGGGTTGATGCTGCTCCAGCTGGCAGCGCGCGGCGAGCAGCAGGGCCCGGGGGCGCCAATCGGGCAGCGGGCGGGGCGCGCCCTGGCCCGTGAGGCTTTCGAGGCTCTTGAGGGCCTCGGCGGGGAAGCCGCTGCGCAGCTCGATGGCCGCGCGCAGAAGGGCCCGCTCTGGGCGATCGGGTGCCGGTTTCCAGCGCTGGGCCGTGGGCAGATCACCGGATTCCAAGGCCCGCTGGGCGAGCCAGGCCTTCACGCCCCCCGGTAGAGGCTGGGCCTGGAGCTGGGGGGCGCCCAAGCCCAGGAGCAGGCCGAGGACGGGGCGCCAGCGCTGAAGGGGCTGGCCCGCGGCCATCAGCCAGAACACGAGGCCGACCAGGGCGATCCACGCGCCGGCCTCCGGGTGCGTGGGGGTGAGGCTGCGCTGGGCGGGCAGGGGCAGGTGGCCCGAAAGGAGCTGGTTCAGGGTGGATCCCGCGTCGCCGGGCAAGAGCAGACGGCCGCCGCTGCCCTCGGCCAGGCGGCGGAGGAATCCGGGGCGGGCCGCGCTGCGGCCGGGTTCTCCCGGCGGGGCGCCCCCATCGGCGCGGGGCGGGACGGCCACGGGCTGGGTGCCGCCGATGACCACGGCATAGAGGGGGAGCTTCGCCCGTTTCAGGGCTTCGAGGGCCCGCTGCAGGGCCGGTTCCTCGGCCTCCCAGGTCTCTTCGCCATCGCTGAGGAGCAGGAGGATGGTGGGCTCGCCCGGAGGGATCTGCGTGGCCACCTGGGATATCACGTTTCCGAAGCTGGAGCCGGGGCTGCCCACTTCGCCGGGCAGGATCGTGGAGAGGGCGTCCCGCAGGAGGGAGCGATCTTCCCCGGGGGGCACGAGGGGCACCTCGTCGCCGCTCAATAGGGAGAGGCCCCAGCGGAGGCCCGGCCGCGGTTCCCGGAAGAGCTGCTGAAGCTGGGCCGTGGCGGCCTCGAAGCGGGAGCCGCCGGGGGCATCCGTCGCGGCCATGGAGCGGGAGACATCCAGCAGCGCCACGGCGGTGAGGCGAGGCGCTTCAGGCAAGCCCCAGCGGGGCTGCGCGAGGCCAAGCCCCAGGCCGCCGAGCATGAGCATCATGCCAAAGCCCTGGATCAGCGGCTTCTGGCCGATGACGCGGATGCCCACGCCGGGGCGGAGGGTGGCCCAAGCGCCCAGGAGCAGCGCGATCACGCTGAATCCCGCCATGGGCCAGAGCCAGAGGGGCTGGGCGAAATAGGCGCTCATCGCAAACCGCCAAGCCAAGCGGGCTGGACGGCGCCGCGCTTGCGGGCGAGATCCAAGGCCAGGGGAAGGGCCAGCGCGGCGGCGGCGAGGAGGAGCCAGTGGGCCAGGGCGTGGCCTTCGCTGGGGGCATCCACGGGGAGGCGCGTCTTTTCCAGGGTGTCGATGGCGAGCAGGCTCCGGCGGAGGCCGTCGGGATCCTCGGCGGAGAAGCTCTCGCCGCCGGTGGCGGCGGCCACGGCCTTGAGCGTGTCGGGATCGGCCTCCACCTTGAGGCGCACGAAACCGCCGCCGTCGATGGGCACGAGGCTCTCGCCGGCGCGGCCGATGGAGACGGTGTGGACGCGGATGCCATGGGCCTTCGCCTCCTGGGCGGCTTCCAAGGGCAGCACGCGCCCGCGGTTTTGCGCGCCGTCCGTGAGGAGGAGGATCACGCGGGAGCGCGCCGGGCTTTCGGCGAGCCGGCGCACGCCCGTCATGAGGCCGCTGCCGATGGCGGTGCCGTCGTCCCGGGAGGAGATGTCCAGCCGTCCGAGCATGCGGAAGAGGCGGGGATGGTCGGCGGTGAGCGGCGAGAGGGTGATGGGGTGCGCGGAGAAGAGAATGAGGGCGAAGCGGTCGTCGGAGCGCTTCGCGATGAAGCCCTGCAGCAGCCGTTTGGCGGCCTCCCAGCGATCCTCCGCCTGGGCGCTTTCGCCATCGATGATGCGCATGGAGCTGGACCCATCCAGCACCACGGCGAAATCCACCACGGGGGCCTGGCCCTTCACGTCCTCGCGCCACTCGGGACCGGAGGCCGCGAGCACGAGCAGGGCCACCAGCAGGGGCGGCATCCAGCGGGCCGTGAGGCGGGCGAGGCGCGAGGCCGGGCGCGAGGAGGGGATGCCCCAGCGGTAGGGCTTGTGCCACACGAGCCAAAGCAGGGGCGGCAGGAGCAGCAGCAGGTAGGGGGCGCGCAGCTCGATCATTTTCGGGCTCCGGGCGCCCCCGATGGGCGCGGACGCCCATCGGGATCTAGGGATGGGCTTCGGGCTCCGGGGAGGTCCGTGCTACGCGCTTCGAGGTTCTTCAAAAGCATCGGCAGATCGGGGAAGGGCGGGCTCTGCAGGCCGAAGCGGGCGGCGTCCAGGCTTTGCGCCCACTGCACCCAGGGGTCGAGGCCGCGCCTGCGGAATTCCTCCACGCCCCAGGCCAGGGCCTCGGCGCCGAAGTGGGAGCCCAGCAGCTCTCGGCCCGCGGCATGCGCGTGATCGAGGGCGTTGCGCTCGCGGACGGGGGGCCAGGCCTTGACGAAGTGGTGGCGCGCGAAGCGCTGGCGCCGCCCGGCGGCCCCCCGCCGCCATAGGATGAAGAGCCCTGCGAAAATGAGGATCAGCGGGCTCAGGGCCGCCGCCGCCCACCCTAGGGGGAAGGGCAGCTCCGGCAGCTGGTCCTCGCGGCCCCCGCCCCAGCCCATCCACGGCGCGCCGTGGGGGGCCGTGCGCGGCACGGGCAGGCGCAGCTCCGGCGCCCGCCGCCCATCCCCCAGATCCAGCGCCGGCACCACGGCCGTGCCGGGTTCCAGGGCCTGCACCTGAAAGCGCCAACCCTTGCCGTCCGCCAAAGGCTCCAACGCGCGCAGCCGCAAGGAGCCCAGCCTTTCATCCACGACGGGACGGGGGAGGGGCTTGGCGGAGGGGTCGTCTTCCCTCAGCTCAAGCACCTCCAGTTCCCCGAAGCGGAGCTCTTTCGGGGCCTTCCATTGGGGCGTGGCGTGGAGCGGAAAAGTGGAAAGACTCACCGCCAAGACGCCAAGGCGCCAAGAAAAGCGAAGAAAGGCATGACGCGAAGGCGCAGAGGCGCAGAGGCGCAGAGATGGGATGTGTGGGACCCAAGAGTCGGGAGAGAGGGCCGCCTCCGCGCCTCTGCGCCTCTGAGCCTCTGCGTCATGCCTTTTCGTCCTCATTGCCGGCATCAGGGCCTTCATGCCCCCGTCCCCTTCAAGTACGCCGAGAGCCTCGGCACGGGGTCTTCGAGGATGGGCCAGCGCTGGCGGGAGACGGTGGGGGGGAGGCCGGGGTCGGGCCAGTGCATGGCGCGCTTGCTGGGGGGCAGCTCGGGTTCGAACCAGACGACGCGGTGGCGGGCCGCCAGCGGTTTCAGGGCGGGGGCGAGGCCCTGGAGGCCGGCGCCGTTGCTGAAGAGCCAGAGGCGGTGGCCCTTGCCGTGTTCGCCCCAGTGGCCGAGGGCCGTCTGCCAATCCTCGGGGCGGGGGATGCTGGGGCCGCGCTCCACGAGGTACTCCAGGGCGCGCAGGCCATGGGCGTGGCCGCGGCGGGGGGCGAGGCGCAAGGGCGGGGTTTTGGCGTCGCCGGGCACGATGAGGCCCAGGCGGTCGCCGCCCGCCTGGATGGTGGCGAAGGCCGCGCCGCAGATCTCCAGGGCCCAGCGCAGGGGGCTCACGGGATCGCCCAGGAACATGGAGGGGCTGGG
>CAYWDR010000149.1:0-8723 GCA_964457075.1 uncultured Solibacteraceae bacterium
TGGCGCGGAGGGGTGGAAGCCTCGCCATCATCGGCTTCCGCGCGGCGCAGCTCCTCGGCAATCTGGGCCGCTGCTTCGAAGTGGAGCGCCTCGCGAGCCAGCTCGGCGCGACGCACCGCAGCGCCTCCGTGGCGGTGACGGTGGTGCTCGCCGCCAGCGGCGCCCTCCAATGGCTCGGCAGCCTCCGCACGGAGGACGCGCCCCTCCGGCGAGGGCTCACGGCGGCGGGCTACGCGTGGCTCGCCATCGCCAGCGGGAAACTCATCTTCGTGGACCTCGCCCAGGCGGATCTCGCCGCGCGCGCCCTCGCCTTCCTCGCCGTGGGCGGCATCTTCCTCGCCACCGCCCTCGTGGGCGCCCGGGCCCGCCAGGGCCGGACGGAGGCCTGATGCGCGCCCCGCGCCTCCTCGCTTCGCTCCTCCTGGCCGCCGGCCTGCTGCCCGCGCAGCCGGCGATCCAGCGCCGCCCCCTAAGCCCCCCCACCCGCTCCGGATGGGCGCGGTTCACCCTCGACGCCGGGGCGCAGCGCCAGCGCGCCGGGCTTTGGATTTCCGACGGGGAGGGCCGCCCCGTCCCCTTCCAGGAGATGCGCCAGGGCACCCGAAGCCGCACGCCGGGGCCCATCCCCGAGCTGCGCCTGGGCCGGGACGCCGGGGGGCGGCCCAGCGCCGCCTTCACGCTGCCCGCCTTCCCCGAGGGCACGCCCGAACTGCGCCTCCGGGTGGAGGCGCAAGACCGCCCCTGGATCGCCCGGGTGAAGCTCGAGCGCGCCGGCCCGGGCGGCGCATGGCTCCTTTGGGATCCCCGGCCCCGGCCCCACGTCTGGCAATTCCTCGGCGAGGAGGAACATCTCACCGTGCCCCTGCCCGCCGAGCCCGGGCCCTGGCGGCTCACGCTCGTCCCCGTGGTGGGGCGAGCCCCCCGGTGGACGGGACTCTCCTTCGATCCCACGCGAGGCAGCTGGGATCTCGCCAAGGAGGAGCGCGTGACGGGGACCCTCAGCGCCGAGGGGAACGGGCAATGGCGCCTGGGCCTCCCCTCCGGAGAAGACGTGCGGGCCCTGGATCTGCGCCTCCGCCCTCCCGCGGGCGCCCTCCACGCCGAACTGGCCGTGCCCCGCCCTCCCTTCGAGGGCCGCCCCCAAGCGCCCCGCCCCTTGGGCCACCAGGGCGCGCTATGGGCCCTGCCCGCCTTCGAAAGCGAGGGCACGCGGCTGGAACTGCGGGAGCCCTTCGAGGGCGGCGATCTCCTCATCCGCCTGCCCGAAGGCGCCGAGCCCCTCGCCGTGGAGGCCCTGTGCGCCCGCGCCACGCTGGCCTTTCCCGCCGAGCGGGGCCGCGCCTACTACCTCCACCTGGGCGGCGCCGCGAAGTCGGCCCCGGGCAGCCTGGCCGCCCTCGCCGGCGGTTTCGATCCCCTCCGCGCGGAGGCCCTCGCCCTCGGCCCTCCGGAATCCGATCCCCACGGCCACCTGGCACGGAAGCCCGAGCCTACGGCCTGGGAGCGGCTCAAAGGCGCCTGGCCCTGGCTCGTCGGCGCCCTCACGCTGCTGCTCCTGGCCGCGGGCCTGCGGCTCATGAAGGCGGCCCCCCCGCAGGAGTAAGAAGGTAGAACCATGACCGCCCCGCCCAAGGATCCCCTCACCTGGCTCTACCCGCCCATCGAGCCCCGCCGCTCGGGCTTCCTCAAGGTCTCGGAACTCCACACCCTCTACTGGGAGGAGAGCGGCCATCCCGAGGGCCGGCCCGTGGTGTTCCTCCACGGAGGGCCCGGCGGGGGTACCTCGCCCAAGCATCGCCGCACCTTCGATCCGCGGAAGTGGCGCATCCTCCTCCTGGACCAGCGCGGCTGCGGCCAAAGCACCCCCTACGCGGAGATCCGGGAGAACACCACCTGGGATCTCGTGGCCGATCTGGAGCGGCTCCGCGAGCACCTCGGGATCCCGGCCTGGGCGCTCTTCGGCGGCTCCTGGGGTTCCACCCTCGCCTTGGCCTACGCGCAAAAGCACACGGCGCGCGTGACCGCCCTGATCCTGCGGGGAATCTTCCTATGCGCGTCCTGGGAATTGCGGTGGTTCTATCAGGAAGGGGCGAGCCGCCTCTTCCCGGAGCGCTACGCGGAGTTCGTCGACCCCATCCCCGAAGGTGAGCGCGGCGATCTCATGGCCGCCTACGCGAAGCGCCTCTTCAGCGAGGATCCCGCCGTGAACCTTCCGGCGGCGAAGGCCTGGGCCCGCTACGAGGGCTCCATGCTCACGCTCGTGCCCGACGCGGCCCTCCTCGCCAACTACGGGCAGGACGAGGGCTCCCTCGCCTTCTCCCGCATCGAGTGCCACTACTTCCGGCACGGCGCCTGGCTGGAGGAGGGGCAGCTGCTGAGTAACGCGGCCCGCCTCGCCGCGATTCCAGGCGTGATCATCCACGGCCGCTACGACCTCGTGTGCCCCTTCCAGAACGCCATGGACCTCCACCGGGCCTGGCCAGGCTCCGAGCTGCTGGAGGTGCCCGACGCCGGCCACAGCGCCAACGAGCCGGGCATCTCCCGGGCCCTCGTCGCCGCCACGGACCGGATGTGAGAACTACTTCGAGCGGTGCTTCCAGTGGTCCCAGACGAACCACGCGGCCCCGGCGAGGATGACGGCGCCGATCGCGAGATCGAACTTATGGAAGTACGCCCCGAGCGAATCCCAGCGCTCACCCAGCTTGAAGCCCACCCAGGCGAGGCCGTAGCACCAGGGCAGGCTGCCCACGAAGGTGTATATGTGGAATTTCGTGCGGTCCATTTCCGCGATGCCCGCGGGGAGGGCGATGAAGGTGCGCACGACGGGCAGCAATCGGCCGATGATGATGGCCCAAGAGCCGAAGTGCTCGAAAAAGCGATGGGCCTGGCTGAGGTGCCCCTCGTGCAGGAGCACGTACTTCCCGAATCGGCGCACGGCGGCGTGGCCACCCCAGGCGCCCACCTCATAGGCGGGAATGGAGCCGAGATTGCAGCCCAAGGCCCCGAAGACGGCGGCGATCCATACCTGCAGATGCGGATTGCCCGCGCCGAAACCGAACAGGGTCATCTTCCCCTGGAAGGCCATGTACCCGGCGAAGGGCATGATCACCTCGCTGGGCAAGGGGATGCAGGCGCTTTCAATGCCCATGAGGAGCATGACGCCCCATGGGCCGGTGGCCGCCATCACGGCGGTCATCCACTTGATCACGGGGGCGAGGAGCCGGTGCAGCACGGAGTATCCTAAAACTTCAGGTTACCCCGGCAACACTCTTAGATCCCCTCCGATTCCAGGGGTGGAAAGAGCTCCTGCTCCTCGGCCGCGATGCGCCGCGCCAGCACCCGCAGCAGGGCCTCCGTGTAATCCCTAAACCCATGGGGATCGTTGGCGATGCTCAGGGCATCCGGCCACCCGAGAATGTAGGCCTCCGCCGTGGCCCGGAGGTGGCCCATGTCCTTCTCGAATTTGGCGACGATGGCCCCGCAGGCTCCGTGGTTCCGCGCCTTGGGGTAGAAGTAGAGATCCTCCTGCTCCAGGTGGGCGCGAAGGAGCATCCCAAAGGGGACGAAGGCCCGGTGGGCCGCCGCCGGATCGGCCTCCAGGAGGCCCGGCGCGAGGTGATTCTTGAGCTCCTCCGCCCGGATCGCCAGCCTCCGGTGCTGATCACGAAGATCCTTGAGAACCACGCCCATCCGGGAAGTTTACGCCCCGAGGCAAGGTGCGATAGTTAGAGGCTCCAACTCCCGGAGCGGAGCGAAGGGGAGCATCCTGCGGGGCAGGATGCGATAGTTGGAGCATGTCCGAAGATCTCGTCCGCAACCGCAAGGCCCTGCACAACTACCACGTCGAACAGACCTGGGAGGCGGGCATCGCCCTGCAGGGCACGGAAGTGAAGAGCCTGCGCGCCGGCCAAGGGCAGCTGCAGGATGCCTACGTGGACGCCGTCTCCGGTGAGCTCTGGCTCAAGCAGGCCCACATCAGCCCATTCGAGAAGGGTTCCTGGACGAACCACGAGACCCTGCGCCCCCGCAAGCTCCTCCTGCGCAAGGCGGAGATCTTGAAGATCATCAAGGCCGTCGATCGCAAGGGCTACACCCTCGTGCCCCTCGCCATCTACCTCAATGACAAGGGGCTCATCAAGGTGCGCATCGCCCTCGCGTTGGGCAAGGACACGGCGAGCAAGAAAGAGGCGCTCAAGGAACGGGACGCCAAGCGGGAGATGGATCGGATCCGCAAGGGCGATCACGAATAGGGAGTGTTCGCCTACTTCCTCAGCTTGAACAGATCCAGGATCAACACCAAACCCGTGAGCCCCGCGAGCAGGAAGAAGCCTCCCGTGAGGATCTTCTCCTTGAACTCCATGCTGAATTCCCTGCGCCGGATGCGCTCGGCGGTCAGCAGGATCATGTGGCCGCCGTCCAGCATGGGGATGGGAAGGGCGTTGAGGATGGCCAGCTGAAGGCTGATCGCCCCGCAGAAGAAGAGGAAGGCCTCCAGGCCCAGCCCCGCGGCCTGGCTCATCTGGCGCGTGATGGTGAGCGGGCCGCCCACTTCGCCGCTGCTGGCCTTGAAGGTGACGAGCTTCTTGAGGAAGCCGAAGACGAGGCCGGAGAGATCGGAGATGCGATGCGCGGCGAAGGAGGCCCCCGCGCCGAAGTCCGATAGCTGGAAGGGCCGCCGCTCGACGACATCCCGCACGAGCTTGGGCGCGAGCCCGATGCGGCCCAGGCCGCCGACGTTGCCGGGGGTGACGGTCAGCTCCTGGACACGGCCCTCGCGCGAGATGCGGAGGGGAACCGGCTGGCCGGGATGGGACTGGATGAACGGGACGATGTCCTTGTTCCAGCGATCGCCCTCCAGCATATCCTTCGGCGTCAGGGCGTGAGGCCCCACGGCTAGGAGCTCGTCGCCCGGCTGGAGGCCCGCGTCCTTGGCGGCGCCGGGCTGAACGTCCGCCACGACCCGGTCCACGGACTTGGTCACCCGCGCCTCCCGCTGCCCCACCCACGCGAAGAGCACGAAGGCCACGAGGAGGTTCGCGAGGATGCCGCCGGAGTAAAAGAGCATGCGCTTCCAGTAGGGCTGCTTCAGGAAGCCGTGGGGATCCTCGGCGCCGGGCTCCTCGGGGTTGAAGCCCGCCAGCTTCACGTAGCCGCCCAGGGGGAGGATGGAGAGGCGCACGTCCGTCTCCTTCCATTTGAATCCCACGAGGCGCTTCCCGAATCCGATGGAAAAGGTCTCCACGGGCATGCCCATGTACTTGGCGGCGAGGAAGTGGCCCAGCTCGTGGAGGAAGATGAGGGCGCCGATTCCCAACAGGGCGTAACCGAGGTTCACCACCTTGGGCGGCAGGGCGAAGGCTAGAGCAGCAAGCATCGGATTTCCAAAAAGAAATTCACCACGGAGGCACGGAGACACGGAGTTGGCATCGTGCTGTTCTCAGTGCCTCCGTGCCTCCGTGGTGAGATTTTTTAGCGGGCGCGGGAGGCGACCCACCCTTCAGCATGACGCCGGGCGGCCCGATCCGCATCCAGCACCTGGGGCAGACTGAGGGCCGGCTCGCTGGGCAGGGCCTGCAGGGCCTCCGCGACGCAGGCCTGGATATCCCAAAAGCCGATACCCCCCTGGAGGAAAGCGGCCACGGCCACCTCGTTGGCCGCGTTCAGCAGGGCCGGCGCCGTGCCCCCCGCCCGGAGGGCCGCGTAGGCCAGGCCCAGGAGGGGGAAGCGCTCCAGGTCCGGCGCCTCGAAGGTCCACGTGCGCGACTGCGCCCAGTCGTAGGGGGGCACGGGCCCCGCCACCTTCTGGGGATGGAGGAGGCAGTACTGGATGGGGAGCTTCATATCGTTGGCACAGACCTGCAGATGGTAGGTGCCGTCCGTGAAGCCCACCATGGCGTGCACCTGGCTCTGGGCATGCACCGTGACGCCCACTTGATCGGGCCCAAGGCCGAAGAGCACCGAGGCCTCGATGACCTCCAGGCCCTTGTTCATGAGCGTGGCGCTATCCACGGTGATCTTCGGGCCCATCTTCCAGGTGGGATGGTTGAGGGCCTCCTCCCGGGTGGCGGCCTGAATGCGTTCCAGGCTCCAGTCGCGGAAGGGCCCGCCGCTGGCCGTGAGACGCACCTCGGCGATGGTGGAGGGGGCGCGATCCGCCAGCAGCTGGTGCAGGGCCGCGTGCTCGCTATCCACGGGCAGCAGCTCGCCGCCACCCGCCTCCAGGGCCCGGCGCATGAGCGCCCCGCCCACCACGAGGGACTCCTTATTGGCCACGCACACGCGCCGCCCCGCCCGCAGCGCCGCCTCCGTGCTCTCCAGGCCAGCGGCCCCTACGACCGCGGCCATCACCGTATCGGCGTCGCCATGCAACGCCGACGTTAAAAGGCCCTCCGGGCCCCAGTGAAGCTCGGGCCGATAATCGAGCTGCGCCCGGAGCCATTCCACGTCCGATTGAGTCGCCATCGACACGCAGGCGGGCCGAAAGCGGCGCACCTGCGCCAGGAAGAGATCACGATTCCGCCCCGCCGCCAAGGCGACGACGGAAAGCGCCTCCGGATGCGCGGCCACCACGTCCAGGGTGGACGTGCCGATGCTCCCCGTCGAGCCGAGGATGGCCACCCGGCGCACTCAGCGCCCCCGGAGCCCGGAGCCCGAAGCCCGGAGCCCTCTTTTCACTGCGTCCACCCTTGCGCGAACCTCAGATAGGCGTACATGGCGGGCGCCGCGAGCACGAGGCTGTCCACGCGATCCAGCACGCCGCCATGGCCGGGGATGGAGACGCCCACGTTGCTGTCCTTCACGCCGACGCTGCGCTTCCAGGTGCTCTCCACGAGATCGCCCAGCTGGCCCACGATGCCCAGGAAGAGGCCGAGGGCCACCACGTCCACCCAGGACCACTCCGTGCAGAAGGTGAGCTTCATGAGCGCGGCGCCGCCCACGTTGCCCAGCGTGTTTCCGAACGCCCCCTCCCAGCTCTTCTTGGGGCTCACCTTCGGCGCCAGCTTGTGCTTGCCGAAGTAGGAGCCCACGAAGTAGGCCGTGGAGTCGCCGAACCACACGATGATGTACAGGGCGAGGATGAGGCGGCTGCCCGTCTTCGGGAGGGTGCCCTCCAGCATGAAGATCTTCTGCTGGAATCCGAGGCCGAGGCCGAGCACGAGGGCGGACATCCAGGCGATGGCCTGGCTCGGCAGCGCTTCCTCCAGCTTCTCGTCGAAGAAGAGGGCGCCGAAGTGGATGAGGAGCAGGCCCGCGAAGAGGACGGCCCAGAGGGGCAGGGGATCGGCGCCGTTCTTCTCGAAGTGGAAGTGCAGGAGGAAGAGCCAGCCCGTGATCACGGCCGCCGGCAAGCTGGGATTGAATCCCCGCGCTCGCGCCATGAGCGCCATCTCGCGGATGCCCGCGAAGATGGCGAAGCCCATGAGCAGCAGGTACACCCATTGGCTCCACGCCTTGCCGTCCCCCAGATCCAGGGTTCCGATCCGCGTGGGGCCGCCGCCGAAGTAGAGGAGGCTGAGGAAGAACACGGCGAAGACGAGGGCCGTGAGCACGCGGGTCTTCATGTTCCGGGTGTCCACCCTGGGCGTCGTCTTGCCCGCGGGGGCGTGCGTCGATTTTTGGGACATTCAAAGGCCTCCGAATCGGCGCTCGCGGCTGGAGAAGTCCTCCAGGGCCGCGCGCAGGGCCTCGGGCCCGAAATCGGGCCAAAGGGTGTCGGTCATGTGCAGCTCCGCGTAGGCGCACTGCCATAGCAGGAAGTTGGAGATGCGGTGCTCGCCGCTCGTGCGGATGAGGAGGTCCACATCGGGCACGCCCTTCGTCCAGAGGCGATCCTGGATGGTTTGCTCGGTGATCTCCTGGGGCTTGAGCCCGTCCAGCAGGCAGGCCCGGGCCGCGTGCACGAGCTCCGAGCGGGAGCCGTAGTTCACGGCGAGGTGGAAGGTCATGCCCGTGTGATGGGCCGTGAGCCGCTCCAGCTCCTTCACGTCGCGCTGGATGCCCTCGGGCATGCCGGCGAGATCCCCCAAGTGGTGGAAGCGGATCTGCCGCTTGGCCAGCTTCTGCACGAACATGCGGAGGTACATGCGCAGCAGGGCCATGAGCGCCGCCACCTCCAAGGCCGGGCGCTTCCAGTTCTCCGTGGAAAAGGCGTAGAGGCTCAGGTGGGGAATCCCCAAGCTCGAGGCTTCATCCAGGATCCGCTCCACGGCCTGCACGCCCGCCTTGTGCCCCTTGATGCGCGCCTGCCCCCGCACGGCGGCCCAACGGCCGTTCCCGTCCATGATGATCGCCACGTGTTTTGGAATGCTCATAGGAACGGTCGGGTTGGCCTTGGAAACGCAGGACTTGATCCTAGCACAGGGCCTGCCGAGGAGCCTTTCGAGCCCTGTTTGGCACACCGGCCAAAAGCCTTGTAATCTTTAGACCTTCACCCTTCCGGCGGCCGCACATGGTCCAGTTCAACACCCGAGCCAACGAGATCCTGCTCAAGCTGGTCTATTACGGACCAGGGCTCTCGGGCAAGACGACCAACCTCCAGATCCTGCATTCCATGTGCAGCGAGGGCCAGCGGGGCGAGATGTTCAGCGTGAACACGCAGGAGGACCGCACCCTCTTCTTCGATCTGCTGCCCATCAACCTCGGCTACATCTACGGCAACGCGATCCATCTGCAGGTGTACACGGTGCCGGGCCAGGTGCAGTACGACGCCAGCCGGCGCGTGG
>CAYWDR010000150.1:0-8664 GCA_964457075.1 uncultured Solibacteraceae bacterium
GCCAGCGCGCCCTCATCGTGGCGCCGCCCCGCACGGGCAAGACGGTGCTCCTGCAAAACATCGCCAACTCCATCACGGCGAACCATCCCGAGGTCTTCCTCATCGTGCTGCTCATCGACGAGCGCCCCGAGGAAGTGACGGACATGGAACGCAACGTGAAGGGCGAAGTCATCTCCTCCACCTTCGACGAGGCCGCCACCCGCCACGTGCAGGTGGCCGAGATGGTCATCGAGAAGGCGAAGCGCTTGGTAGAGCACGGCAAGGACGTGGTGATCTTGCTGGACTCCATCACCCGCCTCGCCCGGGCCTACAACACCGTCGTTCCCGCCAGCGGCAAGGTGCTCTCCGGCGGCGTGGACAGCAACGCCCTGCAGCGGCCCAAACGCTTCTTCGGCGCCGCGCGCAACATCGAGGGCGGCGGCAGCCTCACCATCATCGCCACGGCGCTCATCGAAACGGGCAGCCGCATGGACGACGTGATCTTCGAAGAGTTCAAGGGCACGGGCAACAGCGAGATCGTGCTGGATCGCAAGCTCAGCGATAAGCGCATCTTCCCGGCCATGGACATCTTCAAGAGCGGCACCCGCAAGGAGGATCTCCTCATCGATCCGCCCAAGCTCGCCAAGGTGTGGGTGCTGCGCAAGATCCTCAGCGCCAGCGGCCCCGCCGAAAGCATGGAGCTCCTCACGGAGCGCCTGGGCAAGGCCAAGAACAACGACGAGTTCCTGGCCAACCTTCAGGACGCCCCAGGCCGGAGGTAGGCCCTGGCCTCCCTCTTCGGCCATGCCGCCGCGGCAGGCGCGCTAGGCAGCCTCATGCTCCGCCGCGGGGATGGATGGCGCCCCTGGGCCGCAGGCCTGCTCCTCGCCAACCTCCCCGACGTCGACGTGTTGGCCTTTTCCCTCGGCGTCCCCTACGCCCACCCCTGGGGCCACCGCGGCGCCACCCACAGCGCCGCCTTCGCCCTGTTGACGGGGCTGGGGACCCTGGCCCTCCTGCGCCCCTCCCCCGGTACGCGCTGGAGGCTGGGGAGCTACCTCTGCCTCGCCGCCCTCAGCCACGGCCTCTTGGACATGGCCACCTCCGGGGGCCTCGGCGTCGCCCTGGCCTGGCCCCTCAACGAGGCCCGCTGGTTCCTCCCCTGGAGGCCCATCCGCGTGTCCCCCATCGGCGTGGGTCCCTTCTTCACGGCCCGGGGGCTGCGTGTGCTGGCCAGCGAGGCTGTGTGGATCGGAGCTCCGGCCCTTGGCGCATGGGCGTTGGCGGAGTTTTGGAGCCTCTGGAGACCGCGATCGGAAGGTTGATGCACTGGAATCAGGAATACTGTGTATATTGGATATGAACAGTATTCCCGATGGGATCCCCGTGAAGATCATCCTCTCCAACGCCTCCCCCAACCCGATCTATGAACAGATCGTCGGCCAGATCCGGTCCCAAATCCTGAACGGCGATCTTAAAGAGGGGGAGGCCCTGCCCTCGATCCGGAAGCTGGCGCAGACCCTCCAGATCAGCGTGATCACCACGAAGCGGGCCTACGACGAGCTGGAGCGGGAGGGGCTCATCGATACGGTGGGAGGGAAGGGCACCTTTGTGGCTGCTCCCAACGCCGAGTTTCTCCGGGAGAAGCGGGTGGCCACCGTGGAGGCCAAGCTTCGGGAGGCCGTGGCGGAAGCCCGATCCAGCGGCATCGATTCCGAGGAGATTCTCCAAATGCTCACGCTGCTGTTGGAGCCGGAACATGTCTGAACCCCTTCTGCAACTCCGCGGCGTCACGAAACGCTGGCCTTCCTTTGAGCTAGGTGCCCTCGATCTGGCCCTCCCCGGCGGCCTGATCCTGGGCCTCATGGGGGCCAATGGCGCGGGCAAGACCACCTTGCTGAAGATCCTCATGGGGCTCGTGCGGCCTGATACTGGAGAGATTCTGTTCAAGGGGAAGAACCTGAGAACGGGCGGGGAGGAGCTCCGCCGCCGAATCGCCTATGTGCCCGACGAGCCTCGCTTTGTTCCGGAGCTGCGCCTCAGGGATTCGGCCCGCGCCTACGCCCGGTTCTTTCCGGATTGGGACGAGCGCCGCTGGCGCCAGCTCATGCAGGAATTCAGCCTGGATCCTGTGGTGAAGGGCAGCGACCTCTCCCTGGGCATGCGGACCAAGTTTGCCCTCACGCTCGCCCTCTCCCGGGAGGCGGAGCTTCTCGTGCTCGACGAACCCACCACCGGCCTCGATCCCGTGTTCCGCCGGGAGCTGCTCCAGCTCCTCTGCGGCCTGATCCAGGATGAATCCCGTTCGATCCTCTTCTCCACCCATATCACGTCGGATCTCGAGAACCGGGTGGATCTAGTGGCCATGATGCGCAAGGGCCGTCTGCTCCTCTGCCAGTCCCAGGACGACCTCAAGGAATCCTGGGTGCTCGTGAAGGGCGGGTTGGAGCTGCTGGACGCGGGGGCGCGATACGGCTTCGAAGGGATGAAGGCTACGCCCTTCGGCTTCGAAGCCCTGGCCCGGGACGGTGACACCTTGCGATATCGATGGGAAGGCCGGGCCCTCCTGGAACGAGCCTCCTTGGAGGACATCGTCGTATTGATGGGTAAGGGGGAAACCCATGCTGCGTGAACTCCTGCTGAGGGACCTCACCTTGCACCGGCGGGTGTTGGCGGCGGCGGCCGTCTATCCATTCCTCCTCGCCGCCTACCTGGGCTTTGGCCCCGGCGCGAATGTGGAGGGTGTTCTCGTGCTCTTTCTCATCTTTGGCCTCGTCCTCTTGGCCCTGCTGCCCTTGAGCCTTCAGGCCCGGGAAGGCATGCTGGGGACCCTCGGGGATCTGCTGGCCCTTCCCGCCTCAAGGCGGGAGATCGTCCGGTTGCGATTCCTCGAAGGCTTGATCGCGCTAGGCCTCTGCTTCCTGCTCCTGGCCCAAGCCTCCCTGCTACTCAAGGGCACATGGCCGGCCGCCCTCTTCGAGGTGCTCCGGTCTCCGGCGCCGCTCTGGATCCTGTTCCTCTTCCTCGCCTACCCGATGCCCTTCTATCTGCGCTGGAAGGGGAGGGGCGTAGCGCTGGCCTACGCGATTCTGATCGGAGGCGCCTTCGGCTTCATGCGACTCGAATGGCAGGCCTATCGAAGCGGCCATTCCCTGGCGCCCCTCGTCTGGCTTGGTCGCCTCCACGATGCGTGGGGCCTCGTTTCCGCGAGGCTCATGGAGTATGGCGGGCCTCTGCTCCTGCTGGCGTTGTTCTATCGGCTCTCGGTTTGGGCCCTCGAAAGGCTGGAGGCCTGACATGAGCCCAGCGCTGACCATTCAAGGGCTGTCCAAGCAGCTCGGCGCCTTCTCCCTTCGCGATGTTCACCTGAGCGTGGAGCGGGGGACCATCACGGGTCTCGTCGGGGCCAATGGCGCCGGCAAGTCGACCCTCCTCAAGCTGGTCATGGGGCTCCTTTCGCCCGATGCGGGAACCCTCCACGTCTTCGGGGAGAGTCTCCGGGAGCAAGGGCCCCGCTTGCGGGCCCGCATGGGCTACGTGCAGGAGACGCCCACCCTGCCCGGGCAGCTCAGGGCGGTTGAGCTGGGGCGCTTCGTGGCCCCCTTCTTTCCCACTTGGGAGGACGCGGCCTACCAGCGCCCCCTCCAGGGCTTCGAGACCCCCATGAAGACGCCCTTCAAGCAGCTCAGCCAAGGCAACCGGATGAAGGTGAGCCTCGCCCTCGCGCTAGCTCACCGTCCCGAGCTGCTGATCCTCGATGAACCCACGAGCGGCCTGGATCCCCTGGCGCGGAGGGAGTTCCTGGATTTGCTCCTGGAGGTGGTGCAGGACGAAGGGCGCGCGGTGTTCTTCTCAACGCACATCACGTCGGATCTCGACCGGGTGGCCGATCACGTGGCCTTCCTCAAGGAGGGGCAGCTGGCGCTCGCGGGCGCGAAGGAGGAGCTGCTGGAGGCCTGGGTCCTGGTCAAGGGAGGTGAAGAGCTCGCAGGGATTCCCGCACGCGTCCCCGCAGCGGGCGGGCGGCGCACGGCCCTCGGGATCGAGCTGCTCTGCCGGGCGGAGGCCGCTGACTGGCCGGCCGAGGCCGTGGTGGAGCGCCCGCGGATCGAAGACCTGATCTATTTCTTCGGCCGGCCTCTCGAATCGCTGGCCGGGCAGGAGGCTTGATGTTCGCCCTCATCCGCATGGACTGGACCCTTTGCCGCCCGCTGCTGCTGCGGTGGAGCCCCGTTTTCCTGCTCACACTCTTGGCGAGCCTTTCCGGGTCGCCCATGGGGTTGTTGGGAATCCTGCCCTTGGCGGAGTTCGCCATGGGATATCCCCTCTTCCATGACCTGGGGCCGCGGAGCATCGAGCCCTACGTGTGCGCCCTTCCGGTGTCCCGGGGGCAGATCGTGGCGGCTCGTTACCTTTCCGCGATGGGGGCCCTGGGCGGCGTGCTCGTGCTGACGCTGGCCTCGGCTTGGGCGGCACGGGGCCTGGGTTTTAGGGTCCTGGAGGGGCTTCCCTTTCGGGACGCGGTTTCCGTCTTGGGCCTGATGGGCTGCCTTTTGAGCGCCTTGCTGTTTCTTTACCTCCCCTTCCACTTCCGTTTCGGAGGAGAGCGGGGCTTGGGCTTGTTCGCGGCCACGCTGCTGGGCTGCCTATTGGCCGCGCTTGCGCGCTTCGGTTGGCAGAGCGTCCTGCGGCTGGATTTCCACTTCATGGAACGAGCCTACTTCGAGACGGGTGCCGCCTTGGGTTGGCTGGCCTTGGGGGCGATCTCCCTGGGCCTGTCCATGGAGGCCTACCGGAGACGGACCTCCGCCAACCCGCTGCATTTTGCCCTCCCGGTGCTCTTCCTCCTCGGCGCGATGGCCGCCTTGGCGGCCATCGCGCCGCTTGCCTGATATCCCGGCAGGACGGGTCAGAATGCTCGGGTTAAACTGAAAGGCTCAGGAGTTCCATGGCCTTTCCCCTTGATCCCTTCCGTATCGGCCCCCACCAGATCTCGAACGGCCTGGTGATGGCGCCGCTGCACGAGATCACGGATCAGCCCTTCCGGAAGTTCATCCGGGAGATCGGGGGGCCCGGGCTCGTGGTGTCGGAGATGATCAGCAGCGAGGCCCTGATCCGCCACGCCCGCAAGGCGGAGCAGATGATGGCGACGACGGGGGAGCATCCCTTCGCCATGCAGCTGAACGGCGGCAATCCGCAGTCCTTGGCCGAGGGCGCGCGCCTCTGTGAGGCCGCCGGCGCGGACATGGTGGACCTCAACATGGGCTGCCCCGCCTCCAACGTCACCAAGGGCGGCGCCGGCTCGGCCCTGCTGCGCGATATCAAGTTGGCCGAGGCCTGCGTGGGCGCCATGGTGAAGGCGGTGAAGGTGCCCGTCACCGTGAAGATGCGGGCGGGCTGGGACGCCAGCCAAAAGGAGCGGGGGGAGTTCTTGGACTTCCTCAAGATGTTCGACGCCGTGGGCGTGAAGAGCCTCGCCATCCACCCGCGCACCCGCGCCCAGGGCTACGACGGCCACGCGGATTGGGCCATCATCGCGCGCGCAGTGGAGGCGGGCGTGAGCTATCCCATCATCGGCAACGGCGACGTGGTGGAGCCCCAGGATGCCTTCCGCATGTCCGAGGAAACGGGCTGCGCCGCCGTGATGATCGGCCGCGGCGCCCTCTACAATCCCTTCATCTTCCGGCAGGTGCTCGATCCGGAACTGGTTGTGACCTCCACCATGCGCATCGACGCCACGCTGCGCTTCTTCGGGATCCTGATGGAGTTGCTGGAACCCCGCGAGGCCCTGCACAAGATCAAGAAGATCGGCGGCTGGTTCACCAAGGGCATCCCCGGCGGCAGCCACTTCCGGCAGAACCTCCACGCCTGCGAGGATGCGCAGGTGCTCATCGGGATCCTGGAGGATCTGCGGGCCCAGCAGGCGGCCTAACCCAGTTCGAACAGCGTCTGCTGCACGCCCGCCTTCGGATCCATGGGTTGGGGGAATTCACTCGCGGGGGGCCAGGGGAAATCCGGGTCGAAAGGGCCCGGGGGCACAAGCTCGGGCGGGATGAAGCGGACGGCCATCCCGGGGGAACCGGATTTGAGCAAGTGGGCCACGGCGCCTTCGCTAGGGACGGCGGGCACGCGAAGGAGGGCCACCGCCGGATGATCCAACAGACCGGCGAAGGGCGCAGGCAGGGTGGCCCGGGTCGTGAGGGGTTGGGAGGTGCGGGGATCCCCCGAGAGGCCGGGCGTGAAGGCGGAGGGCGAGGGGGGCAGGGCCAGGGAGGCCCGCCAGGGCAGGCCCTCGCGCATGGCCTGCTGGCCCAGGGCCGCACCGGGGGCCAGGTCTCCGCAGGTGCCCAGATGGATGGGGGCGCGGAGGTGCTGAGCGAGGCGCTGCCTCAGTTCCGTTGCGAGCCCAGCCGCCTTCTCCCAGTCTCCGGAGGCCCGCTGGAATTCGGCGCCGCCGCAGAGGGCCAGGCGCCAGCCTACGCCGCGGCGGAGGAAGGGCAGTTCGGGCCAGGCGCCCGCGTTGAGGCGCAGGGCCATGGCCTGCTCCAGGCGGGCTTGGAGGTCGCCGAGGGCGCGGCCCAGATCGCCGTTTTCCAGAAGGGCGGAGAGGGCTCCCAGTGGCACCACGGCCTCGCCCCAGATCCAGCCGGCTCCGGCCTCCTCGCCACGGCCGGGCTTGAGGTTGGCGAGCCCTGGGAGGGACCACCCGCTATCCCGCTCGGGCACCCAGCCCAGGAACCCCGTGCGCCAGGCTTCACCCAGCGCATCCACGGGAGCCTCCGGCTGATGCAGCCAGGCCCGGAAGGCTCCGCCTGGGATGGCCTCGGCCGCCTCGGGCCTAACGTGCAGCGTTAATCCCGGGATGGCCGACAGGGCCTCCCACCAGCCGCCCCGCTCCTCGGGATGGAGGGCCTCCATCCAGGAGGGCACGTGGTCCCAGACGAGGGCGAAGCCGCCGGGGCAGGGGGCCAAGGCGCCCATGAGCCGGTGGAGGGCGCGGCCCGGGGCGGCGTGCTTGGAGGCGAGCCCCTCCTCCAGGAACCGGGATCCCACCCAGCCCGCCCAGGGGGCGTCCGGGGCGTGGAGGACAGCGAAACCTCGTCCCTCCAGCATCAAGGGCCTGTACATGAGTAACCTTGCCATTTGCGAGGGGCATCGGCGGAGCAAGCCAAGGCGGTCGACCGGAGATGTATCGGGAATACACGGAGGGAGGCCAACGCAGGATTGCGACAGCCGCCGCCCCTCGCCCTCCGGGTTGGCCCCTCTTCGCGTCTCCAGCTGTGTCGAGCCGCTTGCACGATGGACGCCCATCGCGCTGCGCGCCTCTCCTTGCTGGACGGCGCGAATAGGGGCCAACAAATGGCAAGGTTACTCATGTACAGGCCCTCGCCCCCGCCGGCAGGAAGGCGGGCCGGCCCACGGTGCCGGGGGCCCAGGCCTGTTTCCAGCGGGAGCGGAGCAGGGCGGCGGCCTCGCGAGCGGCGGCGCGGTCCTCCGATCCCTTCAAGCGCAGGGCCAGCCAGGCGGCGCTGAGAAAGCAGCCCGTGCCCCGGCGTTCGCCGAGAAGGCGCGGGGCGCGGCCCAGGGATTCGACGCCATCCGAGGTGATCCAGAGATCCTCGACCTCCCGGCCCGGGGCGTGCCCTCCCTTGAGCCAGACCGCCCGGGCGCCCAGTTCCAGAAGGGGGCGGGCGAGGGTCTCGGGCTCGGCGGTGCGGATCTGATCCGGGGGAACGCCCGCGACGGCGGCGGCCTCGCCCCGGTTGGGACAGGCGACCCAGGCGCCGGAGCGGAGGATGATCTTGGCCATGTCCCGGAGCCCATCGGGGTCGTGAAGCCCCACGCCCGCGCTGGGGGCCAGGATGGGATCCCAGATGCGAACCTGGGGCCCCAGCAGATCAAGCGTTCCCACGAGCCGTCGAAGGGCGGGCGGCTCCAGGGCGCAGAGCCCCACCTTTACGCCCCAGGGGCCCGATAGGTGGGGCCCCAAGGCCTCCAGCCGGGCCTGGGGGTCCATGCCGGGGGCGGCGATGCCCATGCAGGCCATGCCGTTCTGCAGGGTGTCCGCCAGGGGCACGCCCATGGGCATGACGCCTAGGCCGGCCAACACCTGCACATCCAGCAGGAGACCCGCGCCCCCGGAGGGGTCGAATCCGGCGAGGCTCACGGCGATGGGGGCAACGGGCGACATGGCCCTCCAGAATGCCATGGCGGGAGCCAATTACATCTGGATCCCGGCGTTAGACCTTTCGGGAGGGGTCCACGATCTCCGTGATGCGCAGGCCCAGGTTGTCCTCCAGAACCGTGACCTCGCCCCTCATGAGCACGCGGTTCTTGGAGAGCACGTCCATGGGCTCGCCGGCGCTCTTCTTGAGCTCCACGAGGCTGCCCGTCTCGAGTTCCAGCAAGTCCCGGATGCTCATCCGGGCCGTGCCCAGCTGGACCTCCAAGTGCATGGATGTGTCGATGAAGGGCATGACGCCAGCGATCACCGTTTCAAAGGAAACGGCCCGATCGGCTTCACTGCGGTCCAGGCGCTTGGCCAAGGTTGCCCTCCCGGAATCAAAGGATCGACTTCTGCGACGGGAAAAGCAACAGGAGTGCCATGCGATGGGAGCCCCACGCGCTACTGCTGGATGGCCCAGTCGATGATGAGCACATCCTTCACCGGCTTCTTGGGCTTCT
>CAYWDR010000151.1:0-8615 GCA_964457075.1 uncultured Solibacteraceae bacterium
CCCTCCAGGGCCCAGGCGCGGGCCATGGCCTCGCCCACGGCCCGCGCCTCGCCGGGCCCCGTGAGGGCGAAACAGGCGGGCCCCGCGCCGCTGAGGCTGCAGCCGATGGCCCCGGCCCGCAAGGCCGCATCCTGCACGGCCCGGAAACCGGGGACGAGGGCCGCCCGGTGGGGCTCCGCGAGGAGGTCCCGCATGAGCCCCCGCACATCCCGTTTCCGATGGAGGCGATCCACCAGGGCCGCGAGGTTGCGCGCGTGCTCCACGGCCAGGGCCAGTGGCAGGGCCGGGGGCAGGGCCGCCCGGGCGGCCTTGGTGCTGAGGCTCAGCTCGGGGCTCGCCATCACGAAGCGCCACTGCCCGGGAAAGGGGAGGCGCCGGGCGCAGCCATCCGGGTCCACGAGGCGCAGGCCCCCCAATAGGGCAGGCGCCACGTTATCGAGGTGGGCCGCTCCACTGGCCTGGGCCTCGGCTTCGCCCGCCGCCCGCAGCAGCTCGGACATGGCCAAGGGCCGGCCCAGGAGCCCGTTCAGGGCCACCAGGGTGGCGGCCACGGAGGCGGCGCTTCCGCCCAGGCCGCTCCCCACGGGCAGGCCCTTCCAAAGCCGCAGCCGCAGCGGTGGCAGCTCCCGCCCCCAGGCCCGCGCGAAGGCCCGGGCCGCATGAAGGACGAGGTTGTCCTCGGGGTCGAGGGGCAGCGCGGAAGCGCCAGGCCCCTCCACGAGGAGGCGAGGTCCCGGCCCTTCCGAGGCTTCCACGAGGTCCCCCAAAGGCGGCCCCTCAAGGGGTCTCAACGAGGCCCCCAGCACGTCGAAGCCCGCGATCACGTTGCCGACGCTCGCGGGCGCGAAGGCGCGGACGACGGGCCCCCTCGAAGGGGGCACGAGTCCGGATAGGGGGCGCCCGGTGGCAAGGCGGGGCTCGGGGCCAAGGTAGGCGGGGTGGGTTTGGCAGCTCATGGCTTCTCCAATACGAAAAAGGCCCCGCGGGTGCGGGGCCGTGGGCGATGAAAGTGAATGCGCCTAAAGCGACCCCGTCCGGTGGCACCCGGTAATCGTGGTCGTCGTCGCCGTCTCCAGCGCGGGCATGGCGGAGCTCCCCGGAATCACCCGGGCTCCGATGCGGAGGCGCGCCTGAATCGACATTGGAGGAGCCTACCGGAGTTCACCCTGGCAGGACAATCACTTCCGCTTCTTTTTGCCGGAATGGCCACCATTGCCGAACACCTTGGCCAGGAAGCCCTCCTCCTGCGCGTCGGCGGAGGCCTCGGCGCCCTCCAGGCTTTCGAGCAGGCGCTGGATGAGTTCCCGCTGATCGGCGTCGAGCTTCTTGGGCACGTCGGCCCGCAGGTGGAGGTAGAGATCGCCGCGGCCGCCCTGCTGGAGCCGGGGCACGCCGGCGTTCACGAGCTTCACCACCTTATCGGCCGGGGTTCCCGGCGCCAGCTTCACCTCGTCGGGGCCATACAGGGTCTCCACCTTGAGGGAGCCCCCCAGCACGAGCAGGGGCCAGGCCACGTCCATGCGGCGGTGCAGATCGAAGCCATCCCGCTCGTAGAGGGGATCGGATTCCACATCGAACACCACGTAGAGGTCGCCGCCGCGGCCGCCGTAGCGGCCCGCCTCGCCCTGACCCTGGAGACGCACCCTCACGCCTCGATCCACCCCTGCAGGAATCTTGAAGGAGACCTTGGCCTTGCGCTCGATGCGCCCCTCGCCCCGGCAAGCACGGCAGGGGTTGGGGATGATGCGGCCCTTGCCTTCGCAGCGGGGGCAGGGCACGGCCATCTGGAAGGGGCCCTGGCGGATGTAGGCTTGGCCTGCCCCCCGGCAGTCGGGGCAGGTCTGGGGGCTGTGCCCCTTCTCGCAGCCGCTGCCTTGGCAGGCCTCACAGGCCTCGGCCCGCGGCAGGGTGAGCTCGAAGGATTCCTTGCCGAAGACGGCGTCCTTGAAGGGGAGGCGGAGGTTGTACTGGAGATCGGAGCCCCGCTCCTCCCACGTGTTCCGGCGGCGGCCACCGCCGCCCCCGCCGAAGAAGGAGCCGAAAATCCCGCCCAGCAGATCCTCGAAATCCGCGAACTGGCCCGGATCGAACTGGAAGCCCTGCCCCCCGCCCTGCCCGCCCAGCCCCGCGTGGCCGAACTGATCGTAGGTGCGGCGCTTTTCCGCGTCAGAGAGCACGGAGTAGGCCTCCGCGGCCTCCTTGAACTTCTCCTCCGCCGCCTTATCCCCCGGATTTTGATCCGGGTGGAACTGCATGGCCAAGCGGCGATAGGCCTTCTTGATCTCGTCGATCGCCGCCGTCTTCGAGACGCCGAGGACTTCGTAGTAGTCGCGTTTCATGGGAATCCAGGGCCGAGGGCCAAAACTTCATTGTCTCAAAAAACGTTCAAACCGCGAATGACGCGAATTCACGCGAATAAGGCCTGGTCGTTTAGGCTTTATTCGCGTTCATTCGCGTCATTCGCGGTTGAAGATCCCTTCAGTTCGCGTTTTCGTCGTCCTTGCCTTCGAGGCTGGCCATCATGGCCTCGCTAGCGGCGAGGACGGCGTCGGTGAGGAGGTTCTGGGCTTCGAGGAGCTGGCCCTCGATGCCCCGGACCACTTCGCCATCCTGGGCGGCCACGGCCTGGCGGGCCCGGCCGAGGACGTCGCGGACGAAGGTCTGCTGCTCCTCCGTGAGGTACTTGCCGCATTCCGTGAAGCTCTTGTCGCAGGAGTAGATCAGCCCCTCGGCGCTGGCGAGGTACTTGAGGGAATCCCGCTTGGCCTTGTCCTGATCCGCGTTGGCCATGGCCTCGCGGATCATGCGCTGGATCTCCAGCTCCGAGAGGCCCGAGGTCGGGCGGATCTGCATGCCCTGCTCCTGGCCCGTCATCAGATCCTTGGCGGACACGCGCACGATGCCGTTGGAGTCGATCTCGAAGGCCACTTCGATCTGGGGCACGCCCTTGGGAAGGGGCGGCAGGTTCACGAGATCGAAGCGCCCGAGGCTCTTGTTGAACTCCGCCAGCTCGCGCTCGCCCTGGAGGACATGGATCTCCACACGCGCCTGGTTATCCGTGACCGTGGTGAAGGTGCGGCTATCCCGGCAGGGGATCGTCGCGTTGCGCGGGATGATCTTCACGAAGCCGCCGCCCTGGGTTTCGATGCCGATGGAGAGGGGCGTGACGTCCAGCAGGACGAGGTCCTTGATATCGCCCTTCAGCACGGCGCCTTGGATGGAGGCGCCCGTGGCCACCACCTCGTCGGGATTGATGGAGCGGTTGGGTTCCTTGCCGAAGAAGTCCTTCACCCGCTGCTGCACGAGGGGCATGCGCGTCTGGCCGCCCACGAGGATGATCTCGTCGATGTCGCCGGGCTTCTTGCCGGCGGATTCAAGGGAATCCCGGATGGGCCCGAGGGTGCGCTCCACGAGGCCGCGCACCATGTCCTCCAGCTCGCCCCGGGTGAGGGTGGCTTCGAGGTGGAGAGGGCCGCTGGGCCCCTGCGCGAGGAAGGGGAGGCGGATATCCACCTTCTCCAGGGTGGAGAGCTCGCACTTGGCCTTTTCGCTGGCTTCCTTCAGGCGCTGAAGGGCCATGCGATCCCCGCTGGGATCGACGCCCACCTTCTCCTTGAAGTGCTTCACCAGATAGTCCTGGATGATGAGGTCGAAGTCTTCGCCGCCCAGGAAGGTGTCGCCGCTGGTGGCCAGCACCTCGAAGACGCCATCGTTCATTTCCATGAGCGTGAAATCGAAGGTGCCGCCGCCGAAGTCGTAGATGCCGAGCATCTGGCGCATGCCGCCCTTGTTGAAGCCATACGCGAGGGCCGCCGCCGTGGGCTCGTTGATGATGCGCTGGATGTTGAGGCCGGCGATCTTGCCCGCGTCCTTGGTGGCCTGGCGCTGGGCGTCGTCGAAGTAGGCGGGCACCGTGATCACGGCGTCGGTGACCTCCTCGTGCAGGAAGGCCTCGGCCGCCTGCTTGAGGGTGCGGAGCACGATGGCGCTCACCTCGGGGGGCGCGTAGTCCCGCTCGCCCACCCGCAGCCAGGCGTCGCCGTTCGGGGCGCTCACCACGGGGAAGGGCAGCCGGTTCAGGGCCTCCTGCACGCGGGGCGCGGCGAAGCGCTGGCCGATGAGGCGCTTCACGGCGAAGAGGGTTCGCGTGGGATTGGTGACCGCCTGGCGCTTGGCGATGTGGCCCACGAGGACATCGCCCTTATCGGTGAAGGCGACGACGGAGGGGGTGGTGCGGCTGCCTTCCCGGTTGGGGATGATCCGGGCATCCCCACCCTCCATGACGCATACGCAGGAGTTCGTGGTCCCCAGATCGATCCCGATGAGCTTGCCTGCCATGCCTTGTCTCCTGAGGTTCATCCCATGCTATGGGAAGGGAACGTCATAGGTCTATTCCGAGCCGAGGCGGTTGACGACCACCCGCGCCGGGCGGAGCAGCTGGTCGCGAAGCTTGAAGCCCTTCTCGTACACGGCGGCGACGGAACCATCCGGCAGGTTCGGATTCGTCATGGTGGTGAGGGCCTCGCTCGTGAGGGCATCGAAGGGATCGCCCAAGGGAAGGGTCAGGGGCTCCACGCCCGTGCGGCGGAGGGCATCCAGGAACTGTTTGCGGATGAGCTCCACGCCGCTCCGGAACGCGTCCAGATCGGGGTAGGTGGCTTCCAGGCTCCGCTCCAGGCTATCGAGCACGGGGAGGATCTCGTTGAGAAGCCTGCGCTCCGCCTGCTCCACGGAGAGCTGGATATCCCGCTGGGCGCGGTTGCGGAAATTATTGAAATCCGCGGCCAGCCGCTTGTGCTGGTCCATCAGCTGGACTTCCCGCTGGATGAGCTCCTCCATCTGCTTTTCCGCTTGCCCCAGCACGTCCCGGTAATCCCCTTGGGGATCATTCCGCTGGGCTTGGCTCAGGGGCTCCTCGTCCCCTTCCAGGGAAATGGAGACATCCTCGGCCCCCGTGAGGCTGGTGACGTCGCCATCCTCCATCAAGTCGGCGATATCCCCGAGGCCCCCATCCAGGGAGGAGGCATCCAGATTCACGGTGGGCCCGGGAGCGGGCAGGCGCGGGTCGTCGGGTACCAGGTCGGGCATGTGATTGGAATCCGGAAGCATGGCATCAACTGTAAGGCAAATTCGGCGAGGTGGCGCGGTTCCTTGAAGGCGGGCGGATCATGGATCAGCTTTGGCGCCGGGTGACCTCGTCGCCCCACCAGCGCAAGCCCCCCAGCACCCGGCCATAATCGGCCCGCAGGGGACCCACCCAAGCGAAGGTCACGAAACCGGCCTGGCCCAGGTTGACGCTCCGCACCGCCGTGCTCAGACCCATGCCGGGAAGGATGGGGTTCTCGCTGCCAAGGAGGAGCTGCACATCCTGCGCCCCCTGCTCGGCGAAGGCGTTCAGGAGCCGGGCCAGGCGCCCATGTTCCTCGAAGGCGGCGATCAGGGCCCGGAACCGGGCGCCATCCTCGAACTCGGGACAGGCCCCCAGGCGATTGAGGCCCGCCACCACGATCTGGGGTTCGGCGGCCTCTCCGGCCTCCATGCGCTGGGCGAGGGTGGCAAGCCGGGCGCGGAGTTGCTCGCCTTCGTCCGCCCCCGTGCGCAGGGCCGAGAGGAGCTGGGCCTGAAGCTCCGCCAAGGTGAGCCCCGCGTAGTGCTCCGAGGCGAAATTTCCCAGCTCCAGGAGATCCGCCTCCCCGAAGCCCCAGGGATTCTCCAGCACCCGGTGCTCCACTTCGCCGAGGGAGCCCACCCAAACGGCCACCACCCGCCGGGGCGGCAGGGGCACGAATTCCAAGCGCACCATGCGGCTGCGAACCATCCGCGCGGGCAGGGCCAGCAGCACCCCCTCCATCACCTCCGAAAGCGTGCGGGTGGCATGGCGGATCCAGGCCTCTGGATCCAGATCCACGCCCTCCAGCGCCGGGCTCAGCAGGTGGGCCAGCTCGGGGGTGGGGACCGTGCCCTGGACCCACCGCTCCACGTAGTAGCGCCAGGCCCGCTCCGTCGGAATCCGGCCCGCGCTCGTGTGGGGCTGGCTGACCAGATGCTCATCTTCCAGATCCGATAGCACATTGCGGATCGTGGCGCTGGAAAGGGCCTCCGGATGGCGCTTCGCCAGAAGCCTCGAACCGATGGGCTCCCCCTCCTGCAGATAGGCCTCGATCAGGGTCTTGAGGACCGTGGCACCGCGGGGGCTGAGGGGAGGAAGGCTCATGGGGGGGACAACCCTTCGGCTGTCGCCATACTATACGTCACCACCCGGCCCCATCTGGAGGATCCCCATGTCCAAGACCACCCCCCTCTTCCTCTCCGCCGCCCTCCTGGCGACGGGTCTCTCCCTCGGTTGCGAGCGCAAGAGCGAGGCCCAGATCCAGGCCGAAGCCGCCGCCAAGGCCGCCGACGACAAGGTGGCCGCCCTGGAGCGCCAGCTCGCCGAAGCCAAGGGCCTGAAGGCCGGCGACGCCGAAGACAAGGAGACCCACGAACACCTCACCAAGGGCCAGGTGAAGGCCCTGGAGCGGCAGTTGAACGATGCCAAGCGCCGCGCCGACAACCAGAAGAAGGCCGCCGTGGAGTTGGCCAAGGCCCCCGCCGCCCCCAAGGCCACCCTCGTGGAGGTGCCTGCGGGGACTTCCCTCACCGTCAAGCTCGCCGGCGATCTGGCCACGGACAAGGTGCAGGCCGGTGACGGCTTCGACGCCACCCTCGCCGCCCCCGTCGTCGTGGCCGGCAAGACCGTGTGGCCCGCGGGCGCCCTCGTGCGCGGCGTCGTCACCCAGAGCGTGCCCGCGGGCCGCCTCGCCAGCGGCAAGGGCGTGCTGGCCGTGAAGCTCACGGAAGTGGCCGGCGAGGGCATCGAAACGGAGACCTTCGCCGTGCAGGGCGCCGCCACCGGCGAGCGCAACGCCAAGTTCATCGGCGGCGGCGCCGCCCTGGGCGCCCTCGTGGGCATCCTCTCCGACAAGAAGCACCAGGGTGATCACGCCCTCGGTGGCGCCGCCGTCGGAGCCGCCGCCGGCACCGCCCTCGCCGCCGGCACCGCCAAGACCGTGATCAAGATCGAGGCCGCGAACCCCGTGGCGTTCAAGCTGGCGGCGGCGGAGAAGATCAGCGTGAAGAACTAGCCTTTAACCGCGAATGACGCGAATGGGCGCGAATAGGACCCGGTTGGCCGGCCCTGGCTCGCGAAAATTCGCGTCATTCGCGGTTCCAGCTTGGCTCGAGACTCAGGACTCCAGCTCCCGGAGCCGCTCGGCCTCGAAGGCGCTGCGCAAGGGATCCAGCACGGGCTCGATCTGCCCGCCCATGAAGGCGTCCAGCTGGTGGATGGTGAGGCCGATGCGGTGGTCGGTGATGCGGCTTTGGGGGAAATTGTAGGTACGTATCTTTTCGCTGCGATCGCCGGAGCCCACCTGGCTCTTGCGCATGGCGGCGTGGGCGGCGTCGGCCTCGTCCTGGGCTTTTTGAAGGATGCGGCTGCGGAGCACGGTCATGGCCTTGGCCATGTTCTTGATCTGGCTGCGCTCGTCCTGGCAGCTCACGACGGTGCCCGTGGGCAGGTGGGTGAGCCGCACGGCGGAGTAGGTGGTGTTCACGCTCTGGCCGCCCTTGCCGCCGGAGCAGAAGGTGTCGATGCGGAGGTCCTTTTGGTGGATCTCCACGTCCACCTCTTCGGCCTCGGGCATCACGGCCACGGTGGCGGCCGACGTGTGGATGCGGCCTTGCGTCTCCGTCTTCGGCACGCGCTGCACGCGGTGCACGCCGCTTTCGAAGCGGAAGAGGCTGTAGGCGCCGTCGCCCTGGATCTCCGCCGTGGCTTCCTTGAGCCCGCCGGCATCGGCCTCGCTCTCGTCCAGCACGGAGACCTTGAAACCCCGGCGCTCGGCGAAGCGGATGTACATGCGGAAGAGCTCCGCCGCGAAGAGGGCCGCCTCCTCGCCCCCCGTGCCGGCCCGCACTTCCAGGATCACGTTCTTGGCGTCCTTGGGGTCCTTGGGGACGAGGAGGTGGCGCAACTCCGCCTCGCCCGCCGCGATGGCCGCCTTCAGCTCGGGGATTTCCAGCTCCGCGAGCTCCCGCATCTCGGCGTCCATGGTCTTGTCGGCCAGCACGTCCTCCGCTTCCGCCAGCTGCCGCAGCCGCGTGCGCTGGGCCAGGTAGGCCTCCACCACGGGCTCCAGCTCCGAGCGCAGCTTCGTCAGTTCCCGCAGCTTCTTGGGATCCGTGACGACCGCCGGATCCTGCAACTGCGCCTCCACTTCCTGGAAGCGGGCTTCGACGGCTTCGAGTTGGTCGAGCATGGGCGCTCCGTCCTGCATTGGAATGAAACGAAAAAGGAGTAACCACAGAGGCCACAGAGAAAAGCGAAAAGTGGCTTCTCTTAGTTCTTCTCCGTGCCCTCTGTGACCTCTGTGGTTAATAGCTTTTTTTGAAAACAAAAGGACGGGCCGGAAAGCCGGCCCGTCCTTCGGAACAACTGATCTAGGCTTCGGTGTTCTCGGCGGCGGGAGTTTCGACAACGGCGGCCTCGGCGGCGGGAGCGGTCGCGGCCTTGGCGGCGTCCATCTCGGCCTTCTTGGCGAACTTGCGCTGGAACTTCTCCACGCGGCCGGCGG
>CAYWDR010000152.1:0-8614 GCA_964457075.1 uncultured Solibacteraceae bacterium
ATCGAGACCTTCGATTTCATCGTTACCGACGAGTGCCACCGCTCCATCTACGGCCTCTGGCGCCAGGTGCTGGAATACTTCGACGCCCACCTCGTGGGTCTCACGGCCACGCCCTCGAAGCAGACCATCGGCTTCTTCCACCAGAACCTGGTGATGGAGTACAACCACGAGCGCGCCGTGGCCGATGGCGTGAACGTGGGCTACGAGGTGTACCGCATCAGGACCGAGGTCACCGAAGGGGGCGGCAAGGTCGAGAAGGGCTTTTACGTGGATCGCCGCAGCAAGGAAACCCGCGCCGTCCGGTGGGAGCGGCTGGATGAGGATCTGGCCTACGATGCTAGGGACGTGGATCGCTCAGTCGTGGTGCCCTCGCAGATCCGCACGGTGCTGCAAGCCTACAAGGAGGCCCTGGCCACGGAGCTGTTCCCCGGCCGCGCCCTCGTGCCCAAGACCCTGATCTTCTGCAAGGACGACTCCCACGCCGAGGACACCGTCCGCCTCGTGCGGGAGGTCTTCGGCAAGGGCAACGACTTCGCCAAGAAGATCACCTACAAGACCTACAACCCCGAGACGAAGCGCTACGAGAAGTCGGAGACCCTCATCCAGGAATTTCGCACCTCGCCCACGCTGCGCGTCGCCGTCACCGTGGACATGATCGCCACGGGTACGGATATCAAGCCCCTGGAGTGCCTGCTCTTCCTGCGCGACACCCGCAGCCGCACCTACTTCGAGCAGATGAAGGGCCGGGGCACCCGCGTGCTCACCCCCACGGATCTTCAGGCCGTGAGCGGCGCCGATGCCCACGCCAAAACCCATTTCATCATCGTGGATGCGGTGGGCGTGTGTGAAAGCGATAAGACCGACTCCCGCCCCCTGGAACGCCAGCGCACCGTGAGCATGGACACCCTGCTGCTGGGCGTGGCCCTGGGCAAGCGGGATGAGGACACCCTCACCACCCTGGCGGGCCGCCTGGCCCGGCTGGATCGGCAGATCACCCGGACCCAGGCCCAGCAGTTCATCGAACTCTCTGGGGGGCATTCCCTTTCGCAACTCTCGGGCACCCTGCTCCGGGCCCTGGATCCCGAAGTGATCGCCGAGAAGGCCACGGGCCGGGCCGGGGCCTCGCCGTCCGAAGCCTCACCCGAAGCCCTGGCCACCGCCCGCCAGGCCCTGGCCCAGGAGGCCTGCGCCCCCTTCGAGGCGCCCGCCCTGCGGGAGGCCCTGGTGAAGGCGAAACGGGATGCGGAGCAGACCATCGACACCGTCACCGTGGATGCGGTGCTGAGCCAGGGCTTCGATGGGGCGGCCAAAGCAAAGGCCGAGGCCCTGCTCACCTCCTTTCGCGCCTACATCGAAGCCCACCAGGCCGAGATCGACGCCCTGCACATCCTCTACAGCCGCCCCTATAAGCAGCGCCTCACGGAGCCCATGCTCAAGGCCCTGGAGCAGAGCCTCCGCGATCACCACGCCGCCTGGACGGAGGATCGCCTCTGGGATGCCTACGCCGTCACCGCCCCCGCCAAGGTCAAGGGCCGAACCCAGGCCGGGCGCTTCGCGGATCTGGTGGCCCTCGTACGCTTCGCCTTGGAGCAGCAGCCGGTGCTGACCCCCTTCGCGGATTCCGTGGCCGAGCGCTTTGAGGGTTGGCTGATGGCCAAGGCCGATACGGGCGTGGCCTTCACGGAGGAACAGGTGGGTTGGCTCCGGCTCATTCGGGATCACATCGCCACGAGCCTGAGCATCGAGCCCGAGGATCTGGAGCTATCGCCCTTCAATCAGCGAGGGGGATTGGGGAAGGCGCATCAACTCTTCGGGGAGCAGTTGCCTAAGCTGCTGGATGAGTTGAATGAGGTGTTGGCGGCATGAGCAAGAAGCACATCCCCAAGCGGCAGTCCTCTGCCTCCATCTCGCCTGGCAATTATCCCGAGTTGCTCGGTGGCGTCAGCGAACTGCTTGAAGCCGCCCGGCGCGCCAGTGCGCGAGCCGTCAACGCCTTCTTGACCGCGACCTACTGGGAAATCGGCCGCCGCATCGTGGAGCATGAGCAGGGAGGCCTTGATCGCGCCAAGTATGGCGAAGCGCTGATCGAGCGCCTCTCCCAGGACCTCACCGCCCGTTTTGGCCGTGGATTCGGCCGCCGAAATGTATTCCTCATGCGTGCGTTCTTCCTCGCCTGTCCTCGGCCCATTGAGAAGGCTCCTGGGAGGGCCGCCATGTCCTCGCCGAAAGTGCGGACAGCGTCTGCACGTTTAGACGCCGGAATGCTGGCCGTCTCCAGCACGCGGAAAGTGCAGACGGTGTCTGCAGAATCTCCCCTCCCCTGGTCGCTGGACGGATTGGCAGGTGCGTTTCCGTTGCCCTGGTCCCACTATGTTCTGCTGATCAGTGGCAGCCGCTCGCCCGAAGCTTTCACGTTCTACCAGACGGAGGCCTTGCGCGGCGGATGGTCTGTCCGTCAGCTCCAGCGGCAGATGGATAGCCAGTTCTACGAGCGCACCGCCCTGTCCAAGGACAAAGCAACCATGCTCGCCGATGCTGCGAAGCACCAATCAGGCGATGCCGTCAACCCGGATGAAGAAATCCGCCATCCGTTCGTCCTCGAATTCCTGGGCTTGAGGGATGAATATTCCGAAAGCGACCTCGAAGACGCCCTCATCCGCCACCTCGAATCCTTCTTGCTGGAACTTGGGAACGATTTCGCCTTCGTGGGCCGCCAGCGGAGACTTCGGATCGACGACGAGTGGTATCGCGTGGACCTGCTCTTTTTCCACCGCGGCCTGCGCTGCCTAGTCATCTTCGATTTGAAGCTCGGCCGCTTCACCCATGCCGATGCCGGGCAGATGCACGTCTACTTGAACTACGCCCGCGAGCACTGGGTACAGCCCGGGGAAAACCCACCCGTGGGCGTCATCCTGTGTTCCGGGAAAAGCGAGGCGCTGGTCCGCTACGCCACCGACTCCCTGCCCAACAAACTGCTGGTGCGGGAATACCTCACCGCGCTGCCGGATGAGAAAATGCTCGCGGTCGAACTGGAAAAGACGCGAAAGCAACTGGAGGCTCGGAAATGATCGCCACCAGACTGGGCATCCATCCCGAAGGTCCGGAGCTGTCGGCCTTCAATCCGCAGGGGGGATTGGGGAAGGCTCACCAGTTCTTTGGGGATGAGTTGCCCAAGCTGCTGGATGAGTTGAATGAGGTACTGGTGGCATGAGTGCTCTTGTGACACGAGGCTCGAATTCGGAGCCAGATTCCCGTAACTCCCGATGGCCGCTAGTAATGCTCTGTGATATTGCAGATTTCCAGATGGGGCAAGCTCCGCCTGGCGATGCGTCCAACTTCGATGGACTCGGGACAATTTTTGTTAAGGCCGGTGAATTCGGTCCAGTGCATCCCGTTGTGCGTGAATGGACGACAAAGCCATTGCGTTTTGCGAAGAGCGGCGATGTCTTGATATGCGTAGTCGGCGCTACTGCCGGAAAACTGAACCTTGGAATAGACTGCGCAATTGGACGAAGTGTTGCTGCAATCCGACTAGGCTCTCAGACGTTTGATCGGTTCATTTATTATCAACTGATTCCAAAGGTCCTTGATCTTCGCGCAGGTAGCACAGGCTCGGCGCAAGGCGTGATCAACCGCAACATGCTAGCTAGCATTAAAATTGTACTTCCTCCGCTCCACGAGCAGCATCGCATCGTGGCGGAGATCGAAAGGCAATTCACACGGCTGGATGCCGGGGTGGCGGCGCTGCGACGGGTGCAGGCCAACCTCAAACGCTACCGAGCGGCTGTGCTCAAGGCGGCCTGTGAAGGGCGGCTGGTGCCCACTGGAACAGCGAATTGGAGAACGGGCTTGCTCGGGGAAGTGCTTGTAAACATCGAAACCGGAAAGAGCTTCAAGTGCGAGGAGCGCCCACCAACTGAACATGAAGTTGGGGTCGTAAAGGTTAGCTCGGTGACTTGGGGAACCTATAACGAACTGGAAAGCAAAACTTGTTTGGACCCCACTCGGGTCGAGAGTAAGTATTTTGTCGCTCCGGATGATTTTCTATTCAGCCGAGCGAACACCATCGAACTCATCGGAGCTTGCGTCATAGCTCAAAAGGTCAACCTTAAGGCGATGTTGAGCGACAAGATCCTACGGTTCAAGTTCTCTCCAGAGGTAACTCCAAGGTGGGTTCTGTATTGGCTGCGGTCAGAATTTGGCCGCGCTGAAATAACACGGTTGGCGACTGGCAACCAAGAGTCGATGCGTAACATTGGACAGGAGCGAATTCGGCAAATTGCAATTGCTGTTCCGCCGCTCCCCGACCAGGTAAGAGTCGTAACCGAAGTGGAACGCCGCCTGAGCGTCATCGAGTCCCTCGAAGCCGTCGTGTCCGCCAACCTTCAACGCGCCGCCCGCCTCCGTCAGTCCATCCTCCAAAAGGCCTTCGCGGGGGAACTCCTATGAGCGACCCATTTTCCAAGGTCCCCCCGCCCGGCGGCGGCATGCTCCTCTACCGAACGGAGGACGGCCGCACGCGCATCCAATGCCGCTTCGAGGCGGAGACCCTCTGGCTGACGCAGGCCCAGATGGCGGAGCTATTCCAGACGACGCCGCAGAACGTGACCCTGCACCTGAAGGCCATCTTTGCCGAGGGGGAGCTGGCGGAGGGGGCAACCTGTAAGGACTACTTACAAGTTCGCGAGGAGGGGGGCCGCACCGTCACCCGGAAGCTGCGCCACTACCGGCTGGAGGCCATTCTGGCCGTGGGTTACCGGGTGCGCAGCCATCGGGGTACCCAGTTCCGCCAGTGGGCCACGGCGCGGTTGAGCGAGTACCTGGTGAAGGGCTTCGCCCTGGATGACGAGCGCCTGAAGAACCCTCCGGGCGCGGGCCAGAAGGACTACTTCGACGAGCTGCTGGAGCGCATTCGGGATATCCGCTCCTCGGAGCGGCGCTTCTATCAGAAGGTGTTGGATATCTACGCGACGAGCGTGGACTACACGCCCGATGCCGAGGCCTCTCACCTGTTTTTCGCCACCGTCCAAAACAAGATGCACTGGGCCGCCCACGGGCACACGGCGGCGGAGGTCATTCACGAACGGGCCGATGCGGGGCAGCCGCAGATGGGGTTGCAGACCACCCGCCCCGGCGGCCTCGTGCGCAAGGATGATGTGGCCGTCGCCAAGAACTACCTCACGGAACCTGAGCTGCAGGTGCTGAACCGCATCGCGAACCTCTACCTCGAATTCGCGGAGCTTCAGGCCCTGGAGCGCAAGGCGATGACCATGCGGGATTGGATCCGGAAGCTAGATGAATTCCTGCAGATCTCCGGGCGGGAAGTCCTGGATCACCCGGGCCGGATCTCCGCTGAAATGGCCCGCCACAAGGCCGAACTGGAATACGAGCGCTACCGGGCCTGGGTGGATGCCCAGCCCCGCCCGGTGGACGCGGATTTTGAAAAGGCGGTGAAGGCCATGAAGCGACCCCCCGCCCTGAGCCGAAAGAAGAAAGATTCATGACCAATCCCGCCGCCCTCGTTCAAAAGCTTTGGAACTACTGCAACGTCCTCCGGGACGACGGCCTATCCTATGGGGATTACGTCGAACAGCTCACCTTCCTACTCTTCCTCAAGATGGCCGACGAGCAGTCGAAGCCGCCCTTCGACAAACCTTCGCCCATTCCCAAGGGCTTCAGCTGGCCCGCCCTCCTTCGGCTGGATGGCGACGATCTGGAAACCCACTACCGTCACACCCTGGAGGAGCTGGGCAAGCGGCCCGGCATGCTGGGTGTGATCTTCCGCAAGGCCCAGAACAAGATCCAGGACCCGGCCAAGCTCCGCCGCCTCATCGTGGATCTCATCAATAAGGAACAGTGGTCCAGCCTCGCCACCGATGTGAAGGGCGACGCCTACGAGGGCCTGCTGCAAAAGAACGCCGAGGACGTGAAGGGGGGCGCGGGCCAGTACTTCACGCCCCGCGCCCTCATCGCCGCCATGGTGGAGGCCGTGGCCCCCAAGCCCGGCCAGAATATCTGCGATCCGGCCTGCGGTACGGGCGGCTTCCTCCTGGCGGCCCACGACTACCTGGCCAAACTGCCGGGCCTGACCCGGGCCCAGAAGCAGGAGCTGAAGAACGGCACCTTCTACGGCATCGAGCTGGTGGATAGCGTCACCCGCCTTTGCGCCATGAACCTGCTGCTGCACGGCATCGGGGGCGATCTGGAAGAGGACCTGCCTGTCATCACGAAGGACGCCCTCTCGGGGAAGCACGGTGAGTACGAGATCGTGCTGGCCAACCCGCCCTTCGGCAAGAAGAGCAGCGTCACCATCGTGAGCGAGGCGGGGGAATCGTCCAAGGAATCCCTCATCATCAACCGCGACGATTTCTGGGCCAGCACCAGCAACAAGCAGCTCAACTTCCTACAGCACATCTTCACCATCCTCAAGCAGCACGGCCGGGCCGCCGTGGTGCTACCGGATAACGTGCTCTTTGAGGGCGGCGCTGGCGAAACCATCCGCCGGGAGCTGCTCAATCAGGCGGATGTCCACACCCTGGTGCGCCTGCCCACCGGCATCTTTTACGCCCAGGGCGTGAAGGCGAACGTGCTCTTCTTCGATCGCAAGCCCGCCCAGGAGAAGCCCTGGACGCAGAAGCTCTGGATCTACGATCTGCGCACCAACCTTCACTTCACACTGAAGGAGAACCCCCTCAAACGGGCCGACCTGGATGATCTCGTCGCTTGTTACAACCCCAAGAACCGCACCGAGCGCACCGAGACGGAACGATTCAAGGCCTTCACCTATGAAGAACTGACCAAGCGGGACAAGGCCAACCTGGACATCTTCTGGCTCAAGGATGAGGCGCTGGAGGAATCGGCCAATCTGCCTGCGCCCGGCATCATCGCCCAGGAAATCCTGGATGATCTGGAGGCGGCCCTGGAGCAGTTCGCGGCGATCGTGGAGGATTTGAAATGATGCGGTGTCCTCCGAGCGGCTTGGATGGGTATCCATAAGCAATCCCGAGAACCTCGGATCCTCCCACCAACCCACGAGTTCCTCATGCCCCGCAACCGAACGAAGGAAAACCCCATCCGGGCCTACCTCCAGCGCCTGGAGAAGACGGTGCTGGTCGATCTGATCCTGGAGCATGCCGACGAGGCCTTCAGGGACCACCTGGAGCTCCAGTCCGCCCGCAACCAACCCAAGGGGCCGGATCTTGCCCGCTTTCGCAAGCACCTCCGGGCGCTTCTGGACGATCTGGATGGATGGGATCGCTGGACCGCGGCGGAGGGGGCCGAGGGGCTCAGCCGGTTCGCTGAATCCCTTCAAGGCCTGATCGCGGACGGCCATCCCTCCGGGGCCATGGAGCTGGCACGGGAGGCCCTGGAAGGGTTGGAGGAGGTCTACGGCAATACGGACGACTCGGATGGGTGCTTGGGGGACGCAGCGGCGGAGCTGCGGGCCGTCCATCGCCTGGCCTGCGGGTTGGCGGGCCCCGAGCCTCGGGTGTTGGCCGAGTGGGTGTACCGCATGGAAATGCGCAGCGATTTCGGCCTCTTTGATGGGTTGCTGGAGGAGTACCGTGCGGTCCTTGGGGAGGCGGGCCTCGCCCATATCCGGCGCCTAGCCGAGCAGCAGTGGGATCAGTTCCCGCCCTTGGGGCCGCGCAAGGAAGGGCCCTCATCTTTGGACTACGATCGCGCCCGCATCACCTCCCTGATGAAAAACCTCACCGCGGACGATGCGAACGCAGGCCTTGAGGTGCGGCTGCGGGATCTCTCCAGTTCCTACCGTTTTCTGGAGGTCGCTGAGTTTTGTCTCCGTTCGGGCTGGCCCGACCGGGCGGTGGAATGGGCGGAGAAAGGGCTTCGGGCCTTCCCGGTGGCGGATTCCCGGCTGCAAGACTTCTTGGCCGAACGTTTCGCGGCGTCGGGGCGTCACGATGAGGCCCTGGAGCTGCGTTGGACCATCTTCCAGGCTCGGCCTGAACTTGATTCGTACCAGGCGTTGATCGCCTCCGCGGCAAAATGGGGAGGAGCCCTCGCTGCACGGGAGAGGGCCCTCTCTTTCCTCCAAGCGCGATTCGAGACGAACCGGAATCATCCGAATCGATTCCAGCGATCGGACTTGAATCTGGTGACGAGGATCCACCTCGCCGAGAAGGCGCCTTTGGACGCCCTTAAGGCGGCTCAGGCCGGCGGCTGCAGCCAGGCCACCTGGATGGCGTTGGCGCAACGGTTGGAGGAAGGGCATCCCGAAGCAGCGCTTCCCATCTTGCAGGCCCAGATGGACGCCCTCATCGCCCCGAAGAATGACGAAGCGTACAAGGATGCGGTGGCCGTGCTGAAGCGGATTCAGGCGTTGGCGATTCGCCTTCAGAAGCCTGGGGCCTTCGCCACAAGCTTGGCCCAGGTGATGACCACACATGGCCGTAAGCGGAATTTGGTTGCGCGGATTCAAAAGGCGGGGCTGGGTTGACTGACTATAGGAAAAGACTGGTTAGCAAAACCATCCGGCCCATGGCCCGTCCCAAGGTTCGAGTCCCCTTGGGACTACCAATCAAAAAGCCCGCCAGTGGCGGGCTTTGATTGGTAGTCCCAAGGGGACTCGAACCCCTGCTGCCGCCGTGAG
>CAYWDR010000153.1:0-8607 GCA_964457075.1 uncultured Solibacteraceae bacterium
TTAGCTCATCCTTCCCCCCCGCCCAGGCTTGGCCTGGCGCACTCACTGTTCATCAATTTTTTCATCACTGTTCATCACTGGTTGATCTTTAAACCCAGGCCTGGCGCGTGTCGCCATGGATGCATCGGCCAAAAAGCCAAAGAAAACCAGTGATGAACAGTGATGAACAGTGATGGCAGCGTTAAGTGCCCATCTCCGTCCATCTCTGTTCGCCTGTGGTTGGGTCTTTTGGCCATTTCTCGAATACCAACCAGGCCCATCTCCGGTCTGAGGCGGGGCCATGCGAGCCCGGCCCGGGGCCAAAGGCCGCCGCACCGTGGCCTCCCGTGAGCTATGGTGATTCACACCCACCCGGAGTTTCCATGCGCGCCGCCCTCGCCCTGCTGTGCCTTCCCGCCCTCGTAGCTGCGACGTCGTCCCCGGCCCAGGAGAAGGCCGCGGATAAGAAGGCCGACCCCAAGCCCGACGAGAAGAAGCCGGACTCCAAGCCCGATGAGAAGCCCATCGTCACCTCGCATACGATCACCGTGGGCGGCAAGGCTCTCAAGTACACGGTCACCACAGGCCTCATGCCCCTCAAGAACGCCGCGGGGGACAAAGAGGCCGACGTCTTCTACATGGCCTACACACTCGATGGCGCGGACGCGGCCAAGCGTCCCCTCATGTTCAGCTTCAACGGCGGCCCCGGCTCCGCCAGCGTGTGGCTGCACCTCGGGGCCCTGGGCCCGAAGCGAGTGAAGATGGGCCCCGACGGCCTCATGCCCGCGCCGCCTTACAAGGTGGAGGACAACCCCGCCACCTGGCTGGATCAGACGGATCTCGTCTTCATCGATCCCGTGGGCACGGGCTACAGCCGCGCCACCAAGCCCGAACTCAACGCCAAGTTCCACGGCCTCAAAGGCGATATCGAAAGCGTGGGCGAGTTCATCCGCCTCTACCTGGGTCGGAACAAGCGATGGACCTCCCCCCTCTTCCTCGTGGGCGAGAGCTATGGCACCACCCGCGCCTCGGGCCTCTCCGGCCACCTCATCGAGAAGGGCATCGCGCTGAATGGGGTCGTCCTCGTCAGCTCCATCCTCAACTTCCAGACGGCCCGCTTCACCGTGGGCAACGATCTGCCCTACCCCCTCTACCTGCCCACCTTCACGGCCACGGCCTTCTATCACAAGCGCCTGGCACCAGAACTTCAGAGGGACTTGCGGGCGACGCTCCGGGAAGCCGAGGCCTTCGCCGCGGGGCCCTACACGATGGCCCTGGCCAAGGGCGATGCCCTTCCCACCGCCGAGCGGGAAGCCGTCGCCACCCAGCTCGCCCGCCTCACGGGATTGGAGAAGGCCTTCGTTTCGCGGGCCAACCTGCGCGTTCCCGACCGGAACTTCTACAAGGAGCTGCTTCGCTGCGAGGAGCGCGTGGTGGGCCGGCTGGATAGCCGCTTCAAGGGCACCGATCCCGACGGCCTTTCCGACACGCCGGAGTTCGACCCCAGCATGACGGCCATCCGCCCCCCCTACACGGCCGCCTTCAACGACTACGTGCGGCGCGAGCTGGGCTACGTCTCCGATCTGGAGTACTACATCCTCGGCGGCGGCGTGGGGCGCTGGGATTGGGGAAGCGACAACCGCTACGCCGACACAAGCGACGCCCTGCGCCAGGCTTTCGCCAAGAACCCCTTCATGAAACTCTTCGTGGCCAACGGCTACTACGACGTCGCCACCCCCTACTTCGCCACCCAGTACACCCTCTCCCACATGCGCCTCGATCCCGCCGCCCACGCCCGCATCAGCCAGGGTTTCTACGAGGCCGGCCACATGATGTACATCGAGGAGAAGAGCCTCCAGCAGCTCAAGAAGGACGTGGCCGCCTTCCTGGAGGGGGCCCTGAGGAAGTAGCAGGCCGAGCAGGGCTTCCTTCTAAACCTGGTGGGGGAACCGGGAGTAGACGCCTCGCGCCTCCTGATGCACGCCCACCTCCCCTACCCCATGGGCTGGGGGGGCGCCGTCCTCCAGGCCCTCCGCACCGCCTTGCTGGAATCCAAGGCCGCGGCCCTTCTGGCCATGTTGTTCGGGGCCGGCATGGCGATCCAGGCCGAAGCCCTCACACGCCGCGGCGAGCCACACCTCCCATTCTCCCTGCGCCGCGTGGGGGCCCTCGCCCTCCTCGGCCTCGCCCACAGCTTTCTGCTTTGGGATGGCGACATCCTCCTCGACTACGCCCTCATCAGCCTCCTCATGCTGCCCGTCCTGCACGTGAGTGCCCGCCGCATCCTTTGGACCCTCCCCCTGCTCTGGGCCGCCGCGGGGCTCCTCATCCTGCCCTTCGCCGGGCGGATCGGCGCCGCCAGCAGCCTGATCGAGAATTCCGCCCGCTTCAACGCCATGAGCGCCGAGTACTACGGCGCCGCCTCCTGGTTCGCCGTGTTGAAGTACCGCGCCTGGGAGATGGTGCATGTCATGGGGCCGGTACGCCTTGCCAACCGTCTGCCGATCCTCCTGCCCTTCTTCCTCCTCGGCGCCTACTTTTGGAAGAAGGGCTTCCTCTCCGAACCGGAGCGGCACCGGGCCACACTGCGGCGCATGGTGGTGGTCTTCGGCCTCCTGGGTCTCGCGGCGAACCTCTTCCCCCAGGATCTCGCCTGGTCCTTCGCCAACCGCTTTTCTCTTCGCCCCATCCGCATCCTGATCCGCATCACGTACTTCTTCTTCAAGCCGGGACTCACTCTTGGATACGCGGCGGGAATCCTTCTGATGCTCCAGCAACCCCACGCCCGCGGAACCCTCGGCATCTTCGCGCCCCTCGGGCGGATGGCCCTGACCCAGTACCTCCTGCAGTCCCTCGTCTGCACCTGGATCTTCAACGGGCATGGCCTGGGTCTCTACGGGAAGGTGCCGATCAGCCACTACCTGATGGGGGGCATCGCCCTCTTCGCCTTGCAGGTATGGAGCAGCCATCTGTGGCTGGCCCGCTTCCGCATGGGCCCCGCGGAATGGCTATGGAGACGTCTCACCTACCGGGGCCCCCAGACCTTCCGCTTGCCCCCATCGACGCTTCCCATTTCCGCCCCTGCCTAAAGGCACGTCATAGCACCCGCAACCACAGCCCCTTGAGATAGAACCCCTCGGGGTGGTTCAGGGCGTAAGGATGGTCCGCGGGTTGGCCCAGGTGGGCGAGGATCTGGGCGTCGCGGCCGGCTTCGAGGAGGGCGGTCCACACGGCCTCCTGAAAGCGGATGCGATCCAGGTGCTGGCTGCACGAGTAGCACCAGAGCATGCCCCCCCGCGCCGTGGCCCGGGCGCCGAGGCGGAAGACGTCCTTGTAGGCCTTGAATGCGTTGTCCACGTCCTTGCGCTGCTTGGCGAAGGCGGGCGGGTCCACGATGACCCGATCCCAGGACTCCGGTTCCAACTGCCGCATGAGCTCGAAGGCATCTCCTTCCAGCCGCGCATGGCAGGCCGGGTCGAGCCCGTTGTCCTTCCAGTCCGCCTCGGCCTGGTCCAAGGCCCCGGCGCTGATGTCGAGCGTGGCGACCTCCACGGCGCCGCCCAGTCCCGCGTGGATGCTGAATCCGCCCGTGTACCCGAACGCGTTGAGCACGCGGCGGCCGTTGGAAAGGGCGCCCAGCTGAAGGCGGTGGGCCCGCTGATCCAGGAAGAAGCCCGTCTTTTGGCCCTTGAGCAGATCCACCTTCAAGCGCGCGGGCCCCTCATGGATGACGAGCGGGCCCCCCAGGCTGCCTTTGAGGATGCGATTCACGGGCTGAAGGCCCTCCTCCTTGCGGCCGCTCTGGCTACGCTCCACGAAGACCGTGCACCCCTCGCGGCGGCCGATGGCCTCGAGAACGGGGCCCCACACGGGCCGCAGGGCTTCTAGCCCCGCCGTGCCCACCTGGATCACCAAGGCGTGGGCGTAGCGATCCACCACGAGGCCCGGAAGCAAATCCCCCTCGCCGAACACCCAGCGAACGCCCTCCATGGGATCGCTGTGGCCCAGATCCTTCCGCAACTGCACGGCCATCTCGAAGCGGTGCCGGAAAAACGCCTCATCCAATGGCGCGTCCTCGAAGCGGAAGACCCGCGCGGCCAGCGGGTTCGTGCCCGAGGCGGTGCCCACGCCCAGCACATTGCCGGAGTCATCGGCGATGCGCACGAGCGGCGACTCCGAAGGCGCCGATACGGCCCCGCTGTAGATCCAGGGATGACGCTTGGAAAGGAGCTGCTCCTTTCCCGGTTTCAAGCGAAGGAGGGGGTAGGGCCAGTGGGGTGCGTCCATAGAGAAAGGCTACCTGGCCAACGCTTCTATCGTTTCAGCGTATTTTTCAAGGCACCCAGCAGGCCGTTGACCTGGCCTTCCGTCGTTCCCGGCAGCATCGAGACTCGAACCACGCTACGCGCCTCGAGTTCCGAATAGCCCAGGGCCAGCACGGCATGGCTGGGTTTCACGCTGCCGCTATGGCAGGCACTGCCCGTGCTCACCGAGAAACCCGCCAAATCCAAGGCCATCTGCACCGCCTCGCCTGAATGTCCCCGGAGGAGGAGGGCCGAGGTATTGGGAAGGCGGTCCCGCCCCTTCCCCACGATTTCGAAGGTGGAATCCCATGCGGCCACTTCGGCTTCCATCGCATCCCTAAGGGGTGCCAGTGCCGCGGTCGCCTCGAGTCGCTCGGAAACGCGGCGGGCCGCGGCGGCAAGGCCAAGGATGGCGGGAAGGTCTTCCGTGCCGCCTCGGCGCTGGCGCTCCTGCGGCCCCTCCATGGGGCTTTCCCAGGGCAGGCCCGGCCGCATCCATAGCAGTCCCGCGCCCCGGGGACCGCCCATCTTGTGGCCGCTGAACACGGCGGCATCGCAGGTTTCCAGATCCAGGGGCACCTTTCCCCAGGCCTGGGCGCAGTCCCGGACGCGCACGGCGCCCTCCACCCGGGGCATGGCGTAGCGAAGGCCCGTCTCGTTATTCGCGGCCATTTGCACGAGGGTGGCGCACCCGCCCGGAACCTCCGGAAGCCAACTCACCGCGGTCCAATCCCTCAACGGATTTAGGCAGGCGCTGTGCTCGCCGGGGAAGATGGCGGCGGGCCGATCGCCCAGCGCGGGTCGAAGGCCCCGGATCAGCAGATGAAGGGCCTCCGTGGCCCCGCTGCAAAAGACGAGCTCTCCCGGCGCCACGCCGAGGCCCTCGGCGATGGAGCGCCGGGCCTCCTCCAACCGGTGGCGGGCCCGCTGGCCCTCCCGATGCGTGCTCGTGGGATTGGCCCAATCCTCATCCATGGCCCGGCGCATGGCCTCCACGGCCTCGGGCACGGGCGGGGCGGAGGCGTTGGCGTCGAAGTAGGCGCGTTCCATGCTCCAACTATCTCATCCAGCCCCATGCTGGGTGATCCCATGCGCATCGCCCTTGCCCTCCTCCTGGCCCCCGCCCTGGCCGCCCAAGGCCCGGACCTCCTCCAGCTGCCCATGGAGGCCCGCTTGAGTTGGCAAACCCTGGCGATGCCCGCCCCAGGCGAGCGAATGGGGCTCCTGGGATTGGAATTCCTCCGTGAATTCGACCACGGCCTCGCCTGGGGCCTGAGCGGCTATGGGGCGCTGAGGGGCATCCGGGGCGGCTTCATCACCGTAGGGCTCAGCGGGGCCTGGCGCCCCGCCCTCACCGAGCGGCTTCACCTCGACGTGGGCGGATTCTGCGGCGGCGGGGGCGCGGGTCGCGCGGCCGTGGGCGGCGGCTGGATGGTGGAAGGCCATGCGGGCCTCGATTGGCGGGCCGACGCCTGGCGCCTCGGCGCGGCCTACGAGCGCATCCGCTTTCCCAACGGAGATGTCGATAGCAGCCAGTGGCGGCTCTCCTTGGGCGTGCCCTTCGGGCTGAAACGCGCGGGGTTTCAGGGCACCCTCAACCTCGCGAACATGCCCTGGCGGGAGGCGGAGGTCGCGTTCACCAAGGCTCGTTACCAGCCCCGGGCCGGGCTCCGCCTCGACGGCCAACCCGAGCGGCCCGTGGACCTCGTCGGACTCTGGGTCGCATTGGAGCTGAATGAAGGGCCCTTCGCGTGCCTGGAACTGGCCGGTGCCCACCGCGGCGGGGCCGACGGCTACATGGAAGGGCTGGTGGGCCTGGGCTGGCGCTGGCATCTGGATGAAGGGGGCCGATGGCGGATCCACGCCCGCCTCGCCGGCGGGCCCGCCGGGGGCGGGCGCCTGGATGTGGGCGGAGGCATGGCCTGGAAGGGCGCACTGGGAATCGAAGCCGCCCTTGGCCCCTCGACGTTTCTCTCCTTGGAAGGCGGCCGCATCGCCATGCCCGGGGGTTCCTACCAGGCGAACACCTGGCAATTGGCGCTGGGCCGGCGCTTGGGCCTCGCCATGGACGGGGGCCGACGCTCCTTGCCTTCGGATCTCTTCGCGAACCAGCCCTGGAACGTGGAGTCGGGCGTCGCCGAGCTCGCCCATGCGGCACGGGGTCCGGGGCGCGAACCAAACCCTGTCCGGCTGGCAAGCCTTCGGCTCGGCTTGCCCATATCCAACCTTGTGTACGTGGTGGGCGAAGCGGCGTTCGGCACCAGTGGAAGCGCGGGCGGCTACGCGGAGGGGCTCGCAGGCGTGGGCTGCGAAACGAACCCGCTTCCGCGATTTGGCACCTCGTTCTTCGCCGAACTCAGCCTAGGCGCGGCCGGTGGGGGCGGCATCGAAACACGGGGTGGCGCCGTCATCCAGCCCACGCTCGGACTGCACCAGATCCTGGCCCGGAACCTGGATCTATCCCTCCGTTTTGGCCGTACCCGGGCCCTTCGCGGCGGCCTCGATTCGTCCATGCTGGCCTTGGGTTTGCGGTGGCGCACGGGGTTGCTCGCACGGCGCTCGCCGAACTGATCCGGGCTGCTAGGTTTAAGGAATGATCCATTGGAAAGGCGCACGGGTGCTCATCACGGGGGCCAGCTCCGGCCTCGGGGAGCGGTTCGCCCACGCCGTGGCGCGGCGGGGCGCGGTGCCCATCCTCGTGGCGCGCCGCCAGACCCGCCTCGCCGAGGTAGCCCAGGCCATCCATGACCGCACGGGCATCCACCCCGAGGTGATCCCCTGCGACCTGCTCATTCCCCAGGCCCGGGCCGAGCTGGTGACCCGCGTGGGCACCGTGGACGTGCTCATCCCCAACGCGGGATGGGGGCCCGTGGGCCGCGCCGCGAACCTGAGCCTCCGGGCCCACCAGGAGATGCTCACCCTCAACGTCCAGGCGGTGGTGGAGCTCGTGCATGGCCTCCTGCCCCTCATGCGGCGCCGGCACCAGGGAGGCATCCTATTCGTGGCCTCCACCGCCGCCTTCCAGCCCTGCCCCAACTTCGCCACCTACGGCGCCACGAAGGCCTTCATCCTCAGCTGGGCCCAGGCCCTGGGCGAGGAGCTTCGCAAGGACAACATCGCCGTCACCACCCTCTGCCCCGGCCCCACGGCCACGGAGTTCTTCCAGGCCGCCAACATCCCGCGAAGCCAGATCCCGGCCCTGGCCAGGGGGCTCCTGGATCCCGAGGCCGTGGTGGAAGCGGGCCTGCGAGGGCTGGAGCGGGGGCGCGCGCTCGTCATCCCGGGTGTGCGCCATCGATTCTTCGTGCAGCTCCAGCGGTTCGTGCCGAGGAGGGTGATCGCTTGGGTGGCGGGCCGGAGCCTGGGCCTGAGATAGGCCATGGAAACGATAAAAACAAAGACAAGCCGGTGATGAACAGTGATGAACGGTGATAAAAGCAAGGCATTCCCATCACTGTTCATCACTGTTCATCACTGTTCATCACTGGTTTTCTTTTTCCTTTTCTTCCACGGGCTTCCAGTAGCCTAATTCCATCCCCCAAGGACCCCGGCCCATGTCCACCGCCCACCCCCAGAACGTCATCGCCCTCATCTGGGACTTCGACAAGACGGTGATCCCCGGTTACATGCAGGATCCGATCTTCGAGGCCTACAGCGTGGACGGCGGCGCCTTTTGGCGGGAGGTGAACGCGCTGCCCGGCTTCTTCAAGCGCATCGGCGTGAACGTGCATCCCGACACCTGCTACCTGAACCACCTGCTCACCTACGTGCAGGCCGGGCGCATGGGCGGGCTCACCAACGGGAAGCTGAGGGAGCTGGGGGCGCAGATCCGCTTCCATCAAGGACTCCCGGACTTTTTTCGGCTGCTCAAGGAGGAGCTGGACAAGGTGCCCGAGGCGGATCGCTTCGAGCTGAAGCTGGAGCACTACATCGTTTCCACGGGCCTGCGGGAGATGATCGAGGGCAGCGCCATCCGCCCCTTCGTGGATGGCATCTGGGCCAGCGAGTTCATCGAGACGCCCCCCCAGCCGGGCTTCGATCCCGGCGTCGCCCCCACCTCGGCCCCGGCTCATGCGGCCCATGCCCTGCTACACGTGCATGGCATCAGCCAGATCGCCGTGGCCTACGACAACACTTCCAAGACCCGCGCCATCTTCGAAATCAACAAGGGCTCCAACGTGGATCCCACCATCGAAGTGAACGCCACCCTGCCCAGGGATTTCCGCCGCGTGCCCTTCGAGCAAATGATCTACATCGCCGACGGCCCCAGCGACGTGCCCGCCTTCAGCGTGCTCAAGCAGAACGGCGGCACGGCCTACGCCGT
>CAYWDR010000154.1:0-8542 GCA_964457075.1 uncultured Solibacteraceae bacterium
TCACGACGATGCGGGTGCGGGCCCAGCCGCGGTTGGGGCGGGCCTTCTCGATGAAGGCGGCGAGCATCTTCTCGGCGGCGTCCACCTCGAAGATCATGCCGTCCTTCATGGGGCGGACGGTCTTCACGCCCTGCGGGGCGCGGCCCAGCAACTGCTTGGCCTCGTCGCCCACCGCCTCCACCTCGTGGGTCACCGTGTTGATGGCGACGATGGAGGGCTCGTAGATCACGATGCGCCCCGCCTGCTTCGTATGCACGAGCGTGGAGGCCGTGCCGAGATCGATGGCGAGGTCCGAGTTGAACAGATTGGACCAGAACTGGGCGGAGAAAATGCTGGCCACAGGGGCTCCGAAAGGCTGGCGCGGGGGCGCAAACCTCTAGGATGCCACGGGGAACTCCCGGCGGGAGGGAAGTCTGGGCGGGAGGCCGGGTCCGGCCGCCGGGCCGTCAGGCCCCGGCTTTGAGGGCCATCAGGCCCCGGCTTCGAGGAGCTCGCGGATGAGGAGGGCCGAGTCCAGCCGCTGAGGCAGCTCCTTGTGGTAGCCACGGACCCAGGCCTTCCCGTTGACGAGGATGAAGGGAATGGCCCGCTTGCCCGTTTCGGCCTCCAGCCTTTCGGCGGCCCCTTCGATGGACTCGATGTCCACCTTGGCGTGGGGCACGGCATGTTCCTTGAGCCAGGCGTCCAAGCGGCGGCAGTCCGGGCACCAGGCCGCCGAATAGACCTGGAGATCGAGCCCCGCGAGTTCCTGAACCGATGCCATGGAAGGCCTCCCTGATCTGTCATTCTGGGGCCTTCCGTTCAGATCGAGGAGAATCCATGCGCATCCCCCTGCTCCCAGCCGCGGCCCTGCTGGCCTTGCTCGGATGTAATCAGGCCCCCCAGGATCCGGGGCCGGTCCTGCTGAATGTGGGAGGGCAGAAGGTCAATGAGGCCGAGTTTGTTGGCCTAGTGAAGGCGCTCTGGCCCGCCAATGCCCAGGATATTTTGAATCCCACACGCCCCGGGGCCCAGGCTGAACGTGCCGGAATCCTCGGAGGCGTGGCTCAGGAGCGGGCTGTCTTGGCCTATGCCCGCCAGACGGGTCTGGATCAGACGGATCTCTACAAGATCCTCCTCGAAAAGGCGAAGGCTCAGGTGGCCATGCAGATCTTGATTTCCCAGAGGACCCCGGCCGTTGCGGAACCGACAGAGGCGCAGTTGAAGGAGGTCTACCTGGCCTTCAAATCGAAGAGCCCCCAAGGCGCTGCTGCGGGATTTCCGACGTTTGAGGAGGTCCTGGGGAATCCTGCGATTAGGGCCCAGTTCGCGGCCGCATGGAAACAGCAGCAGCAACAACAGCTCAAGCTGCAGCAACAGGCTGCCTTTGAGCAGCTAATCAAGGAAATCAAGGGTCAGGTGCCGGTGACGTTCGCCGAGGGATACCAGCCGGTGGAGTAGGGCGGAAAATCCTTTCTGTATGAGCGAAGCCCCCTGTTGGGGGCTTCGCCTTGTTAGGGCCTCTGCGCCGACCCAGCGCTGGAGAGGGAGTCCTCCGGGGGCGCGCTTCGCCGCGCGCCCCCTCCGCCGGCCGGGGACTAAGGCCTCCTCCCGCCTCGGAACGCTTTGCGTCCCGAGGCGGTCGAGACGAGGCCTAAGTCCCCTGCATTCGACTCCCTCTCCTCCAACAAAAAGGCCCCCTTTGGGGGCTTTTTTGTTGGTGCCTGGAGAGGGAGTCGAACCCCCGACACATGGATTTTCAATCCATTGCTCTACCAACTGAGCTATCCAGGCGCTGGCAGGAAGGAACAGGTTACCAGGGTGGGTGGGGTTTTCAAGGGCCGGGAGGGCGGAGCCAGGCTATCCTTGGCGTTTTGGTGGACGCATGAGCAAGGAACGCCTCATTCAGGTACAGAAGCCCGCCCAGTCGCTGGAGCGGTTCCAGCAGGACTATGCGCGGACCGCGGAGGGCGACGGCAGCCTGCTGCGGCCCATCCTCATGGGCGTGGGGGCGGTGGCCGTGCTCGGGCTGGGCTATTTGATCTTCGAACAGTGGCGCCAGGCCTCCGTCGAACGCTTCGAGGCCTCCCTCTCGGCCCTCGTGGAAGAGGTCGAGGGGGGCGTCGCGCCCGCCACGGGGGAGGCGCTCCAAAAGAAGATGCGTGACGCGCTGCCCAGGCTCGAATCCCTTTCCCGGGAGGCGCCCTCCGCTCGCAAGGCCATGGCCCAGGGCCTCGTGGTCGCGTGGAAGCTGAGCCTGGATGGCAAGGGCGCGGCGCCCGGAGCCTCCGATCCGTGGGGCCGCCTGGCCCTCGTGCGCCGCCATCTCGTGCTGGGCCAGGCCGCCGAGGCGGCCAAGGTGCTGGATGGGCTCCGCGGAAATGCCGACGCGGGCCAAGCCTGGGCCCCCGATTTCTGGCGCGCGCAGCTGGAGGCGGACCGCATGGCCGGCGCCGGCGATCAGGCCCGGGCCCACCTCGCCGATTACAAGGATCGCTTCAAGGGCCGCACCCTGGATGCCTCGCTCGATAAGGTCGCCGAAGGCATCTGACCGCCGTCTTCGGTCTCTTCGCGTAGCATGGAGCCCTCATTCCGTTGGGGGCTCCATGCGCATGTATGACCTGATCCACGCCAAGAAGCGGGGCGAGGCCCTCTCCGGGGAGCAGATCCGCTTCTGGGTGGAGGGCGTCGTCGGCGGCGCCATCCCCGATGAGCAAAGCGCCTCCATGCTCATGGCCATCTGCTGGCGGGGCATGAGCACGGAGGAGACCCTGGCCCTCACCCTGGCCATGCGGGATTCCGGCAAGGTGATGGATCTCTCCTCCATCCCCGGCGTGAAGGTGGATAAGCACAGCACGGGCGGCGTGGGCGATAAGACGACCCTCATCCTCGGCCCCCTCGTCGCCGCCTGCGGCGTGCCCTGCGCCATGTTCAGCGGGCGGGGCCTCGGCCACACCGGCGGCACCGTGGATAAATTCGCCGCCGTGCCCGGCCTTCGCGTGGAGCTGAGCGACGCGGACTTCCTGCGCTCCCTCCGGGAGACGGGCTTCGCCAACAGCGCCCAGACCCCCGACCTCGTGCCCGCGGATCGCCGCCTCTACGCCCTGCGCGACGTCACCGCCACCGTGGAGAGCATCCCCCTCATCACGGCGAGCATCATGTCCAAGAAGCTGGCGGGGGGCTGCGGGGCCCTCGTGCTGGATGTGAAGTGCGGCTCGGCCGCCTTCATGTCCACCCTCGACGAAGCCAGGGCCCTGGCGGCCAGCCTCGTGAGCGTAGGCAAGGCCTACGGCATGCGAGTGAAGGCCCTCATCACGAGGATGGAGGAGCCCCTGGGCCGCACCATCGGCAATGCCCTGGAGGTGCGGGAGTGCATCGAGATCCTCCAAGGGCGGCATGCCGAGAGTGACCTCGCCCTCATGAGCCTGCGTCTGGCGGCGGAGATGGTCGTGCTGGGCGGTGGAGCCCCCGACCTCGCCCGCGCCGAGGCCTTGGTTCACGAGGCTCTGGCCTCCGGCAAGGCCCTGGGAGTGCTGCGGGCCTTCATCGCCCTCCACGGCGGGGATGCCGGAGTGGTGGACGAGCCGGGGCGGCTGCCCCAGGCGCCGTGCCATCGCGTCTTGAGGGCCGATACGGCCGGAACCATCGTGGCCATGGATGGGCGGGAGCTGGGCCTCGCCGCCATGGAGTTGGGCGCGGGCCGGCGGAGCCAGCAGGACATCATCGATCCCGGCGTGGGCCTCGAACTGGAGGCGGTGGTGGGAGAAGCCGTGGCGGCGGGGCAGCGCCTCGCCACCCTCCACGGGGGCAGCGAAGGGGCGCTTGATGGGGCGGAAGCTCGGGTCCGTGGGGCGATTCGCCAAGGGGCCATGACAGAAGCGCCACACCCCTGGCTGCTGGAAACCCTAGCCTAGACGCGCGGGAAATTTCCTGGCACCATCCAAGGATTCCCACCCTATTCGATCGATCTGTGGCGAGCCGGACTTGAGGCCGAAAGAAGTTAATGCCCATAAACCCGCGCCAGGTTCCCGAGATTCCAGTCCGGGCGCTCATTTTTTTGTTGCGAACCCGTGGCAGAGGGGGTTTCATCAATCCACCCTCTAGTTCTTTTTGAGTGTCGTCCTTCGTGTGCTCCACGTCTTGGCTCAATGCGCTTCGCAGGCCAGACATCCCCCTCCACCCCAGGAAGCGGGCGGCGCACCCCTCCCTCTTCGGCCGTTTCACCCCAGGCCTTAGCGGGATCTACAACAGGCTTCAACCCTGCGGCCCCTGCCGCACTTTCCAAGGAGCAATTCCTATGAATCGAGTCGTATCCCGCCTGGGCTTCACGACCCTCGCCCTCGTGGCGGGCGTCGCTGCCCACGCCCAGAGCAGCTCCACCACCGGCGGTATGACCGGCGTGGCCAAGGACGAAAAGGGGGCTCCCATTGGGGGTGCCATGGTGTCCGTGAACGCCGGTCAGGGCGTCCGTAGCGCCATGACGGCTGCCGACGGTTCCTTCCGTCTGGGTCTTCTGATTCCTGGCGAGTATCAGGTCACGGTGACCAAGGAAGGGCTCTCCCCTTTCAAGACCAAGGTCACCGTGACGGTCAACGCTTTCGTCACCCTCAACCCGAAGCTCGGTACGACTGCCAGCGCGGTCGTTGAAGTCGTCGCCGCTTCGTCCGTGGTTGACATGACCACCGGCCAGGTGGGTTCGAACCTGAGCATGGAGAACCTCGCCAGCATCCCGAAGGGTCGTGATATGAACGACCTGGCCTTCCTGGCCCCCGGCGTTGCCACTTCCGGTGCCCTTGGAGGCGTTTCCATCGCGGGTGCCTCCTCCCTTGAAAACAGCTTCGTCGTGGATGGCTTGAGCACCCAGGATTACCGCAAGGGATTCCAGGGTTCCTCCATGCCCACTGACTTCGTGGATCAGGTCGAGATCCAGACCGGCGGTTTCAAGCCTGAATTCAGCGCCCTGGGTGGTGTGTTCAACGTCGTCACCAAGAGCGGCACGAACACCTTCGCGGGCAGTGCTTGGGCGACCTACGACGCCAACTCCCTCGGTGCCGTGGCCAAGGAGAACAAGTTCTTCCGCCAGACGCCCCCCAACGATCGCTACGACGTGGGCGCCACCGTCAGCGGCGCTTTCATGCCCGACAAGCTCTTTTACTTCTTTGGTCTGAATGGCATCATCACCGAGGTACCCGAGCCTGAACCCAACCGAGTCGGGCTCGTGAACGGTCCCGATAAGACCACCAATCTCCAGGCCTACACCAAGATCAATTGGCAGGTAAGCTCGGACCATCAGGTCTACTTCACCGCCCAGTTGAACGATTCCAAGCGGGATGCTCCCGTACGATATCCGCTGACGGGCGACGCCAAATGGGGCTTTACCCTCAAGGACAAGACGACCAACTTCGGCCTGAACTGGGACTGGACGATCAGTCCTGCCCTGTACCTTTCCGTCAAGGCGGGTCGTACGGACTACAAGACCACCACCGATCCCGTGAATCGCGCCGAGAGCCGCCTCCAGGACACTCTATGGTGGCGTTCTACCCCCCAGTTTGATGGCAGCAACCGGACTTTTGAGCGCGGCGGATTCGGCCTCAACGAGGATCTGAATCAGTCCACCACCCAGCAGTTCAAGGCGGACCTGAGCTGGTTCGCGGGAAATCACAACGTTAAGTTCGGTATTGCTAGGACCAGCGCAGACTACACGTTGGTGGACACGGCCACGGGCCCCACCCGCGTGCCTTATAGCACGGGCTTCACCCAGCCCTATGCGGCCTTGGGATTCCGGGCGGTAGTCCGCCGCACGGGCACCAACGCCTTTAACGGCATCGACCTCATTTTCAACAGCAATGACTCCAAGGTGAAGTCCGAAGTCGCCGCCTACTATGTCCAGGACACGATGGAAGTGTTCCCCGGCTTCCGTGCGTCCTTCGGTGTCCGCTTCGAAAGCCAGAAGCTCATCAACAACTTTGGTCAAACGGCCCTGGAGTTCGACAGCTTCATGGATCAGATGCAGCCCCGCCTGGGCTTCACCTGGGACGTCAAGAATGACGGCCGCACGAAGGTAGCGATGAATTTCGGTCGCTACTTCCTGCAGGTCCCCATGCAGCCGGTCATGCGTACGGGCAATACGGAAGTCTTCGTCCGCAACCGCTACTCGAACGCGAATAGCTACTACAACAGCACCACCGGCGCCTGGGCGGTGGGCGGGACGGGGCCGGCCGGTGGGACAGCCCTTCCCGACGGGGCCCGTCCCGACAACCTCGACGCCGTCACGGAGTTCGGCCTCTTCTTCAGCGCCCCTCCCCTGGCCGACGGCACGAAGCTCACCCAGCGGGATGAGTGGATCCTCGGCATGGATCAGGTTCTACCCAACGGCTGGACGGTGGGCGTGCATGCCAAGTACCGGAAACTGACGAACCCGATCGAGGATTCGGTGCTCACGGATGCGTTTGGTGGCGCTGGGGATCCTTCCGATTCCGGGTACGAGCAAGGTAGCGGCGACGGCGCTGGCTATTCGATTCTTTGGAATCCCCACCCCGGCAGCGTGAGCTGGACGGCACACCCCCTGCTTAGCGATGCCGCTCCTGGCACCAAGATCACCGCCGAAGGCGCCTACAACCTCTTCCCCGAGGCCTTCAACGTCTATCGTTCCTACGATTTCACGGCGGAGAAGAAGACCTCCAAGTACTACGTCAACTTCAGCTACACCTGGAGCAAACTGTACGGGAACTACGAAGGCGTGGGTCAATCCTCCAATGGACAGGCGGATGCCCTCATCACCTCCACCTTCGACTTCTGGTCATACGTGGGTACGGGTTTGCTTCCCATCGATCGCACCCACCAGTACAAGCTATTCGGCAGCTACAACTTCGAACTGGGCGGCAACATCCTGACCGCAGGCGTGAAGGCCACCTTCCAAAGTGGCACGCCCATCAGCAAGCTGGATGACGGCCGTACCACCACCGTCGTCGTTGGCGGCAATACGGGTTCGGGACTGGACATTGGCGGATACGGCAATGCCGTTCCGAACAACTTCAAGTACGGGAACTTTGGGCGGACCCCCAACACCGCCCAGGTGGACCTGACCTTTGAATACGCCATGACCTTTGGCCGCCTGAAGGTCGTCCCCAACCTGAACATGTTCAACGTGTTCAACAACCGCACTGCCACCACCCACAACATCTACAACACGGATGGCAACGCGACGCAGCGTGACGATTGGAACGAGGAGTCCGCTTGGCTGCGCGGTCGTAACTTCCGTTTTGGCGTGAAGCTCAACTTCTAATCGGGACTTTTTCCGAAGGAAGAAACCAAGGGCTTGGCTTCGGCCAAGCCCTTGGCCTTTGTCTCGGGTGATTTCGCGATAGGATTACTCCACGTTCCATGAAGTGGTATGTCCAGTCATCAGTGATTCACATTTTTTGAGGAGTTACCAATGCGGTGGTTGTTGATGCTGTTCGTAGCGGGCTCCGCTGGGCTGGCCCAAGAGCGCTATTACCCATCAGCTGCGGGGGATGTCAGTTGCCCCAGGATGAAGGCTACGGATGATGATATTGCGGGGGCCCCCACCCGAGTCTCGGGCCCTCAAGTGCCCCGTCCCAAGGGATCCCCTGCTCCGAATCCCATGCCGCTCTCACCCGTTGGCACACCCAAGGCCGCAGCCATCCAAGACGCGCCCAAGACGCTGGATGTCTCCGATAGCTTCTTCCCTGTGGATGGCACCTGCAAGGTTCTCCCTGTCAGCCTCCGCAGATCCGTGAAGGAATTTAAAGTAATCGACAAATCCGGGAAGCCCTTAGCCGTGGGCGATAAAAAGGGAACAGTCCTGGTGATCGGATTCTGGGCTTCCTATTGCCAGCCTTCGTCGATTCAGCTTCTGGAGCTGGTGGATCTTCAAGCAAAGGGGCAAAAGTTTGGGTTCGCGGTATGGCCCGTGAACTACGATCCCGAACGCTGGGCAAGGGTGATCCCCTACGTGCAGGCGAACAGGGGCCAAGTAGGTAACGCGGATCTATTCGTTCCGGGCATCGGGAAGGAGGGCCCTTCCCTACTGGCAGGCCTTATTCCTGCCCTTCCCGCAGTGTTCCTCGTGGACAAGCAGGGCCGTCTGGCTGCCCAATACGCGGGGTACCAGCCCAATACCCTGGTAAAGGCCCTCAAGGAGCTTCTAGCGGAACCTGAGTAGGAGAGCATTTGGGCTTGCCCTCCACGGGGCCAGCCCATTCCAGTAGCGACTCATAGCCCCAGCAACTCCTTCAACCTCGGCGTAGCCGTCCGGCTCACCTCCAACTCCACCCCATCCGCCACCCTCACCGCGGCCCTTCCGCCTTCGAGGGGGCGGAGGCCGAGGACGCACTCGGGCCGGAGGAGGAGGTGCCTCTGGACTCGGAGGAGGCCGGCGTGGGGGAAGGTCTGCTCCACTTCGGCGAGGGTGGTCCAGGAGGTGCGGTGGCGGTGGCCGCCGCACCAGGACCATACGACTTCCTCTTCCACTTCGAAGTGGGTGGTGCGTTTGAGATCGAGGAAGACGTGGCCATCGCCGGCCTTCACGGGGTAGCGGGTG
>CAYWDR010000155.1:0-5335 GCA_964457075.1 uncultured Solibacteraceae bacterium
GGCGGGATTGGGGATCGTGCTCGTGGGCCTCGCCACCCGCGATCCGCACCTCGGATTGTTTTCCATCGCCCTCCTCGCGGTGGCGGTGGCCTTCACCTCCGCGACCTTTGATATCGCCGCGGATGCCTGGCGCGCGGAAGTGCTGCCCAAGGCCCAGCTGGGGATGGGGAACGGCATCTTCATCGCGGCCTACAGGGTGGCGATGCTGACGAGCGGCGGCCTGGCCCTGATCCTCGCCCAGCACCTGGGCTGGCGATCCACCTACCTCCTCATGGCGGCGTTGACGGGCGTGGGGATGCTGGGCACGCTCCTGGCCGCGGACACCGATTCGCTGGCGCGGGCGCCGCGCACCCTGGCGGAGGCGGTGGTGGAGCCCCTCCGGGACCTCCTCAAGCGGCCGGGAATCTACGAGCTGATGGCCTTTTGCGTGCTCTACAAGCTGGGGGATTGGCTGGCGGAGGCCATGACCATGCCCTTCCTCATCCGGGGCGCCGGCTTCACCCTCACGGCCATCGGCACCGTGCAAAAGACGACGGCCATGGTGTGCATCATCCTCGGGGGTCTCGTGGGCGGGTGGGTGCTCATGAAGGTGAGCCTCAAGCGTTCCCTCGTGCTCTTCGGCCTGCTCCAAGCCAGCAGCATCCTCGGCTTTTGGGGTGTGAGCCGCCTGGGGGCCAATCTGCCCATGTTCATCGTCGCCAACGCCCTGGAGAATTTCGCCTACGGCGCCGGCGGAAGCGCCTTCGCCGTGCTCATCATGGCCAGCTGCAACAAGGCCTACACGGGCACCCAGTTCGCCCTGTTCTCCAGCCTCTTCGCCTTGCCGCGCACCGTCTTCGCGGGGGCCACGGGATTGCTGGCCGAGTTCCTCCGAAGCAGACTGGGCGACCAGGCCGGATGGAGCGCCTACTTCCTCTGCTGCGTGGCGGCGGCGTTGCCGGGGTTGTTGCTGCTCCTTCGGTTCAGGCACTGGGGGCCGGCCGAGGATGGGGCGCCGGAGACGGCGAACCCGGCCGGGGAATGAAAAGGCGAAAAACAAACCGGAGATGAACAGAGCTGAACGGAGATGACCAACCGGAGGGCCATCACTGTTCATCAGGCTTTTCATCACTGTTCATCACCGGTTGCTTTTCAGCTTTTTCCTTCGGGCCGGCACGGGCCTTGGTTTCGGCTAGCCGTGTGGGAGGGCGCATGAGCCATGGGCTTGGGCCGGTGAATGGAAAGGAAAACCGGTGATGAACAGTGATAAAAGCCATGATGAACAGTGATGGAGGGGGGTAGGGCCGAACTCGACACGGGAACTGCGGTCAACCTCACAGCCTCCAGGGCGATGTCACCCGGTCCGTTCGCTCAAAACGCCAACCGCGCCGTGAACTGCAGGGCGCGGGGCTGGAGGTGGTTGCCGGGCGAGGTGGTGGCGCCGACGTTGTTCACCGCGATCATGGGCTGGGCGTTGAGGAGGTTTAATACCTCGACGGCGGCGCGGAGGGTGGCCTTGGGGAGGGCGAAGACTTTGCCGAGGCTCAGATCGACGGTGGTCAATTTGGGCAGCTCGCGGTCGCCGCGGGTTTCGCCGGGGGCGAGCACGTTATCGCCGCCGGAGGTCACGAGGGCGCTGTAGCGGAGGCCGGAGCGGTGGATGATCACGCCGGAGAGCTCGACGCCATAGGGCAGGGCGGCGCTGCCGAAGGCCTTCCAGGCGTGCTTCACGCTTTCGTTGAGGGGGCCGTCATAGGCGGGCAGGCGATAGTCCTGGCGCAGGCTGGGGATGCTGGCGAAGCCCGTGTTCCGGCCTGTGGCGGAGGCGACGCCGCCCACCTGGCTGTTGCCGCGCAAGTCGCCCTGGCTGTAGCTCACCTGGAGGAGGTGGCCGCCGCCGAAGCGGCGGTGGGCCGAGAGATCGAGGCCCTTGAAGGTGCGCTGAAGGCCTGGCAGGTTGCCGACGAAGCGCTTGCCCGACGTGGCGTTGGCGGCGGCGTCGAATTGGGGCAAGTAGCCCCAGGCGGGGTTGTAGGTGTCGATGAGGCCGCGGGTGCGCTTCAGAGTGAGCACGCCTTCCAGGATCCAGGTGCCCAGGGCGGGAAGGGGCTGGAGGCGCTCTGCGCCGAGCTGGTAGAGATCCGTGCGGGCGGCGCTTAGATCCGGCGCGATGGCGACGTTCTTCTGGCCTTGGATGCCCGTCTGCTGCCACGTGCGCCAATCGCCGAGGGTGGGGATCCACGCCTGCCGCGTGAGGGCCGGGCCGCCCGTGGTGGCGCCGGCGGCGGCGAGGGCGCCGGGGGTGGGGGGGCTGTAGATGCGGCCCGCGTAGACGAAGAGGCGGTTCCGGCCGTCCTCGAAGGGATCCCAGGAGGCGCCGAGCCTCGGGCTGAGCAGGGTCTGGCGGTAGAGGGCGCGGCCGTCTTCGCCATCCACGGCGGCGCGATCCACGCGCAGTCCGAGGTTCAAGGTCCAGCCCTTCCCCACCTGCCAGTCGTCCTGGGCGAAGAGGCCATAGGCGCGCTGCACGAGGGCATCGCCATAGGAGTCCAGGGAGGCCAAGGTGCGCTGGAAGAGATAGCTGAGCCGCCCCCCCGCCAGCTGGCCGCTGACGGGGCTCGCGGTGACGAGGCTATCGCCGTTCGCGTAGGCGTAATCGGATCCGTTCGAGGCGAGAAGACCGGCGCGGATGGAGGTGAGGTCGCCCGCCGAGGGGCCCGCGCCGCCAGCGGCCCGATCCGTGAACGAGAGGCCGCCGCTGGGCCGGCGATAGGCCGTGGTGAAGCCGGAGCGGAGGCCCTGGAAGCCCGCCTTGAGCTGGTGGTTTCCGGCGAAGAGCGTGAGTTCGGATCGCAGGCTGAGGTTTTCGCTGCGCTCCAGGCGATCCTCGGCGTAGCGTCCGAAGCTCTCCTTGAGGGGGGCGTCCAGCTGCGCCCGGTTGGGCCCCGCCTCGGGCACGGCGGGGGACCACCGGAAGGCCGTGCGATGGAGGCCCAGGGTGTTCTCCCAGGTGAGGTTGGCGCCCAGCACGCCCATGTGCTTCACGAGCCAGCTGTTGCCGCCGCGGGTGCGGTTTCCCAGCTGCTCGTCCTTGAGGGCGGCGTTGGCGGGATCGTCAAAATCGCGCTGGAGGACGGGGTCGCCGAACCAGGCCACTTCCATGCGGTGATCCGTCGAGGCCAGCCAGGTGAGCTTGAAGAAGCGGTAGGAGCGGTCCTCCGCCAGGGTGCGGCGGTGGGGCTGGCCGCCGGGGGGCGTGATGTTTTCGAAGTCCTGATCCGTGAGCTGCCGGTTGAAGGCCCCGAAGAAGAAGAGGCGATCGGGAATGAAGGCGCCGCTCAGGGTGAAGCCCCATTCCCGGGCGTGGCTGGCGCGCTCCTCGGGGCTGATGGCCTTGCCGCCCTCGGGCTTGGCGTTGAGGCCACGATCGATGGCGCTGGCGAAGAGGCTGCCTTTCAGCTCGTTGGTGCCCGTCTTCGTGACGAGGTTGAACACGCCGCCGGGGGTGAAGGCCACTTCGGCCTTATGGCCGCCGGAGGTCATGGTCTGGCTCTCCAGGATCTCGGAGCTGAGGTTCATGCCGAAGCGGCCCGTGGAGGCGAGGTTCGTCGCCATGCCATCCACCTGGAAGCTGTTGCCATCCAGCATGGAGCCCAGCACCACGGGTTCGGGCTTGCCGCTGGGCGCCACGCCGGGCATCAGGAGGCTCTGCTCCGCGTAGCGGTGGGGCGCGGAGGGGATGCGCTCCATATCCGAGGCGAGCAGGGTGGATTGCACGCCCACGGAGGACGTTTCCGTGCGGAGGGGAGAGGCCTCGATCTCCACCACGGCGGTGGCCTCCCGCTGCCGGATGACCAGCTCCATGCGGGCATCGGATTTCAGCGTGAGATCCTGGCCCTCCACCCGGTAATGGCCCGGCAGCAGCCCCGCGAAGCTCGCCCAGCCCGCCGCGTCCGTGCGGGCCGTACGGCGTTCCGCACGGTCCACGGAAGTGACGAGCACTTCCACGCCGGCGAGGGGGTGGCCCGAGGCATCGACCTTTCGGATGCGGAGGGCCGCCGAGGTCTGGGCGAGGGCGGGCAGGGCACTGAATGCGATGAGGAGCCAAGCCAGCGTTGGACGAGGGGGCATGCAGATCTCCAAGCACGAATCGAAAAGGTCATCACATGGCCGGGGTGTTAAGGAATTTTCAGTTTCGAGCTAATTCGTTCAGGCTGTATGTGAATTGTTGTTAAGTCGATTTGATACAAGCCCCCCCCCAGGGGGGGCTCGCATTTCCATTTGCGGTTCACGCCTTTTTTGCGTCCTTGGCGGTGAATCGGTTTTCGCTTATTTCACCACCGGAAACCGCGCCTTCCGCCACCCATGGAAGCCATCCATGAGGACGTAGAGCCAATCGGCGCCACGGGCCTTGAGAAGGTCGGCGGCCAGGTGGGCTTGGGGGTCGTGCTCGTCGATGAGGATGATCGGGCGGGGCATGGGCCGGCGGGCGTCGGCGAGGATCTCGGGCACGCGGCCTTCCAGTTGGGGGAAGGGGACGTGGAAGGCCCCCTTGATGTGGCCCTCGCGTTGGAAGTGGGCCTCGTCCCTCAGATCCACGAGGAGGGGCTTGGGACCCTGCATCATCTCTTCCAGCTGGAAGGCGGTGAGGGTGGGATGCCGCTTGGCGCGGAGCCAGTGGGGGAGGCGGACGAAGAGGACCAGGAGCAGGAGGAGGATCGCGATCCCCGCCACGCCGAGGCCCAGCATGTATTCCCGGCCTTTGAGGGCCTCGTCGAGGGGCTTGAGGTGAATCCAGGCGAGTGGCACGGGACCTCCATCCTTGGCAAGAGGATGGGGCTACGGCAGTCCCGCCGCCAGCCCGAGGCGTTCGGCCGCTTCCCGGAAGGGAGCAGGGATGGGGGCCTCGGCGAGCAGCGGCGCGCCGGTGGTGGGATGGGCGAGGCCCAGGCGCCAGGCGTGGAGCAGGGGATGGGGCAGTTCGAGCATCTGGCCATCCGTGGCCATCCAGCGGCTGGGCCCCCCGTAGAGGGGATCGCCCAACAGGGGGGCCCGGAGGAAGGCGAGATGCACGCGGATCTGGTGGGTGCGGCCGGTGAGCAGCTCGCATTCCACGAGCGCGGCGCTCTTCGTGCGGGCCAGCACGCGGATGCGGGTCTGGCTGGGGCGGCCGCCGGCCACCACGGCCATCTTCTGGCGCTCCGTGCGGTGGCGGGCCAAGGGCTGATCCACGAGGAGGCTGCCCAGCTCCGGGAGTTTGGGGCTGTGGCGCACGAGGGCCAAGTAGCGCTTCTCCACCGTGCGGCCCTGGAATTGGGCCTGCCGTTGGGAGTCGATCGCCTGCCGGAGGCGTGGG
>CAYWDR010000155.1:5345-8523 GCA_964457075.1 uncultured Solibacteraceae bacterium
GCAGGGAATCCTGGGCCTCCCGGGACTTGCCCAGGGCGATGCAGCCCGTGGTGAAGCGATCCAGGCGGTGCACGAGGCCGGGCCAGGCGGGGGCGGCCTCGTCTTCCTCGGAGGAATCCGGGTCGACGGGGGCTCCGGGCTCCGGGCTCCGGGCTCCGGGACCGATGCGATGCAGCAGCGCGTTCACCAGCGTTCCGCCCGGATGGCCCGGCCCGGGATGCACCACCATGCCCGCGGGCTTGTCGACGATCCATAGATGGCCGTCTTCGAAGAGGGTGGGCAGATCGATCGCTTCGCCCACGAGATCAGCGGCGGGCGGGGCGATGGGGGGCAGCTCCGTTTCCACGGCGTCGCCCGTCTTGAGCTTGTGGCCGCCCTTGGTGGCGGCGGCGCCGTTCACGAGGACGCGGCCCTCCTTGATCCAGGCGTCCCAGCGGGCGCGGCCTACCTCGGGATGGGCCTCCACGAGGAATTTGTCCAGGCGGGGGGAGGGGCTATCGAGCTCGTGGCGGATCATGCGGCGACCTCATCTTTCGTCACGCGGGACCACCAGATCCAGAGTCCAAGGCCGAAGGCCACGAAGGCCATGGCGGTGAGGCGGCCCGTGCTGAGCCACGCGAGACCCAGCCAGGCGCCGCGATCCATGTCCCCGCGCCAGGTCTCCACGGTGAGCCGGGCCGCGCCTTCCAGCATGAAGTAGAGGGCCGCGATCTGGCCCGTGAAGCGGCGGCTTTTGCGGGCCAGGAGCAGCAGGCCCATCACGGCGAGGTTGGCGAGGAAGGTGTAGAGCTGCACGGGGTGGAGGGGGACGCCGAGCGGCGTGCCGCTGAGCTCGTGGGCATGGGGGTCCGTGAAGGTGACGGCCCAGGGGGCCGGGCAGACGGTGCCGAAGCAGCATCCGGCGGCGAAGCAGCCCAGGCGGCCGATGGCCTGGCCCAGGGCCACGCCGGGCACGAGGGCATCCCCGATCTGGGCCAGGCTGTGGCCCACGGCCTTGCGGGCCTTCCAGAAGAAGGCGGCGGCGCCGAGGATGATGCCGCCGTGGATATGGCCGCCGGCCCGCAGCGTGGCGAGGGAGAAGACGTCGGCCACCGTCATGCGGCCGTTCAGCATCTCCACGATGATCAGGACGACCTTCGCGCCGATGAGGCCGGCCATGAGCAGGGTGATGGCGAGATCGGGGATGACCTCGCCCCCGATGCCATCGAGCCTGCCCTGCCGTTTGGCGAGGGCCGTTCCCGCGAAGAAGCCGATGGCGAGCATGAGCCCGTAGGTGCCCACGGGGAAGGAACCGATCTGGAAGAGGTAGGGATGCATGGGGGTCCGAAAAAAAGGATTCACCACGGAGGCACGGAGGCACTGAGAAAAGCAAGGGAAGGGTAGGGTGTGATGGATCTTTCCATCCTCCGTGCCTCTGTGCCTCCGTGGTGAGATTTAGTTATTTTTTTGAGGAATCGGCCGCAACCTCGCGGGTGGAAAATCCATGTTGGCGATCTCGAAGCTGATGATGTGGCCATAGGGGCGAAGCCGGGGCATGAGCTCCTTCACCACGAGGGGGCGGAAGGCCTCCTTGAAGGCCCGATCCATCGAGGCCCTCGGGGTGCCCTTCACGCGGAAGTCCCGCAGGCCGCCTTCCCGGACTTCCACCAGCTGGGCGCCCGCGAGCTGGACGTCGAGCAGCCGCTGGATCTCGGCCTTGATGGGCTCCGGCAGGGGGCCCTCGTTCAGCGGCCCGGCGTCGGGCACGGGCTGGTTGGCCAGGCGGCGGGCCACGAATAGGCCGTAGCCGCCGATGAGGAGGATGGCTCCCAGGCCCCAGGCCATCCAGCGACGCTCGCGCCGCTTCTCGCGCTCGTCCGCGTGGGTCTCCAGGGCGTGAGTCTGTGCCATATTCAAGGGTCCAAGTCGTTCAGGGGAATCAGGAGGCGCGCATGTCACAGCCCATCACGGCAAAGGCCCTGGCGGAGATGCTGGGAGGCGCGCTTCGCCATTGTCCACCGGATCGCCTGCTTTCCGAAGTCCGGCCCCTGGAGGAGGCCCGGGCGGGGGCGCTCAGCTTCCTGGCCAACAAGAAATACGCGGCCCAGGCCCGGGAGGCCCAAGCGGGCCTCATCCTCGCCGATCCCCAAGCGGAGCTGGGGGAGCAGCCCACCCTCGTGGTGGAGAACCCCTACTGGTGCTTCGCCCAGGCCATCGCCATCCTGCACCCGGAACCGGAGCCCGCCTGGACGGAGTCGCCCATCCACCCCACGGCCCAGGTGGCCGGGGGCGTCCGCCTCGCCCCCGGCGCCACGGTGGGGGCCCGCACGGTGATCGCCAAGGGCTGCGTCATCCATCCCGGGGTGCATATCGGGGATGACTGCGTGCTCGGCGAGGACTGCGAGGTGTTCCCCGGCGTGGTGCTCTACCGCCGCACGCGGCTGGGCCGCAACGTGAGCGTGCATGCCAATTCCGTGCTGGGCAGCGACGGCTATGGCTACGTCCTCGTGGACGGCCGCCACCGGAAGGTGCCCCAGGTGGGCTGGGTGGAGGTGGGCGACGAGGTGGAGATCGGCGCCTGCGTCACCGTGGATCGCGGCGTGCTCGGCCCCACGCGCATCGGCGCCGGCACGAAGATCGATAATCAGGTGCAGGTGGCCCACAACGTCCAGGTGGGGGAGCACTGCCTGCTCGTGAGCCAGAGCGGCATCAGCGGCTCCTCGAAGCTGGGCGCCTATGTCACCCTCGCGGGGAAGGTGGGCGTCGTCGGGCATATCGAGATCGGCGAGCGGAGCGTCGTGGGCGGCAACAGCGTCGTAGCCAAAAGCCTGCCTCCGGGCTCTTTCGTGACGGGCTATCCGGCTCGGCCCCACCGGGAGTGGATGGAAGTGCAGGCGGCGGTGAACCGGCTGCCGGGGTTGATGAGGGAACTTCGGAAGAAGGGGTAGGTTCGGAAGGAAAAGCTGAACGCGGAGGGCGCGGAGGGGCGCGGAGAACGCGGAGAAAAGCCGAGCGTGGCGCGGAGAAAGAAGGAACGCAGAAGACGCAGAAAAACGCAGAAAACGCAGAAGTGAGTTCGACCCACGCGTCCATCCGGCCTCCTGAATCGGGCCGGGGCCCGTGACGGCCTTCGAGGGCCGTCCAGGGCCCGTGCGATCGGCACGATCAACTGAATGGAGGTGCAAAACCTAACCTGAGG
>CAYWDR010000156.1:0-8401 GCA_964457075.1 uncultured Solibacteraceae bacterium
TCCTCGACATGCTCACCGGGCCCCAGTACCTGCGCTTCGTGGGCCGCATGTACGGACTGGAGGACGCCCTCATCGACGGCCGCGCCGCCGAGCTCTTCGACAAGCTGGATCTCCAGCCGGGCGCCAAGACGCTCATCTCCGAATACTCCTTCGGCATGAAGAAGAAGATCGCCCTCTGCGCGGCCATCCTCCATGGCCCCAAGCTGCTCTTCCTCGACGAGCCCTTCGAGGGCATCGACGCCGTCACCAACCGCACCATCAAGGACATCCTCCTCTCGCTGCAGTCCCGTGGGACCACGCTCGTGCTCACGAGCCACATCCTGGACGTGGTGGAAAAGCTCTGTCCCCTCATCGCCATCATCGACGATGGCCGCATGAAGGGCTTCGGCACGCTGGACGAGCTGCGGCAGGGCGAGGAAAGCCTGGAGAGCCTCTTCGTGGATCTCGTGGGCGGCGCCCGGGCGGGGGAGCTCTCATGGCTGTGAGTCCCGTTCGAGCTTTGCTCGTCGCGCACTTTCAGACGAGCCTCGCCCGCAGCACGAAGGAGCTGAGCCGCCAGGGCGTGTGGGCCCTCGTGTTCCTCGTGGCCGTGCTGGGGCTCCTCGTGGCGCTTCCCGCCGCCCTCGGCCTTTTCATGGCGGGCTTCTCCCTGGGGCCGCGCCTCGGGGGCCCCCGGGGGGATTCGGCCACGCTCATCCTGGGGGGCGTGCTGGCGGTCGTCGTGGGCGTGGGGGGCGTGCTCGGCGGCCTGATGGGCGGCGCCAAGAAGCTCAGTTGGGAGCAGTACCGCGTCTTCCCCTTGCATCCGATCCGGCTGCTGGGGGCGGAGCTGGCCGCGGGCCTCGGCGACATCCTCGTGCTGGGGCTGGCCCTGGGGCTCGGCGCCTTCACGTTGGGCTTGGGCATCGCCCGCCCGGCCCTCCTGCCCCTGCTGCTGCTCGTGTTCCTGGAGCACCTGCTCCTCATCCTCGTCCTGCAGCTATTCCTCGGGAGCCTGGCCCAGCGCCTCGCCAAGCGCCTGCGGGTGGCCGTGTGGGCGCTGATGGTGCTCGTGTGGCTTGGGTCGGTGTGGATGGGCCAGATGGCCCCACGGCGCGGGCACGCCGGGAATCCCGCCCTTGAACAGATGCTGCGGGCCGGGGCGGCCCACGCCGTCGATCTGCTCCGGGCCCTGCCCACGACCTGGGCCGTGGACGGCCTCGACGCCGCGGCCCGGGGCCACGCCGCCAAGGGCCTCCTCCTCCAGCTCTACCCCTTGGGCCTGGGCCTTCTCTTCGCCCTCGGCGCCGCCCGGCTTCTGGACCGGGAACAAGAGGCCCTCGCCCCCGTGCCGGAAACGGGGGGCGCGAAGGAAAAGCTGTGGTCCTTCCGCTCCCCCGCCGAGGGCCTCGGCCGCCTGCAGTTCCGCACGCTGATGAGCAGCCACCACGGCAAGTTCGGATTCCTCATGCCCGTGGTGACGGTGGTGCTCGTGCGGGGGCCCCTATCCCATATCCAGGGCCAATCCTTTTGGGCCCTCCCCGGCGCCTTTGTCTACCTGGCCCTCTTCGGGAACCAGTTCCAGTTCAACCAGTTCGGCATGGATGGCCACGGCGTGAAGGGGCTCTTCCTCCTGCCCATCGGCGCGCGGCAGCTGCTGGAGGGGAAGCTCCGGGGATTCCTGATGTACCAGGGGCTGCAGGCCCTCCTGCTCGTGGCCCTGCTGATCCCGCTCTTCTGGCCCTCGCCCCTGGAACTGCTCGCGGTCCTCGCCATGGCCGCCTGCTTCTTCCTCACGCAAAGCGCCGTGGGGGCCTTCACCAGCAGCTGGAAGCCCCGCCGCATCGACCGGGCCAGCCTCAAGAACAACCAGATGCCCCTGCCCCTCGTGCTCGTGGCCTTGGGGGTCTCCCTCCTTTGCACGCTGGTGTTCGGCGGGGCCTTCGCCCTGCTGAAGTGGCAGGCCCCGGCCTTCCTCCTGCCCGGCATGGCCCTGCTTGCGGGCCTCGCCTGGTCCGCCCACCGGGCGGTGAATAGAGAGGCCGCCGCCTACCTCGACCGGCGCCGCGAGGTGATCGTGGAGGCCGTGGGGTGAGTTCCCTGGAAGGGCTGCGCCTCGCGGCCGAGTGGAAGGGGGCCCTCCTATCCGGGGGTGGCGGGCCCCTGCTGCTGGTGGAGCGCGTGCGAGCGCACACGGGGCCCCGCCTCGCCCTCTTCGCCCACCGCCCCGAGGAGCTCGCGCCGGCCTTGGAGGCCTGGGAAGCGAGCGATGTGAACTTGAACCTCGTCGGCCTGGTTCCGCTGGAAGGCACGGATCTCGCGCGCGCCCTGGATCGCGAGGCCCGCCGCATCGGCGCTCTGCTGGGCGCCCTGGATCTGAGCCAACCTCGTCTGGGCTCCCTCCCCCACCTCCTGCGCCGGATGCCCGGGATCCTGGAGCCCGCGGTTGGCGGGTTGGCGGATTTGCCCCTCGGCTCCATCCAGGCCTTCGAATTGCGCCGCTATTTTGGAGACCTTCCGGACTGGGCGAGGGATGGGCGCCATTGGTGGGAAGGTTCCGCGCCCGTTGATGCCCGAGTGATCGCGGAGCCGCTCGCCTTGCCCACCGCCTCGCCCCTCACCGAGGCCCTGCGGGGCGCGCTCCGGGCCCGTTCCAAGGGTCCCGTGGACTTCCTCCCCCATCCCGGCGATCCGGGACCCCTTCACGCCCTGCGACGGCTCACGCCCGCGGCGACGGCCTTCTGGGGGGACGTGGAGGTATGGGCGGAGGCCCTTCGGCGCCTGGCGGCGCTGCCGGCCCCGGCCCACTTCTGCGCGCGATGCTGATCGGCTACACCCTCTGAGGATCAGCCCTTGGATTCGGGAGTTTCCCCTAGGGGGATCTCGTCCGGGTGGTGCTGCCACACCCGCCACATCCATCGGCCCGTGGCGCGGTCGAAGACGTCGACGCAGCCCAGCCAGTTGAGGAGGCCGACGAGCATCACGTAGGTTGCGCCGTATTCCTGGGTGAGGTTTTGGATGGGCTCGGCGGCTTCGGGGCTGCCCAGCCCGCCGAAGATCCAGGCGAAGGGGGCGTAAAGGGGGCCCATGCCCAGGGTGGCGAGGGCGCCGAGGGTCTTCAGCCACTGGCCGGGCACGGGAACGAACACGCCAGCCTGATTGCCGTCCACGGCTCCGAAGTGCATTTGAAGGGCGCCCAGGAGCAGGAAGGTCGCGGCCATGGCGAAGAAGGCCTTGGCCCGCCGCTTCTCGCCCAGGCGCCAGTACCCGAGGCCCGGCACCAGCCACTGGAGGAGCACGGGCAACCAGGCAGCCTTCACGGCCTTTTGCTTCCGCAGGGGTTGGGGAAGGTTGGGGAGGGGAACCTGCGTCTCGGACATGGTTTTAGATTAGCTTAGGGAGTCCCATAAAGGGTTAAGCCCCAATGGCGCCCCTAGGCATGAGGAGGCGCACGCATTTCTCTGTGACCTCTGTGACCTATGCACTCTGTACCCCCCTTCGACCCACCCTGGAGCACCTGCCATGACTTTCCCGAGCACCGTTAAAATCGTGGACGTGGGCCCCCGGGATGGCCTTCAGAACGAGGCCCAGCCCGTCTCCACGGCGGATAAGGTGGCGCTGGTCGAGGGGCTGGCCGACGCCGGTCTCCCCGTGGTGGAAGCCACGAGCTTCGTGTCTCCCAAGTGGGTGCCGCAGATGGCGGACGCGGCGGACGTGCTGGCCCGGATCCGCCGCAAGCCGGGCGTCGCCTACCCCGTGCTCACGCCCAATCTCAAGGGCTTCGAGGCGGCCCTCGCGGCGGGCGCTAGGTCGGTGGCCATCTTCGGCGCGGCCTCCGAGGCCTTCAGCCAAAAGAACATCAACTGCTCCATCGCCGAGAGCCTGGATCGCTTCGCCCCCGTGGTGGCCGCCGCGAAGGCCGCGGGCCTTCCCGTGCGGGGCTACGTGAGCTGCGTGCTGGGCTGTCCCTACGAGGGCGAGGTGCCCCCGACCAAGGTGGCCGACGTGGCCGAGCGCCTCTATCGCATGGGTTGCTACGAAATCTCCCTGGGCGACACCATCGGCGTGGGCACGCCCGGCAAGGCGAGGCGCATGGTGCAGGTCGTGGCCGAGCGCGTGCCCATGGAAGCCCTCGCCGCCCACTTCCACGACACCTACGGCCAGGCCCTCGCCAACCTCTACGCCGTGCTCGAACTGGGCGTGGCGACGGTGGATGCTTCCGTGGCGGGCCTCGGCGGCTGCCCCTACGCCGCCGGCGCCAGCGGCAACGTGGCCACGGAGGACGTGGTGTACCTGCTCAACGGCCTCGGCATCGAAACGGGCGTGGATTTGGATCGCCTCGTGGACGTGGGCGCGCGGATCTGCGGCGTGCTGGGCCGGAAGCCCGCTTCCAAGGTGGCCCAGGCCGTCCTCGCCACGCGCGCCTGAACGAAAAGGGCCGTCCGGAGACGGCCCCATCCAAACACGGGTTCTGCTTAGAAGCTGACCCGAGCGCCAAGGTAGAAGCGGCGGGGTTCCTGCCAGCCGATGGGCCGGCCGAACAGGGCGCCACTGACGCCGTTAGAGGATTCCTCAAGCTGGTCGGGCGTCAGGCGGTTGGTGAAGTTGAAGACATCCACGAAGACCTCGCCGTTGAACCGGCGCGCGAACTGGAAGTTGTACTTCACGCGCAAATCCAACTGTTTGAAGTCCGGCCCCTTTCGCGTTCCGGGCTGGGGATCGAAATTGGCGATCCAGGGGCCCTGGAGGATGCGGCCTGAGAGGCCCAGGCCCTTGGTGTAGTTGATGCCTTCGATGTAGGTGTAGGTGGTGCCGATGGTGATGCCCTTGGCCCAGCCCTCCTTGAAGGTGTGGGCGAGGTAGCCCTTCCACTGGTTATCCACGCTGCCGTTGAGGGTGCCGTTCATCCAAGGCAGGCGGGGGTCCAGAATGGACGCGTCGCCTTGGTAATCGGCATCGCCGGAGGAGAGGCTATTGCCTTCGGCCTTGGTGTGGATGTAGTTGGCGAAGGCCGTCCAGCCATCCCCGGTGTCCGCGCGGCGGAGGGTCATGCTGACCACGTCGAATTTGCGCTCGGCCCCGATGAGGTTGGCCAGCACATAGTTCACGTTGGGGGGGATCGTGGTGTAGCCGAAGTGGCTGAGGGGGTAGTAGAGGGCGGAAATGCGGTCGCGCCACTCCTGGGCCGTGCCCCCGTATACCGCCGCGATTCGAGCGCCGAAGGTGGCTCCGGGATCCATGTTCCCTGGGCTTGTGTAGACGTTGTTGAGATCAAAGTCTTCGACGATGCGCTTATCCTCGCGGTGGCTGTAGACCGCCTCGAAGGTGACGCCCTTCCCGAGATCGCGCTCGAATCCGAGGCGGAACTCGTCCGTGTAGGGGCTCTGGAGGGTGGGCGCCATGGCGGCATCCACGGTTTCGACCCCGCCCCGCTGGCGCAGGGTGACCCAGTTGTTGGCGTTGTAGGTGGCCACCGGGCCCTGGTAGGGGATGTACATCTGCTCGACGCGGGCGTTGGCGAAGGAGCCTGCGAATTGCACCATGTCCAGCTTGATGGGCTCGAAGTACCGGCCATAGTTCGCGAAGATCTTGAGCTTGTTTTCGCCCTTGTGGTTGTAGGTGAGACCCAGGCGGGGAGCAACGTTCAGCTCGGTGCTGTGGAGCTTGGTCCCATCGTCGGCGTAGTAGGAATCCTTGTTGAAGCGGACGCCCATGTAGGCCGTCCAAACGTTCCCGGGCAGGGTCCACGTGTCTTGGACGTAATAATCCATGGCCTTCCGCTTGACCTTCGCGTCGTTCCCGTAACGGAGCCCCGAGATGCGGTACTGGAGGAGCTGGCTGGATCCGGGCGCCACGGTCTGGAAGGGGATGGTGTCATAGTCATTGCCCGAATTCGCGCCGATGCTGGCGAGGTAGGCCGCCAGGGCCGGATTGCCGGCCGCGGCATCCGAAAGGGCCCCAGGGACGTAGGCGGAATCGGCCCAAGAGGCCCCGCCGTAATTGGCGTAAACGTCCGCGAGGGTGAGGTTGTAGGCGGTGGTGGGCCGGGCCAGGTACTCATAGTCCGCGCCGCTGCCGCTATGGAGCAGGCGTGCGCTGCGCGTTTCGTCCTGGGATTGGATTCCGGCCTTGAATTGGTGATCCCCAAGCCATCCGGATTGGAATTTGACCACGTCCGCGTTATAGCCCGTGCGCTTGCTCTCGTTCTCGGTGAACCAGCCGAGGGAGCCGGCCTGCTTTTGGTAATTGAACAGGCTTGCGGAAGCCGGCAAGCCGAAGGGGTCACCCGCAGGAACAGAATCGGGGTAGATGATTTGGATATTGTCGCCGGAGGTATGGGGTGTCGGCTTGAAGTCGCTTTGGAAATTGAACCCCTTGACGGTGAAGATCCAGTCGTTGAACACGCCTTCGTACTTGAGGTTGAGGATGCGCTGATTGCGCTTGCGATCGAGGTCCCGGCCGGGGATGTTGCGGTCGCCGCCGATGCTGGTGTCCTTGGTCTTGTTGTCGCTGACACTGAGCTCCAGCTTGTTTTCGGGGTTGAGCTGGTAGGTCAGCTTGAAGAAGCCGAGGAGTTCGTCGGTTTTGGCGTTCTTGGCGACGGGAGTCGGGGTGGCGGTTTCCTGGAAGGCGCCATCGGTGGTGGTGTTCTTGGCCTGGAGGGAGGCGAAGAACCAGATCCGGTCCTTGAGGATCGGACCGCCGAGGGTGAAGGCCGTGTCGTAGGAGCTGAACTTGTTGGTCACTTCCTGGACATGGGGCTGGCGCTTGGAGACCAGGCCATCGTTTTGGAAGTAGTAGTTGAGCGACCCCGACCACTCGTTGGAGCCCGATTTGGTGACGACGTTGGATACGAGCCCCCCGCCCCGGGCCGCCACGTCCGCCGTGATGCCGCCGATCTTGATCTCCTGTTCCTGGATGATCTCGGAGTTGAAGGCGGAAAGGGCCTGGCCGCTCAGGGGATTGGTGGTGTCCACGCCATCGAGGATGTAGGTATTGTTCTTGGCGCCACCGGCCCCGCCATTGTCGCGGCTGAGTGAGCCCGCGATGGCGGGGTTGGCCCCGGAATCGGGGGAGGAAATGACCCCCGGCGCCAGGCGGATGAAGTCCGTGTAGGTGCGCGCGGTGGGCAGGCTATCGATGGTTTCGAGGCCCAGGTGGGTGGAGGAGGTCACCGCCGTTGAATCGATGGTGAAGGTGGAGGCGACGATCTCGACGGTGGCGCCGGCGAGGGGGGCCAATTTGAGCTCCGCCAGGGCCACGGACGCGACGCCGACGTGAACCCCCTTCAATTGGCCGCTCTGGAAGCCCGCGGCCTCCACGGTCAGTTGGAAGTCGCCGGGGTAAAGGGAGATGAAGCGGACACGGCCTTGATCATCCGTTATGGCGGTCTTGGCGCCGCCGATCTGGGTGGGGCTGGAGGCGATGACTTTGGCCTTGGCCAAGGGGGCGCCGGCCTTGTCTCGCACCGTGACGGCAAGCGTGCCCGTCTCCTGGGCGATGAGGGCCGCGGACCCGGCCGCGAGGGCGAAGGCCAGAGTGCCCAGGCGGCAGTGAAGGCGATTCATGGGAGTGCTCCTTTCGGTCGCGGCCAGGCCGCGGGGTGGAGGCTTGAAGGCCAACGCTCCCCCTCCATGGGTGGGCCCATGGCGGGGTTGCGGGCTTCAAAGCCGGAGGAAGGCGACACTCCAGGCTCGGGCCTGCCCCAGAAGGCGGCCATGATGGTGGGACGCATGGCCCTGAGCGGGTGAACCACCCAGGGCGGACGGGACCGGCGAGGGCCAACCGCGGTTGCCTGCCATGGCACGTGAACCCAAGCTGGCCAAGGCTTCCCCGGCACGGCTCAGCCATGGGAAGGGAGCGCCGTCCCGTTCGCCCCACCCGCGCCGGAAGGTCCACCCCAGGGGCAAAACGACCTTGATCCGGCCGATGCGTGGGGTCGACCGGCCAGGCGGCAAGGTGAATGGCCGGCCCGGGCGCTGGTTCCGGGCGGCTCCACCCCCTGAGTGGCTCGGGATTCCGTGAGGATTCAAAAAAAAAGCCACCCGGAGGTGGCCTTTTCGTCGGGCGTAACAGCGCCTAATCGGTGGCGAAAGGCAGCAACGCGATGAGGGGCCCGCCTCCAGGAGCCGAAGGCGACTGGGAGCACCGTGCGGTGCACGGTGCGATAGGTGGGAGGGCCCGCTTGATGGATTCCACGAGCATGCGCTGGTGGTTGGCAGAAGAGGACCGGTCCCTGGAGCAGCCAGGGGCTCCGGCCCTGCGGGGCAGCGTTGGAGAGGGAGACTTTCGTGCGCAAGAAGCGGGGGCCTTTTGGGCCCCCGCTTCTTAGACCACCAGCGCCTGTTGGGCTAGTCAGTAGCGAAAGGCAGCAACGCGATGTTGCGGGCCCGCTTGATGGATTCCACGAGCATGCGCTGGT
>CAYWDR010000157.1:0-1988 GCA_964457075.1 uncultured Solibacteraceae bacterium
GACGAGGCGGCGGGATACGCCCAAGTAATATCCTTCGTAGCCGCCTCCCTCGATCTTGAAGTAGCCCGAGTAGCTGTGTGCCTTCTCCCCGGCCTCCGCGGCCTCTTCCGGGTGCATGGCCATCTGCACGATGCCCACGTCCTGGTAGTCCTGCTTGTGGCCGTCCGTCGTGCAGGAGAGCAGCATGCCCGTGGGCCTCACCACGACGGCGATATCCGATCTCAGGCTTTTGAGATTGTCGATGAGGGTGTCCCGGATGGAATCGAAGTCGTCCTTTTGGGCGGCCGCCTCGATGTTCCCGAGGTTGCCGCTGTAGAGGGCGAAGACTTCCAGGCCCCCATCCAGGATCCTGGATTGCTGATCCAGGCTCTTATCCATGATCTGGCTCGCCACGGCCATGCCGCCCTGGGCGAACTCCTTCGCCCGCCGGGCGCTTTGGTAGTAGGCCACCCAAAGCACGACGGCCATGAGGCCCAAAATGGCCAGGGCCGTGCGCAGGAAGAAACGCCAGGCCAGGGTGCGGTGCCAGGGCAGGGGGTTCGCCATGGGATCCTCGGGAAGTTAACCCATCTTAGACGCCTGAATTCCCGAATCCGTGCCAACAGTGCCAAGATGTCCGGCATCCAATCTGGAAGAATCCGGAGCATCCATGACTGATCGCCGAAGCTTCCTCGCCTCGCTTGCCGGTGGCACGGGCCTCTTCCTCTTCGGCGGAACCGCCCTCCAGGCGGGTTCGGGCCGGGCCCCCTCGGACGTCGCGCTGCTGAACGTGGCCCTGGAGCTGGAACATACGGCCGTCTTCGCCTACGGGCTCGCGGCGGGGTCGGGCCTGCTATCCAAGGGGGCCCTTGAGGTCGGAGGCCTGTTCAAGCAGAGCCACGAGGGCCACCGCGCGGCCCTCACGCAAGTGATCAAGGATTTGAAGGGCCACCCCATCCCCGCTCGCAAGAGCTACGACTTTTCCGCCTTCGAGCTGAAGACGGAGGCCGACGTGCTGCGCCTCGCCCTCTTCCTGGAAATGAAGGCCGCCCATGCCTACCAATCGAGCCTCGCCCAGTTCCGCCGCAAGGCCCTGCTGGAGGCCGCCGGGCGCATCATGGGGGACGAGGTGAACCATGCCGTGGTGCTGCGAAGCGCCCTGGGGAAGGGGCCCGTGGGGGGATGGGGACAGCTCGATGAGGTCGGGTTCTGATGAAAAAGCGGACGCAGAAGACGCAGAAGGACGCAGAAACCGCAGAAAAAGGCAGGGCGGTCCAAGGTCCTGTTTTGCGTCTTCTGCGCGTCTTCTGCGTCTTCTGCGTTCCGCTTTTTCAGCCCCTCTCTGCGGGCGGTCTGACGGGGAAGGTGATCCTCAAGGAAAAGGACGGCACGGCGCGGCCGGGACCCCTGAAGGATGTGGCCGCCTTTCTAGAGCCGATGGGCTCAGTTCAGACGGTCAAGCCCCTCTCCACGGTGCGCATGAAGACCGTGGGGAAGAAGTTCGTCCCCCGGGTGGCCATCGCCACCGTGGGCACGAAGGTGATCTTCCCCAACCAGGACCACATCCTCCACAACGTCTTCAGCCTCAGCCCCGGCAACCGCTTCGACACGGGCCACTACGAGCCCGGCGATAGCCCCGATTGGACCTTCAAGAAGCCCGGCCTCGTGAAGCTCTACTGCAACGTCCACCACAAGATGAACGCCTTCCTATGGGTGGTGGAGACCCCCTTCTTCCAGGTGCTCGATGGCCGCGAGGGCGTGAATTTCAAGGACGTGCCCCCCGGCACCTACCGCCTGCGCCTCTGGCATCCCGAGACGGGGGACCAGATCTGGACCGTCAAGATCGGCGATGGCACCACCGTGGGCGAGTGGCAGCTGGGCGCCATGCAGCCCCCCTTCGAGCCCCACACGAACAAGTTCGGGAAGCCGTACCCGCCGTTGAAGGACGAAGGCAGTTATTAGGGGCGAGGTAGTGAGGTGGTGAAGGGCGAGGCCTCGCTGCCCGAGCA